>CAMLDY010000024.1 GCA_946478895.1 uncultured Gemmatimonadota bacterium
CTGAACGGGCGGGAGGCGTCAGTGTGCAGGTGCCTGGCGCCGGGTTACTACCGTGGGACGTATTGCCGCGCCATTCACTCTAAAGGCAACTGCGTTTCGCACCGACATAACGTCCCACGGTCGTAACCTGAACCCAGGCGCCTGATCCCAGAGGCCTCCCGCCCGTTCCGCTGCAGTTGCCCTTACTAATCCTCAACCGTGAACGGGTACGCAACCGCGCACGCGACGACGAACACCAAATCGAAGGCGACCAGCAGCTTCAGCCACGCCGAGATCTCGACCACCGGCCGTCCGCTCAAAAGCTTCGCAGTCGCCTGCGCGGCGGCGGTGACGATCGGGACGAAGAACGGCAGCGCCAGCATCGGCAGCAGCAGCTCGGCGAGTCGGGTGTTCACCGCCATCGCGCTGAACAGAGTTCCAACCGCGACGAGCCCGATCGCGGCGAGCACCGCGATCGCGATCAGCGGGCCGGCAATTCGCATCAGAGGGAGATTGTAGAACAGCACCAGCGCTGGGATCGCTACCGCCTGCACCGCGGCGACGAAGATCAGATTCGCGAGAGCCTTCCCCAGAAAGATCGCTTCGCGGCTCGCGGGCGAGGCGAGCAGCCCGTCGATGGCGCGGTCGGCCATCTCGACGCCGAACGACCGATGCAATCCCAGCAATCCCGAGAACGTGAAGATCACCCATAGCACGCCGGGCGCGAGATCGGTCGCGGTTACCGCGGTTGGATCCCAGGCGTAGTAGAAAATCGCCAGTGCCAGCAACGCGAAGACCACCGCCGAGAAGAACGCGGACCGTGTCCGAAACTCGATCGCGAGATCTTTGCGCGCGATTATCCAGGAAGTGTAGAGGATCTCAGCCACCGGTTGCGAGCGCCTCGCGATAGGTGGCGGCGTACGATCCACGGTCGATCCCTTCGGCGGCATCGGTGCGCACGAACTTTCCGGCCTTCATCACCGCCGCGCGGGTCGCCAGCGACAGGCCCTCGACGAGATTGTGCGTGACGATTACGATCGCGGTTCCCGCCGCGCGCAGCTCCTCGAGCAGCGCCGTAAGCGCGCGGGCGCCGCTGTCGTCGAGCCCGCTGTACGGCTCGTCGGCGAGAACCAGGCGCGGGGAATGCACCGTCGCCCGCGCGATCGAAACCCGCTGCTGCATGCCGCGACTCAGCGAGCGCACTGGCGCATCGGCGCGCTCGACCATCGCCATCCGTCGCAACGCTTCCTCGACCCGCGCGCTCGAGTCGTGGACGCCGTAGAGTCGGGCCGCGAACGCGACGTTCTCGCGCGGCGACAGCGCTTCATACAGCATCGTGTGGTGGGAGATGAGTCCGACCTGAGCCCGCGCTGGTGCGCCGCCGGGCAACTGAATGCCCGACACGCTGGCATTCCCGGATGTCGGCTTGAGGAGACCGGCCAGGACGCGGAGCAGCGTGGTTTTCCCTGCCCCATTCGGTCCGAACAACGCCAGGCATTCGCCCGGCAGCAGAGAAAACGAGACGCCCGCCACCGCGCGCCGAGGACCGAAGTTGCGGGTAAGCTCGCTCACTTCCACAACCGACGTCGGGGATGACGTTGCACCGCTGGAGATTTTTGAGGACATTCGCCTAGAACTTGCCACTCTGGCGGGAGCGGCGCAAAACGATGTATCCTTGCGAAACCGCCATCGCGGCGACGACCAACCCCTTCGCGCCAATGACCGACATCGACGTCCTCCTAGAGGAAAACCGAACCTTCGAGCCGCCACCGCAGTTCACCCGGGACGCGGTCGTCAAGACAGAACAAATCTACGAGCAGGCAGCCCGCGACCCCGAGAAATTCTGGGCCGATCAGGCGCGCGAGCTCGAGTGGATAAAACCGTGGAGCAAGGTGTTGGAGTGGACGCCGCCCCATGCGAAGTGGTTCACCGGCGGAAAGATCAATGTGTCGGTGAACTGCATCGACAGGCATCTGACGGGACCGCGCCGGAACAAGGCTGCACTCGTATGGGAAGGTGAGCCCGGCGACCGTCGCACCCTCACCTACTGGGATCTCCACTGCGAGGTCAACAAGTTCGCCAATGTTCTCAAGAAATTGGGGGTCCGCAAAGGCGATCGTGTCGCGATCTATCTGCCACTGATTCCCGAAGCCGCGGTGGCGATGCTGGCATGCGCGCGGCTGGGCGCGATTCATTCGGTGGTGTTCGGCGGTTTTTCTCCGGAGTCTCTGCGCGACCGGATCAACGATTCGGAATGCAAGCTGCTCATCACCGCCGACGGCGGATACCGGCGCGGGCAGGTGATCCCGCTGAAGCGGAACGCCGACAAGGCGCTCGAGGCGACTCCGTCGATCAAGAACGTGGTGGTCGTGCGCCGTCGCGGCGGCAGCGAAGGCGACGAATCGTTCGCCGACATGAAAGAGGGACGCGATCACTGGTGGCACCGACTGATGCGCGATGCATCCATCGAGTGCGAGCCGGAAACGATGGACGCCGAGGACGTGCTTTACATCCTGTACACGTCCGGCACGACTGGAAAGCCGAAGGGCATCGTGCACACCACCGGCGGCTACCTCACCGGCGTGACGACGACGACGAAGATGGTCTTCGACCTCAGGGAAGACGACGTCTTCTGGTGCACCGCCGACATCGGTTGGGTGACCGGCCATTCCTATCTCGTGTACGGGCCGCTCGCCAATGGGGCAACGTGCGTGATGTACGAGGGCGCGCCCGACTGGCCCGAGCGCGACAGGTTCTGGGATCTATGCGAGCGACACGGCGTGACGATCCTTTACACCGCGCCAACTGCAATTCGCGCGTTCATGAAATGGGGCGACGAGCATCCGGCCAAGCACGATCTCTCGCAGCTCCGGCTGCTTGGCTCGGTCGGCGAGCCGATCAATCCCGAGGCGTGGATGTGGTACCGCGAGCACATCGGCGGCAACCGTTGTCCGATCGTGGATACGTGGTGGCAGACGGAGACCGGCGCGATTGTCATCTCGCCACTCCCGGGTGTCACACCGACAAAACCGGGAAGCGCGACGAAGGCACTGCCCGGTTATTCCGCCGAGCTGCTCGACTCTGCCGGCAAGCGCATCGATGTCGGTGGCGGATTGCTCGCGCTCACCAAGCCGTGGCCGTCGATGCTGCGCACCATCTGGGGCGACGACGAGCGCTACGTGCAGACGTACTTCTCGAAGTGGGATGGCAGGCCAGATCTCTACTTCCCCGGCGACGGCGCGAAGCGCGACAACGACGGCTACTTCTGGATTCTCGGGCGCGTCGACGACGTGTTGAATGTTGCGGGTCACCGCATCGGGACGATGGAGGTCGAGTCGGCGCTGGTCGAGCACCCGGCTGTCGCCGAAGCCGCGGTGGTGGGACGCACCCACGAGCTCAAAGGCCAGGCGCTGGCGTGCTTCGTCACGCTCCGCGATGGCCGCGCTGCGAGTCCCGCGCTGCGCGACGAGTTGCGCGAATTCGTCGCCCAAAAGATCGGCGCACTGGCGCGTCCGGACGATATTTTGTTCTCCGCGGATCTACCAAAAACGCGCTCCGGAAAGATCATGCGTCGGCTCCTTCGCGACATCGCAGAAGGACGCGCGCTCGGCGACATGACGACGCTCGCCGATCCCAACGTCGTCGCCGCCCTCAAGGATCAGTACGAAGACAAGGAGGGGTGATTCCTTATCACCCCAATCCACGGCCGCGCTTGGTACTCATGGCGCGGCGTCATAAGCGCTTAGCCGTTCGCCCCGAACAAACGCCGACGCATTTCGGCTTTGGCCCAAATGTCGGATTCATATCGGCGGCTGGTTAAACAGTTGAAGTAGATTGGGCGCGCAATTCGGCCCCCGCGCGCACGAATTTGCGGACGGATTTCACCGCAAAAGTCAACGGATTTCTCTCTGAAAAAAGGGTTACAGAGGGGGTCCGTTTTCGTCTTACTGGTGGCAACACCCCAACCGTTTTGAAAGGACCGATTTTCAGCCCCGGCTCGTTGATCGGCGCCCTCAAAAATTCCTTCGGAGATTCAACGAAAATGAAAGCGACCCGTTCAATGTTGGCCGCGATTGCGCTGGTGTCAGCCGTCGCCGCGACCCAGGCCGACGCGCAGTGCTCCGGCAACGCCGGTAGCTGCAACACCACCAACACCGCATCGGTCACCGTTGGTACCCTCGTCAAGCTCGGCATGAGCTCGGCGACCACCAACCTGACCAATCCGACCGCTGACCAGATCGACGCCGGTACCGCGCTCGATAACGCCGGCCCGACGTTCTCGGTCAAGGCGAACCGCAGCTGGACGCTCAAGATCAAGGCTCAGCCCGCAGTCGCTGGGTTCTGGGATTACTCGGGTACGAACAGCGGTCAGAAGCCGATCGGCGATCTGGCGTGGGCGACTTCGGCTGGTGGCACCTACACCGCGATCACCGCGAGCGACGCGACCTTCGCGTCGAACGCCAGCGCCAGCAACGGCGCCGCGGCACAGGCCTTCTTCAGAACGACCTGGTCGAACGACTTCACGAACGCCGGCAACGCGCCTGGTACCTACAGCCTGCCGATCGTGTTCACCCTCACCGCTCCGTAACTCTGATGCAGATTCTCCGCTCTCGCTCGCCCGAAAGGGCGGGCGCGGAGCGCAGAGGGCGAGTGCGGGTGACCGTGCTCGCCCTCTGCGCTGTAGGGCTGGTCTCGCAGGGCGCATCGGCGCAGCTGCTCGTAGATCCGCTCGAGGTGACGATACTCACCGCCGGCGCCGGCAGGGCCGCCGCCACTTTCTCGCTGCAGAACACCAGCGACCGTCCGGTGCAGGCCACCCTTTCGCGCCAGGACTGGGACCGCCAGGAAAACGGTGACAACCGCTTTCTCGCCGCGGGATCCAGCGGCAAGTCGTGTGGATCGATGCTCACCGTGTCACCGCTGTCAGTTCGCGTAGAGCCGCACACTTCGCGCGTAATTAGGCTCGCGGTCCAGACCGACGCCGCGCTCACCCGCGAGTGCTGGGACATCGTGTTCGTCGAAGAAGTGCCGCAGCGCGCTGCCGCCAGCGGGAACTCGCTGCAGTACATCTTCCGCACCGGCGTCAAGGTTTACATCGCACCGCCGGGACTGCAGCGCGATGGCGCCATCGAAGACATGGCCGTCGTCGACGCTCCAGCCAAACCCGCTGCATCGACGACGCCCGCCAGAACGGCGAGCACCGCGTCGGCAGGCATCCAGCCCGGCGGAAAGCAGATCGCCATTCGCTTTCACAACACCGGCGGTATGCACATGACCGCAAAGGGTCGGGTGGAATTCCGGCGGCTGGACAACAGCCTCGCCACCCAGGTTCCGATCGGAGAATTTCCGACGCTGCCTGGCGCAGTGCGAAAGGTGCTCGTTGACGTACCCCGTGACCTTCCCGCCGGGGATTACGTCGCACTGGCTCTGATCGACTTTGGTGGTGCCGAGCTCGTCGCCGGCCAGATCGATTACCAGGTCAAGTAGGGAAAATGTCCGTGCTTCTGCGCAAGCTCCGTGGCGCCAGCACCAGCGCGGCAATCGCGCTGGCACTGTGCGCATCGCCGGCACTCGCGCAGAAAACGAACATCACCCTCAGTGGCGGAACAGTCACCTTTCCTTCGCCGACGGCAGCCGACTACATCGCCGGCTTCGTGGATGCACCCGCCGGCGTCACGTTCAACGTGAACTCGCAGAACGGCGTGCCGCGCACTACCACGATCTCGATTCGCTCGACCTCCGGATCGATGGGCGGCGGCAAGGTGATCGGTGATCTCGAATGGCGTCGCTCCGATCTCGCGACGTGGAACGCAATGACGCTCACCGACGCGCAGGTCGAGCAGCGCCTCGTGATCAACAAGGGACTGAACGATCCGTGGAGTAACACGATCTTCTTTCGCCTGAAATTGAACTGGACCACTGACGCGCCCGGCACCTACACCGCGAATTACCAGATCACGCTCGCCCAGACGGTCCCGTGATCAGACTCTCGAGATTGTCCGCGGCTTCGCTGATGGTTGCTGTTCTGTGCGCTCCCGCGCTCGTGGCGGGAGCGCAGTCGTTATCGCAATCGCCGCCGCCGGGGTCGGTGCCTCCGCAAACGCCGGCCGGTGATTCCGCGCGCGCAGGTGCGACCACCCGCGCGCCGGCGGTCACCGCCTCTGGCGCGCCGCGAAGCTATCAGGTCGTGTCGGTGCCGGTTCCGGACACGCTCGTCCGGGCTGGAAGCGTCGAGGCGGTGATCGTGCCGCACGGCGAGTTCACGGTGCTTGGCTCGCACTCGCGAACGCTCTCCATGAATCGAGCGGCGAAGCCCCGACTCGGCATCACCATCGGCATTCCCGCCGGAGCGATCGCCGGCCGCGCCATCGCCGCCGAAGTACTGTTTTCTGTCCCCGGCTCGCCGACCGTAGTAGTGCCGATCGAGATCGACGTTTCGCTGATTCGAAGAATCGTGCTGCGCCCGCAGACCGCGCCGCTCAACGCGCAGGCGGGCAGCGATGTCATTCTGCCATTCGAGATCTCGAATCAGGGCAACTCGGTCGAGAGGATCAGCGCCGACCTCGACCTTCCCAGCGGCTGGTCGGAGCGCGACCTCCACCAATCAAAGCTCGAGATCTCGCCCGCCGAAACGATCAAGCGTCGCGTGCGACTCAAGGTCCCGGCGCTGTCGTCAACCGGTTCGTCGTTCATCCTCATCTCGCTGCGCTCGGGCGTCGATACCCTCGCCGCTCAGACGATGACGGTGGAGGTCTTCAACTCCAGCAGCATTGGCCGGGAGTCTGGCCCACTCATCACCTCGTCGGTTGCGCAGGCGACTGACGAAAATGGTCAAGCAAACCGGCTGCTGATGCTGACCGCGAACGGCGCGCTCTACGATTCGGTGCGGGTCGACGCACGGTTTTCCGCCGGTACGGTTCAGGGCGGCGCAGCCAGCAATGCCTTCGCCCACCTCGGCGCCTACCAATCGGCGGCGTCCGTCGTGCTCACCGCTCCGTCCGGCCAGCTGAGCATGGGCAACACCGGCGCTTCGTTCTCCGACCTCACTGGTCTCTATCCGTATGGCCAGGGCGCGCTGCTGCATCTGCAGCACGCCGAGTGGAGCGTGTTGGCGCTCGGCGCGATGTCGATGCCGCCTGTCGGAACCAGCGAGCGCAAGCCAATGCTCGGCGTATTGGCCGAGCATCAGCTCGGCATCGCCCGGATGAGTGCGGCGGTTTCGCACCTCGGCGACACGGGTGCCTCGCCACGCCAGCTCGACGCGGCGGGAATCGGCGCGGCGGTTCCGACACTCTTCGGCACGACCTTCAAGGCGGAAATCGCGGAGCGTCGCTTCGCGGGCGGCGATGGTCTCGGCTGGTCGAGCGGATTGGTGCGGCAGGGACCCGAAAGCAACGAAGAGCTGCGCATCACCCACGCGCCTGGCGGCAGCG
The DNA here is from genome assembly GCA_946478895.1 of uncultured Gemmatimonadota bacterium. The sequence goes on from CAMLDY010000024.1 coordinate 7,413, forward strand.
ATGCGTTCGCCCGCGCCACCGACGAAGTGGTTGCGAACGTCTCCGAGCGGCTTTCGTCGCGCGTCGCATTGTCGGCGAGCGGCTGGCACACCTCCGACGTAACCGCCGTTTTCAGCGGTCTCAAGTCGAGCGGCTACTCCGTGCGGCCGCAGTATCGGCTCTTCGCGGGGACGACCATCGCCATTGAAGGCAGATCGTATCTGTTCGATGCGAATTCGCGTCCCACCGGCTCGGGAAGCGATGGTGGATTCGGCAGCCGCGAGCAGCAGCTCGGATTCTCGGTCAGCAGCTGGCTGCGGCAGTACTACGTCAACACCTCGGCGTACCTCGGCAACGTCACGCGAACCGTTTCGCCGTCCGGCCTCCCGACGATCACCGATCGCACGCCGCGGAATTACTGGACCACCAACGCTGGATGGTCGGGCGCAGGCGGCATGGTTGAACTGGGGATGCGCATCGAGCAGACGCGGGACCGCGGCGGATTCGTCAACCAGCAGAGCGTGTTCGGGATCCACGCCGAGCAGGTCGTGCTGCCATGGCTCGGCGGCGTGCGCGGCGAGGGAGAGCTGCAGCGCGTGAACGGTTTCGGCGAAGAGAGATCATCGATCGTGCGAGCCGGTCTGGCGATTCCGCTCCTGAACGCGTTTGCGCTCCAGATCGACGCCGAGCGCAACTCGATTTTCAGATCGACCGCCGGCCGCGTGCCGTGGATTTTCGGCATTCGTCTTCAGCACGCTCTTGCGGTTCCGATGCTGCGCACCCCGGGAACGTCGGGCTACGTCTACGAGGATCTCAACGGCAATCAGCGCCGCGACGACGCCGAGCCCGGTGTCGCGGGTGCGATCGTGCGCCGCGGCAGCGAGACCGCCGTCGCCGACGGGAGCGGAAAGTACAGGGTCGGCGGCGATGCGAGAGAGGCTGTGACAATCGACGAAGCATCACTGCCTGATGGATGGTCGGCGAACGGCGCCGGACGCGGAGACCTGGGCGTCACGCTGTCGACATCTGCCGAGATCGAGCTCGCAGTCGCGCCGAGATCGGGCATCGCCGCGGTGCAGGTGGATTTGAGCAAGGCGCACGTGATCGCGCGCGACAACGCCGGCCGGGAGTGGGCGGCGCTGATGACTGGTCCGACGACGGCGACGTTTCAGTCGCTGCCTGTCGGAACCTACGCGCTCGATTTCGATCTGTCCGAGCTCAGCGAGCCGCTCATCGCGCGGGCGCCGATCCCGAATCTGGTGGTAACCGGGAAAGACTCGAAGTCGATTACGATCACACTCGACCCGCGCCCAATCCGGATGTGGACGCCCCCTGCCGGCAAGACCACGCCGAAGACGAGCGCTCCCCCGCCGGCAGCGGAGAACGAGAGCAAGCAATGAGAAGTGCCTTCGCTTGGAGTCCGCGACTTGCGACGCTGGCGGTAGCGGGATCAGCGCTCATCGCCGGTTGCCTCAAGTCCACCGAGCCGCAGCCGTCGTCGCTGCAGCTCGCCGGCACCTGGAGCTACACCGGCGAGCAGACGGGCCCCGTGCGGGAAAGCCTTGCCGGGACGCTCACTATCACGGGTGAATCGGGAACGAGCTTTCAGGGTCGGCTCGACCTTGTCGGAACGAATAGCCAGACCGGCGAAACGAGGGCGCTCACCGGTCTCGTGAGCGGCGCACAGAGTGGCGCGGTCGTCGATTTCGACGCGAGCCTCGAAGCAACGCCGCGCCGTCACGTGGGCCAGATCAAGGCCGACACCATTACGGGCAGCTGGGTTGGCGACGGTACGAGCGGCGCGATGGCGTCCGGAACTTTCAGAGTCGAACGGGAGTCGAGATGAGACCGAGAATGATAAAGCCTGCCATGCTCGCAATCGCGCTGGGCGCGGCGATGGTGCCGATCAAGGCGGACGCGCAGTCCTGCTCCAACAGCGGAGCGCCAGACAACTGCAGCGTGCCGGGCAGTGTGTCGATGACGGCTGGCCGTGTGGTGCGGCTCCAAATGAGCGACGGCTCGACTGCGCTTACCGCACCGACGCCGGCAGACTTCGACGCGGGCTTCAACTCCACCACCGGTCCGACCCTGACGGTCAGCGCGAATGCGCCCTGGACGCTCCAGATCCGGGCTGCATCTCCGACGTGGACGGCGACCAACACATCGCCAGGCGCGCCGGCACGCGTCAACAAACCGGCAGCCGACTTGTTGTGGAGCGTCGTTTCCAGCGGTTCGTTCACGCCGTTATCATCGGTCGATGCCAACCTCGTGACCGGTCCGGCGACCGCCAGCAGTGCAACAACTCTTTACTTTCAAACGCTTTACGACTGGACGGTCGATGCTCCGGGAAACTACAGCCTGGCGATCGTGCTCACCCTCACATCTCCGTAAGCAATGCGGCCGGCTTGTGACCCGGGGCCCACCGAGGGTAGTCATTTACTTGTGAAAGCCCGGTCGGACTCAGAGCTGATCGACGCGGTGCTTGCCGGGGACGTGGATGCGTTCTCAGGACTGGTACAGCGTTATCAGGACACATGCGTGCGGTTCGCCGTGCGCATGCTGGGATCCAGGGTCGATGCCGACGATGTGCTGCAATCGGCTTTCATGCGCGCGTTCCGCAATCTGCGAAGCTGCAGAGAGCCGGAGCGCTTCGGAGGCTGGCTCTATCAGATCGTGATCAACGAGTGCAAGACCTACGCGACGCGACAGCGCCGACGGGAATTGCGATTCACCCCGGCGACGACCGCGATCGAGCGGGCAGTGGCGCCGGGCACGGAACCGGAAAAGAGCAGCGACGTAGGAGATCAGATAGAGTCGGCGCTGGCAATGCTGCCGCCTGAGCAGCGCGAAGCGTTTCTGCTCAAGCACGTGGAAGAGCTGACGTACGACGAGATGGCGGCGATGACCGGTGTCAGCGTTCCAGCATTGAAGATGAGAGTAAAGCGGGCCTGCGACGGGCTCCGCACCATGCTCGAGGGAGTGTACCATGGGTGAGAGTTACGACGAGAGCCAGCAGGACAGCGACGCCCGGTTCGCGGCTCGGATTGCCGCACCGCTTCGGGCCGTCGAGCACGTCCACCCCTCGTTCGAGAAGCGGCTGATGGACAAGGTGCGGGCTGAAGGACCGTCGCTTTATCCCCCGATGTCGTCCAGCGATTCGTGGTGGAAGCGGAAGCGGGTCGTGCGTGTTTCTCCGCTCGCCGGTCTCGCCGTTGCTGCCGGAATCGGCGCTATCGTCGTCCTCTCCGGTGTCGCGATCGGATCGCGGATTTCCGCCCGTCCAGCGGTCGCCTCCCAGACCCCGGCAGTCGTGCATCAGGACACCGTCCAGCTGGTGCGATTCGTATTCGTCGATCGCAGCGCCGCCAGCGTCGAGCTGGTCGGCGACTTCAACGAATGGGCGCGCGGGTCGACCACCCTTCAGCGCTCGGGCGCGCCCGGAGTCTGGGCCGTCTCGGTTCCCCTCTCGCCAGGTCGCCACGAGTATGCTTTTATTATCAACGGCTCACGCTGGGTCGCTGATCCGCTCGCGGTGAAGAGTACCGATGACTTCGGCACCGAGAGCTCCGTCATTCGTGTCGGAAGTACGGGGAACAGCACCACCTAACGAGACAGCCTTGTTGCGCCACAACTGTCACTCGCTGCGATTTGAGAGCAGGACCACTCACAGCCCTGTATTCGAAAGGAGCGCTTGCGGCGGTCCTCTTCGTGGCGCAAACGACTCGAGCGCAAACAATCGCAACGAATGTCGACGTGGGCGCGATGGCGCTGCGGTACGCTGATACAGTCAGTACTGGCGCGGCAGTCATCACTCCGCACCTCGGCATCGACTGGACCGAGGCATTCGCCGATGCGTCGGCGACCTTCTCGCAGTTCACTGTCGGTGGCTGGAGCCTGCAGGGTGTCGCGTCCGGCTCGCGTTTCCTTCCCATCAATCGGCAGTTTCTCGGCGAAATGGCGCTCCTCGCCGGCGGCAGCACCCACCACGATGGCACCCGGACCGGCGAGATAGTCGGGAATGCACGGCTGCATATCCCTACCACTGGTGTCGAGTTTTTCGTCGGCACCGGTGCTGGCCGCACCTGGGATGGCAGCGCCTGGCGCACGCTCGTCCTCGGAGAAGCGGGTGCGTCCATTGGCTCCGCCGAGCGCGGCGCGGTCATCAGCGTGACCCCGACAGCCGTTGACTCCATCAACTACGCGGATCTGCAAGGCACCATTTCCTGGTCGACGAGCTTCGCCGACATCGGAGCGGTCGTGGGATCCAGAATTGGCGACCAGCTGACCAGCCTCAGCGGAACGGCGAGATCGTGGGCCAGCATCAGCGCAATCAGGCAGCTCAATCGCCGGGTGGCAATCTCGCTGAGTGGTGGCACTTATCCGATCGATCCGACTCAGGGATTTCCGGGAGGACGGTTTGCGTCGCTGGCGGTGCGGCTCACGCCAGGCCGCGCACCCACGGCAGCCACGCCGCCGCTTGACCCGACCGATCTGGCTGCGCCTTTCACGGGCGTGACATCCTTCGAGACGCGACGCGACGAGCAGGGACGGATGACGTTTACCGTGAATGCACCGGGCGCGCAGACCGTGGAGATCAACGGAGATTTCACGCGGTGGATTCCGCTGCGGCTCACGCGGGACGTGGCTGACGCGAGTAGATGGACGGCGACGGTGCCAATCGAACGCGGGAAATACCAAATGAACGTTCGGGTCGACGGCGGTCAGTGGATCGTGCCGCCCGGACTCCTTTCCCTGCGTGACGAGTTTGGCGGGGCGGTTGGGTTGCTGGTCGTCGAGTGAACAGTCAAAAAGTGACCCCGGCCGTGACCGTGAGAGTCTATTCTGTGATGGCTGACAAAATCTCTATGACGATCATCCGAAATTTTGCCGCGCTGGCCTTTGCTTCAGTGGTCGCTGCGACCGTTGTCCAGGCCCAGGCGCCTTCGCGCGATGCACTGGCGCGTTTGAAAGAGGTGCTGCCGGCCGATATTGCGAACCGCGTCCTGGCAAAGATCGCTGAAGCCAACGCGCGCAATCTGCCCGCCGATGCGCTCGCCAACCGCGCCCTCAAGTTTGCCGCGAAGGGCGTCAATCCTTCCGACATCGAGCGGTCGATCAGCGAGCAGGCGGTGCGGATGGACGTTGCGCGCACGGCACTCGCGAGCGGCCGCGGCTCCCAGCCCGCCGGCGACGAGATCGAAGCCGGCGCCGAAGCGATGCGCAAAGGCGTCGATGCCGCAGCGGTGTCCGCCCTCGCCAAGGGTGCCCCGTCCGGGCGTTCGCTCGCGGTTCCGTTATTCGTGATCGGCAGTCTTACCGATCGCGGGCTCAGCTCCGACCAGGCGCTGAAGAGAGTCCTCGCCCGCCTACAGGGTCGCGCGTCCGACGCCGATCTCGAGGCGATGCCTGGCGACCTCGACGGCCAGTTGGGCCGCGCCAACGGCAAGCCGGCCGGCATGTCGGGCCGAGACTTCGGACAGAGCCATCGGCCAGCCTCGGCTGGACGACCTGCCAACGCCGGTCCCCCGGCAGGAGTACCGGGCAACGGGGGCTCGAAGTCGAATCCGGGAAAGGGGCATAAGCCGCCCCCCAGGGGATAGTTTCGGCGGATAGCCTCGGCATCGTGGCTAGCAATCCCTCGCACCTAAGCTGGCAGCCGCAAGCATTACAGCCGCTGCGCTGACAGCGTTTCTCGGGGAATCGACCCGAGCGCTTTGAAATGCATCCACAGAACGGAAGCACAGAGCCCTAAGCTGGGTCAGCAGCGGATGCATGCAGCTTTTCGTTTCTACGCTTCGCGGCTCACCGCTTTCTTTCACGTGGTGTCCAGTCGAAGCCGCCGAGTCTCAGAAAGCCGAGAAACGAGATAAAGATGAGCTGTGACCGTCCAACGTACCGGAGGAGTCTCCAAAATAGAGCTGCCAAAACCACAACACGAAGCGTCAATGCGGAGATATACCATGCGGCAAACTTTTCGACTTCTCGCGGCTATCGCCATCGCCGGACTCGGCCTTGCCGGGTGCAGTGATTCCTCGGGCACCAGCACCGGCCAGCTCACCGTCCGACTGACCGACGCGCCATTTCCCTTTTCCGACATCTCGCAGGTCGACGTATTCATCGTGAGGGTCGACGCGAAAAAGGCCGAGCCGACCGATGACGAAGCGGCCGACGAAGGAGACATGAACGGATGGACGACAGTGGCGAGCCCCAACGCGCTAGTGAATCTGCTCGACCTCGCCGGCGGAAAGACGATGAACCTCGGCGCCGCGACGCTCGCCACCGGCACCTACAACGGCTTCAGGCTGATCATCGATCCGAGTAAATCGGTGCTCACGCTCGCCGATGGAACTCACCCCGACGTGAAATTCCCCAGCGCAGCACAGTCCGGCATCAAGGTCAAGCTCGATGAGCCGATCCAGCTGACCGAAGATGGGTCGGTGATGACCCTTGACTTCGACGTCGGCAGCAGCTTCGTCATGCGCGGCAACAACGCCAGAAATGGGTTCATCTTCAAGCCCGTGGTGCACGCGGTGGCGCAGGATGTCACCGGCAGCGTGACGGGCTCAGTTCGCGCCAATAGCGCAACCGGCGCGGGTGTATCGGACGCAACCGTGGAAGTTCTGACCGCGGGGTCCCTCATCGACGATAGTGATCCGACCCATATCGTGCGCACCACCAGCACGGATGCGAACGGAGATTATCGAATCGGTTTCCTTCTTCCAGGTACCTACGTCCTGCGCGCTACTCCTCCAGCGGCGAGCGGCTTCAAGCCGGCGCTCCTTACCGGTGGGCTTACCATCACCACCGGCACCGAGACCCAGAATCAGATCATCGTCGTCGCGCCGTAGGTCCCACCCGAGCCAGTACTACAAAAAAACCCGGAGAAACCCGGGTTTTTTTGTGTTCGCCACCGACAATCCTGGTTGTACCTGCCACTCAAGACTACCGGCTGGATGCCGTGAGCGGGCCGGCTCGAGGCCGCGAGCTAAATCAACAAACGTGCTCCGGCCCGGGGCCTCCCGCCGTGAGGCCCACGGCCTCGCGCCGGTAGTCTTCCGTTCAGTCTCTTGTCGAGTGGTAGTTTCGGTGCCGACTCCTACGTCATAATGACCGTTGTACTACGTATCCGCGCCGATATGAGCGCCCATTAACCGACGGCATCGTTCGCGTGTCACGAACGGACCAACGGCAATGGGCTTCGCCAGATGCGATGGACAAAACACCCCGGCAATCGGTGGAATCGCCTACGCGTTCCCCGCCGCTTCGCGCAGCGTCGGCGAGCTGGCGGGCGCGCGGCAGCTCGCGAGCTCGGTCGAGACCCTCGAAGGGTTTGGCTTCGGCCGGGTGCACGTCGCCGTTGAGGAGACGCCCTACGATCTCGCGCTGAGCGCAGCGAGATCACTGCTCGCCGAAAACGAGATCGACCCATTGTCGATCGGCTTGCTGATCTACGGCGGAACTCCCGCGTCTCTGGCCTTCTCGGACCAGGCGAACGCGCCGAGCGCCGCGGAATCGTTGTGTACGATGTCGCGGTTCAGCTATCCGTCGAGCCGCCTGCAGAACGAGCTCGAGCTGAACAACGCCTGGAGCTTCGCGATCGATCAGCTCGCCTGCACAACCTTGCTTGGCGCAACCCGTATCGCGCGCGCGCTTTGTCTCGCCGAAGGAATCGACCGCGCGCTATGCGTGTCTTCCGAATTTTTTCCGGCGAAGGCCGGTCGCGAAGCGATCTTCAATTGCACCTCCGACGCGGCGTGCGCAGTGCTGATCGAGCGCAACGGCGCGCGTAACCGGCTCGTCTCCGCGACCAACGTCACCAAAGGCTATTACTGGGACGTCGAGAACCGGCGCGATGAGATCGTGGCGTCGTATTTCCCGACCGCCAGGCACGTCATTCTGCGCACCATCGCCGACGCGGGATGGGAACCGGCCGACGTCGACTGGATCATTCCGCACAACGTCAGCACGCGCAGCTGGGAGATCCTTTGCGGTCTGGTGCGCCTGCCGCGCGCGCGGCTCTTCTCCCACAACATCGCTCGCCACGGTCACACCCTGGCTGGCGACAACTTCATCAACTATCGCGATGCCCTCGAGGGCGGCTGCATCAAGCCGGGCCACAAAGTCGTGATGTTCTCCTACGGCTTCGGCGCGCACTGGACCGGCGTCGCGGTGGAGGCCTGACATGAGCGTTTCCGGAAAGGTGCTCGTCACCGGGGCAAGCGGGCTGGTCGGCGAGGGCGTACTGCGCGAGATGCTTGTGGCGCGGCCGGAGCTCGAGGCGTTCGCTCTCGTGCGCAACGAGCTCCGATGGCAGCTCACGGCGCGCCGGCTCGGCGCACTCGCGGCGCGTGTCACACCCATCGCCGGCGATGTGACGGTGCCAGGAGCGGGTCTCGAGCCGCTGGCGCGCAAGCGCGTCGAGACCGAGACGAGCGTCGTGATCCACGCCGCGGCGGACATCAGCTTCTCGCGGCCACTCGATCAATCGCGCTTCGTCAACACCCTCGGCTCGTATCACGTCGCCGAGCTCGCATCGTCGTGCGCAGCGCTGGACCGCTTTCTGTTGGTGAGCTCGGCGTTCGTCGCCGGCAGGGCGACCGGAATCATTCTCGAGAGCGAGAACGACGGCGGGTCAGGCTGGGTCAACGCGTACGAGCAGTCGAAGTACGAGGCGGAGTCCTGCATCAGAAAGACCGCGCTGCCGTGGACGATCGTCCGTCCCAGTACAATGGTATGCCGAGGCGCCGACGGCGACATCCAGCAGATCAACGCCGTGCACCGCGCGCTGCGCATCTATCACCGTGGTTTGGCAGCGATGATCCCCGGCGACCCAGCCTATTCGTTCGATGTTATCACCTCCGGTTACGTCGTCGGCGCGATTGCGCGGCTTGCGTTCGACGACGCGGCACGCGGAGAGACCATCCATCTCTGCTCGGGGCGCGCGGCGCTGACGCTCGGCGAGCTGGTCGATACTGCGTACGAGGTTTGGAGCGAAGATCCCCACTGGCGCCGTCGCGGTGTCGAGCGCGCGATCATCACTGACGCCGAGACCTACGCGCTGTTCGAGCGCGCGGTTAACGAGACCGGTGACGTGCGACTGCGCGCGATCCTCGCGTCCCTGGCTCACTTCATACCGCAGCTCGCGCTTCCAAAGACTTTCGATACGACCGTCGCGGACCGACTGCTCGGAGCGCCCGCTCCATCGCCGTCGACTTACTGGAAGCCGATGCTCCGTCAGCTGCTCCACCACAACTGGGGACAGTCCGAGGAGGTGGCGGCGTGAGCGAGCGCACCGATTTTGTCGAGCGCATGCTGCGCTGGCTCAACGCCGACGTAGCCCCGGAAGGCGTGGATGTCGTCGCGGATACTCCCTTGTTCGCGAGCCGACTACTCGACTCCCTGCGGGTGCTGGAGCTGATCGCCTTTACCGAGCAGTTCATCGGGCGCGCGATTCCCGACTCGCACATCCGGATGGACAATTTCCAGACGGTTGCCCGGATCGCGGCCGTCTTTCTGCCCCTGGACGACCATGTTGTCGCCTGAAGAAGTCATCGCGCGGCTGCGCGAGAGCGGCTCGCTGTGGGAAGTCGCGCCCGGCGTGATCGGTTTGCGCGGCGCGGTGGTGTCGCTGTTGCGCGAAATCGAGACCGCGCTGCTCGAGGTCGCGCGCGGCGAGACGCCGGACGAATGGGTCGCCGCGGCCGGAATCGCGTTCGAGACTCTGGAACGCGCGAAGTATTTCGCGTCTTTCCCGCAGTGGCTCACCGCCGCGTCGCACCTGAGCGGCGACGAGAGCGTCCTCGCCGGGATCGCGGCGAGCACCGCGGCCGCCGAACGCGCGCGCGAAGCGCTCGAGCCCGCCGAGGTAGTGTTGCCGCCGGCGATCTGTTACAGCACTTACGCTGCGCTCGCGGACTCGACCATCGCGGCACCTGTGATCATGACAGCGCAGGGCACCTGTTGGCGCCACGAGGGGGCGCGCCACGCTCCCCTGCAGCGCGGCTGGGCGTTCACGATGCGCGAGATCGTCTGCGTCGGCGCCGAACGCGACGTGAAGGGCTTTCTGGACCGTTCGGTGGAGATGGTGGGAGCGCTGGAGCGCGCGCTGGGACTCGATTGCGAGCTCGTCTCCGCCAGCGACCCGTTCTTCGCGCCCACCGCGCGCGGTCGGGCGGCACTGCAACGAATCAAGGCACTCAAGCACGAGCTCGAGTTCCGCTTCGCGGACGGCAGCCCGCTCGCCATCGCTTCCTTCAACGACCACGAGCTGTTCTTCGGTGAGGCGTTCGGAATCCGTCTCGCCGATGGAACGTCGGCGTGGAGCGGCTGCGTCGCGTTCGGAATCGAGCGCTGGCTGCTGGCGATCCTTGCGACTTACGGAGTCGATCCGGCGCACTGGCCGTTGTCAGTCGCGGCCGGAAGACTCGAGCTACTGGGAGCATCAGGCAAATGACGACCAATCGACAAACGAGCGTGTACGTGCGGTGTGCCATGGCGGCCGATCGCGGCGCGTGGTCTGTGGAACGCGACATCGAGTGGGGCCAGATCGATCGCGCGCGCGCACTGGGCCGACCCGACCTCCTCGCATCACTTCGCGATGCGGCGCTGATCGAGTCTTATCACCCGCTCAACCTGGCGAGGCTGCTGCGCGCGACGCTCGACGACATCGACGCCGGCGTCGTCTTCTCGCTCGAGCTCTACGAGGGGTTCAAGCACTTTCATTCGCTGCGTCGATATCTCGAAGCTGTTGGGTACGAGCCGGCGATTACCGATGAGGAGCTGGTAGCGATTCGCGCGGGCCAGACCGAGCTCGACGTCAAGCCGGAGAATCTCATCGCCAAGCTCGTGGAGTTCATGCTCTCGGAGCACCTCGCGCACTACTTCTTCCGTCGGCTCGGCGAACAGGCTGAGGATCCGGTGCTCGCTGACCTGTTGTCACGCATCGCCGACGACGAGGTGAGGCACGCCCAGAGCGCATCCGACCTGATCGCGAAGAGGATCGCCGCCGATCCGAAAGTGATCGGGCAGGTACTTGATGCCGCGCTCGACTTTCATCACTTCGGCGAGGAAGCGATCGGAAAAGTGCCAGTCGCGCAGCCGGGTGATGCAATCGCGATCCAGACCTTCGCCAAGCGCATCGAGCGCCTTTGCGGAGTTCGCCTGGTCGATCACATCAAGCACACGAACCTGAACCGGAGAGCGTCATGATGCCGTCAAAGAGCGAAATCGACCTGCTGAATTTCTATCGCGCGTCGGAGCTGCACGGCGGGCTCATACTCGGTCAGATGGTGCGGCGGACCCGCGATCCTGAGCTCATTCTCAGGCTGACGCAGCACAGCGCCGAGGAAGTGATGCATGCGCAGCTGTGGACCGAGACCATCGTTGCGATCGGCGGCAAGCCCGCGCCGGTGCGGGACACCTATCAGACGCGCTACGCGGAGGAAGTGGGCACGCCGATCTCGATGCTCGAGATCCTGGCGCTGACCCAGGTCTTCGAGCGCCGAGTTTATCGGCACTTCACGCTCCATCTCCGGCGGCCGGATGTGCATCCAACGGTAGCGGCGACGCTGCGAAGAATGCTCGACGAGGAGCGCGGCCATCTCACCTGGGTGAAGCACTGGCTGGACAGGCAGGCGGCAACGAGGCCGACCGAGGTGCGAGACGTGATGCGCCGCTATTCCGAGGTCGACGAGCGGGTGTACGCCGCGATCTCGACCGAGTATGGATGGAGACTCGCGGCGTGAGCACCGATGCGCTGATCGAGCGGGAAGCAGCGGAGATTTTGAGCGCGACGCTTGCTCGGCTTCCCTCTCGGCTTCCCGCGCGCCCGGGAACGCCCGGGTCGGTGTCGGCGAGTACGCTCGAGCGCGCGGTCCTGCCGGGCGCGCGCGACGACCGGTTGTTCTTCGCGCAGGTGCGCGAGGATCCGTTGCTCGAGATCGATGCACTCTCGCCACTGGAAAACGCGAACGTCGTGGTCGTGAGCTCCGGTGGCTGCACCGCGTTTTCGCTTCTGGCAGCCGGCGCCGGCCGGGTTACGGCGGTCGATCTCAACAGCACCCAGAACCATCTCGTCGAGCTCAAGGCCGCGGCGCTGCGGCGTCTGACGATGCCCGAGGTGATGAGCTTCTTCGGCGTCGCGCGCGGAACGCCGCAACGCAGGGCGCGGACTTACGACACGATTCGACCGTTCCTGTCCGACCGCGCTGTCGGATTCTGGGACGAGCACCAGCGCCTGCTCGTGCGCGGGGCCCTGACCTGCGGAGTGACCGAGCGGTTCATCGGAATCGTTGCGCGGGCGGTGCGGCTCTTCATCCACGGTCCCGCGCGAATCGAGCGACTGCTTTCCGCCCGATCGCTGGAGGAGCAGCGCGACATCTTCCACCGCGAGTGGAACAGCAGGCGCTGGAGGGCGCTGTTCTCGCTGCTGCTCAACCGCTGGACCTTCAATCGCGCCTTCGATCCGGCATTCTTCCGGGAAGTCGACAACCCGAGCTTTGCCGCGCACTTCCGCGGTTTGCTCGAGCACGCGCTGTGTGATGTGCCGGTGCGCACCAACTACTTCCTGCACCAGATGCTGCGCGGCACGTACCCTTTCCGCGAGCCTGGGGGAGCACCGCCTTACCTCGATCGCACCGCGCGGGAGATTCTGCGCACCAGATTCGACGACCTTTACCTCGTCGACGGAAGCTATCGCGACTACCTGGCAACATGCCCCGAATCGAGCGTCGATGCGCTCGCCATCTCAAACATCTGTGAATGGCTCGACGCAGATGGGATCGACCAGCTGTTCGCGCAGATCGTGAGGGTGGCGAAGCCCGGCGCGCGCTTCTGTTTCCGAAACTTCGTCGGGCATACCGCGATCCCCGATCGTTTTCGCGAGATCGTGATCGAAGACGAAGCCGCCGGACGCGACGCGATAGCGCGCGATCGGAGCTGCCTCCAGGCGCGCATCGCCATTTGCCGGATCGAGAAGTGACCGCAATTCGGGACGCTACCGCCGCGGACAACCGCGACCTGATCGGCCTCGCCGCGGCGTGTGCGATGAAGGGCGACATGTCGATGAGGATCGATCGCGACCCCGACTTCTTTGCACTCAACCGGTTGGAGGGCGACAAATGGCGAGTTGGCGTCGCCGAAGTCAACGATCGGGTGGTCGGCTGCATTGCCGCGAGCGAGCGGGTGGTCTTCGTCAACGGCTCGTCGATGCGGATCGGTTACGTCGGCGACTTCAAGGTTCATCCCCAGCATCGCAATACCCAGATCGCCGATGCGCTATCGCACTGGGCGGAGGGCGTGTGCGCCGACCTGCCTCCGACAGCGCCGCTCATGATCACCGTGCTGGCCGGCAACCGGTCGATGGAGCGCCGGCTCTCGGGCCCGCGCGGCGTCGCAGCCTTCACCCGGGTCGGCACCATTCGGACGCATTCGATCCCGATCCTGGGGCGCCGGCGGTCGCGCAATTCGGACAACATCCGCATCGAACACGCATGCTGGCGGGATCTCGAGTCGATGGCGAAGCTGTGGAACACCGTCGCCCGCACGCGGCAGCTCGCTCCGGCGCTCTCCGCGCGCGATCTCGAAGATTTCGTCCGCACCGCACCTGGACTCGATATCTCGAGCTACCTGATCGCGCGATCGCCGAGCGGCGAAGCGCTGGGCTTTCTCGCGCCGTGGGATCAAAGGTCGTTCAAGCAGCTGACGGTCGTCGGCTACTCGCAGCGGATGCGAGTCGCGCGGATCGTCCTGAACGCGGTGGCCACGGCAGCGGGTGCCGAACGGCTGCCGCGCGCAGGCTCGGCGCTCAACTGCGCGACTATTACCCACCTGTGCGTCCCATTCGACCGACCCGACGTTCTTCGAGAGTTGCTGAGCGTTGCGTACTCCGTCGCGCGGGAGCGCGGTTGTTCGGTTCTCAACGTCGGACTGGATCTGCGCGACCCGCTGAGCGAGGCGCTGCACGGCATGTACGCGCAGCCAACCGACGTCAACGCCTACGTGATGCCGGTGCGGCGCGGCGTGAAGTCGGAGCAGCTGGACGATCGTCCGCTGCATTACGAGATCGCGCTCGTCTAATGCGTTCGATTACGCGACGCACAATGGGCGAGCTCGTCATCCACCACCGCTGGTGGATCATCGCCGCGTGGATCGCAGGAGCTGCGCTCGTCGCGCCCGGTGCGGCTCGCGTCGAAGAGCGTCTCGAGGTGGCCGCGTCAGTGCAAGGCAGCGAATCACAGCGTGTCCAGAGACTCATCGCCGAGCGATTCCCGGGCGCTTTTCCATCCTACGCTGTCGTTGTCGTCACCGGCTCGCCCGCGCCCTCTACCCCACCCGGCCGCCAGTTGATCGGTGAGCTTCGCGCAACACTGGCCGCGCTACCGATCGTCAGCGGGACTCTGTCGTATCTCGATGCGCCTGACAGCTCCTTCGTCGGTGCGCACGGCGAAACGTACATGGTGGTCGGGCTCGCCCCACGCGGCCGGCGCATCGACCAGGTAGTGCCGATATTGCGCGGCGCCACGATGCAGCTCGCTTCGCGCCATCGCGCCACCTATCCGCGCCTGGAATTCGGCTGGACCGGCGAGGTGCCGCTCAACTACGATCTGCGGAAAACCAGCGCCGGCGATGCACGTGATGCGGAGCGGCGCGTCCTTCCCATCACCACAGTGCTCCTGGTCCTCGCCTTCGGCGCGATCGCCGCGGCGCTGTTGCCGGTGCTGGCGGGAATCCTGGCGATTTCGCTCGCACTCGGCGCCGCCGTCCTGCTCGCGAGCTTCTGGCCGCTGTCGCTGCTGCTCCAGAACGTCGTGGTGATGCTCGGCCTCGGGCTGGGCATCGACTACGCGCTGCTCGTGGTTGGACGATTTCGCGAAGCAATGCTTGAAGGCCTGGCGAAAGAGGAAGCCGCGCAAGTCGCCGCATCGCGCGCGGGGCATACCATCGCCCTTTCGGCTGCCGCAGTCGCGATCGCCTTTGCCGCGCTGCTCGTTGTCCCCGTCAACGAGATCCGCTCGATCGCCGTTGGCGGGCTGGTGGTGATCGTCGTCGCCGCGCTGCTCGCCACTACCCTCCTTCCCGCCCTCCTGTCTCTGCTCGGCAGGCACGTTGACACTGCGAGAGTCCGAGGCCGGTCACTGGGGACTGCGTCTGAGACCTGGCGGCGCTGGGGACGGCTTGTCTGCGCGCATCCGCTCGCGGTGCTGCTAGTCGCCGGCGCTCCCTTCGGGGCACTGGGCTGGCAGACGACGCGCCTTTCGACAGAGCTGCCCCGCGGCGACTGGCTGCCGCGCGGGATGGAGTCGTCGCGGGCGCTGGAAGCGTTGTCGGCAATGGGGCGCGGTGGGATCGTGAACGCACTCCGAGTGGTAATCGAGCTGCCACGGAACGCGGCCTGGGACACGCCGGCGGGTTGGACGGCAGTTCGCCGGGCGGGTGAGATGATTCGTCGCGATCCGCGGGTCGCGAGGGTGCGGTCGCTGCCGTCCGTAACCGGGATGGTTGCGCCCAACTTCGATGTGCTGTCGCGAGTTCCCGCGAGGCTCCGCGAGCAGATGGTGAGCGCCGACGGCAGGCTGGCACTGATCGAGGTCCTGCCCACCGAGGCAGCCGGAGTGCGCGGTGCGGGTGAGCTGGTGCAGGATCTCCGCGCCAACAGGCAATCGTTGACGGGCCTGCCCGGGAGTAAGACCGAGATCGGAGGACTACCCGCGCTAAACGTCGATTACGAAGCGTCCACGATTGGCCACCTGCCGATGGTGATGCTGCTCGTGGTCCTGGTCACCCTCGGGTCGTTGTTGGTGGGCTTCAGGTCGGCCCTCGTCGCCGTCAAAGCGGTCGCGCTCAACCTGTTCTCGGTGGCGGTGGCGTTCGGGGCGGTGGTGGTTGTGTTTCAGGACGGCCACGGGATCCGCGCCCTCGGTCTCAACGGAGCGCTGGGTGGGACCTTCCCCGCGATTCCACTCATCGTGTTCGCGGTGGTGTTCGGGCTGAGCATGGACTACGAGGTATTTCTCGTCGCACGGATCGCAGAATCCAAACAGCTGGGAATGTCAGACGACGACGCCATCGTCGAGGGACTGGCGCGCACGGGCGGCCTCATCAGTAGCGCGGCAGCGATCATGATCGTGGTGTTCGCGGCGTTCACGCTGGGCGATTTCGTGCTGATGAAGATCCTTGGATTCGCGCTTTCGGTCGCCGTGCTGGTTGACGCGACAGTTATGCGCCTCGCGGTTGGGCCGGCGCTGCTCAAGCTTGGCGGGAGGTGGAACTGGTGGCCTGGCAAGACCTATCCTCTGGTACGCTCCCTGCCTAACATCCAGATACATAATTCCCAGGGACGGCTACATGGCCCTTCGCAATCTGTTTCCTGAATCGATCTTCGGCCGCAAGCTGAATCCAAATGCGGAGCGGCGCCTGCGCCTGTCACAGGCCCGCGCGGAAGAGACGATCATTCGTGGCCACGTCGACAACGCGCTGATGTTCGTCGACACTCTCGCAGAAGACCTTTCGTTCGATCGCGCGATCGACACCTACATCAGGGTGATGGGGATCCCCGAGCCGCTCGCCAGCACCGTGGCGACCCGCGCCCTGGTCCACCTCGGCCGCGACCTCGTGCCCTTCCGTCGCCGGATGCAGCGCGAGGGGGAGGACAGTGCTGCCGAGAACAAGCCACGACTTCGACTGGATGAGGCTGCTAGATCCGGGGATATCCGGCGCGCGTAGGCCTGGCGCTCTGCGACCTGCTCGCTGACGACTGGCACCCCTAGTCCAAAAGGTGGCAGGTGGGAGACATGGTCAGAGGCACAGGGTGCAGTTTATCCAGCGCGTTCCAGCGTTGCGTGACGCAGCGAGAATGCAAGTAGAACAACTGCTACCCAAGCATCTCTGCGCCTCTCCCACCTGCCACCTTTAGGACTAGAGGGGCTCGGCCAGGCGCAACTCCCTGTAATCCGCGACACTCACAAGGAAGATTGCGGTGACGATGATGGCCGACGTGACGCACCAGATGCATATCGCGTGGATGACGGCGAGCTCGAGGTAGGTGAGCCACGCTGAGAAAAGCACACCGATGGCGGACTCGATGACGAGGATGATCGAGATCGCGCGCTGGTCGGCGAGGCGGGCGGTGGTGCCGATCACCGCGATGATAAACACCTCGACGTAGAACAGGACTCCCCACCCTGCCACCGGCAGTCCGGCAAACCGCGACCACTTGCTGGTGTTGACGGTCTCGCAGGAACCGATCGAGCAGCTCAGCTCGCCGATTACGCCGAGCTTGTAGAGAGTGAGGTAGGTCGCGATGAAGATCCCGGCCAGCGCGAGCGCGGCCACGATCATCCTTTTCGTCACTTCGGCGTCGTCGAAGTCGCGGTGGCTGCCGGAGCTGGCGAGGTTCTGGCGATCGAATCGACGATTCGCTTCAGCTCGTCGTACGACCGCATCCCGGCGTACAGCTTGTTTCCGATGACGAAAGTCGGCGTCGAGCCAACGCCGCGGCGCAGGCCCTCCGCCAGGTTCGCGTTGATGCGCGGCTGATATTTCCGGGCGTCGAAGCAGCTCTCCCACTTCGCCACATCGAGACCAATCTCACCCGCGTAGCGCTTGAAAAAGGCTTTCGGCTGGTCCGTTGCCTCCCCATTCCACTCATCCTGCGCCTGAAAGATGCGGTCGTGCATCGGCCAGAACTTGCCCTGCTCGTCGGCGCAGGCCGCCGCGTTGGATGCCGCGAGCGTATTCCGGTGCTGGGTGAGCGGGAAATCGTAGTAGGTCAGATTGGCGAGGCCGGGCTCGATGATGCGCGACCTCACATCGGGTTCGGTGACCGTCGCGAAGCCGGCGCATGACGGGCACTCGAAGTCGGCGAACTCCATGATCTTTACCGGGGCATCGACTTTGCCTATGAGGTAGCCCTGTGACGGTCCCGCGTTGGTGGTGTCGGCGACATCTCGAACATCGGAGCTCGCGGCCGGTTTTGTCGCGACATAAGCAAGCGCTGCCACTCCGATGAGCGCGATCAGGCCCAGCACCCAGAAGAAAGCCTTTGGCCGACTTGCTGCACGGGACTGCCTGACCGTCTTTCGAGGGGGTACGTTCCTGTCTCTCGGAGTGTCGTTGGTTGCCATTTATTTTTCGATTGCAGTACGGTGACGATGCGCGGCGCGTGCCTGAATGCGCGCTGTCGCGAAAGCTAAGAGAGGGGTACCGAGATGCAAGCTGACATCCTGCGGGCGCCGGTCGGACCGGGCGCGATGCACGTCGAGCGTTATGGTCACGGCGGCACTGCTGTCATCCTGCTCCACGGATTCGGCACGTGCAATTTTCTGTGGCGCGCCGTCGCGCCGGCAATCACCGCCGCGGGCCACACCGCGTACTCGGTGGATCTACTTGGTCACGGACAGTCCGATCGTCCACTCGACGCAGACTTCGGGATCGCTGCACAGGCCGAGTATCTCGACGCCGCGATGACGGTACTCCGCGTCGCGCGCGCGGTGATCGTCGGCGTGGACCTCGGCGGCGATGTGGCGATGAAGCTCGCGGCCAACCGGCCCGACCGCGTCGAGAAGCTCGTCCTCATCAATACGCCCGCGTTTGACGAGCTCCCCGCGAAGGACATCACCCAGATGCAGCGCCGCACCGCGCGCTTCGCGTTCAGCCTCACGCGCGGCGTGATGGGTGCCGCGCCGCTCCTCGAGGGCGTGCTGAAGGGCAGCGTCGCGGATCCCGAGCACATGCCGATGAAGCTGATCGCGCGGTATCTGGCGCCATTCGTCGGCAAGGACGGAGCGAAGCACCTGCTGACGCTGGCGAGCTCGGTCCACAAAGCTGATCTGGACGAAGATGAATACGGCGTCATCAAGGCGCCGACGCTGATCATCTGGGGCGACGAGGACAGATGGGTCGACCCGAAGCTCGCCGATCGTTTGGCGAACGCGATTCCGAACGCCCGGCTGGTGCGACTGGCGGGCATCGCGCGGCTCGTTCCCGAGGAAAACCCCGACCATCTCTCCGAATTGCTTCTCGATTTCATCAAGAGACGAGCGGCGGCATGAACCTTTCTCCTATGAAATGGTGTCTAAAAACAGTAGATTAAAGAGCGCATTTCATAGACGTTTTACTTCAACGGAATTGATGAACAACACGAAAAACAGATTCAGGAAGGAGCCTGTCCGGGCAGCGACTCCATTCGAGGAGGCTCGGGACGAGCTGTTTCAGCAGATCATGCGTTGCGGAGTCGTCGGCGCGGCGCCTGAGGACCAGAAGGATTGGTTCGACAACACGATGGAGTACCTGACCGAGCGCTACCACGAGTTGGCTCCGGGTCAGCTGGATGAGCTTCGCGTGTTGGGTGAAAGATTCGCGCAGCCGCCGAAAGAGAGAAAAGCCGTCTGAGTTGAGGGGGCGCCTGTGGCGCCCCTTTTTTCTTCTTAGGCGCCACTTAAGACTACCAGCTAATGGCTGCGAGCGCAGCGGCTGGCGGCTCTGAGCACGTATTGATAACTGCACCAGGGGCCGAGGCGCTGCTTTTCATCCAACCGAGCTCGGAGCCGCCAGCCGCTCCGCCCACTGCCCCCAGCTGGTAGTCTTCAGTGATCTCTAGGAGCTATCGTCTCCCGTTGATCCCTCTCCTCAGAATCACCCCGACCCTCGCCCCTCCCCCGAGCCCGACCTCGAGCGCGGGAACTATTCCCGCAGTCCGCCCGACTGGCAGTGGCCCCTCGATGCCGAGGAAAACGAGAAGGTAAGCCCGGCTTCCGCCGTCGAGCTTCGACCGGTAGCGTCCGCTGATTCCCGCCCCCGCGTACGGGGCCCAGCGGCTCTGTCGAAACGGGTCGAGGCTGAATCGTGAGAGGAGATCCGTCCTGCCCTCGGCTCCGTGCGCGCCGACGCCGATCCCCGCGACGACTCCTGTGCGCACGTAGAGTCCCGCAGGCACGCTGATGCCGAGCCCGGCTTCGCCGCCGGCGGTACGGGCGAAAATCGCGTCGAGGCGATACTCTGTCTGGATCGACTGCTGTCGGACCTGGCCGCGCACGACAGCCGGCGTGGCCAGAGCTATCCCCGTCAGAGCGGCAACGGCGAGCAGGTAGACCCGGCGGGGACCAACCGAATCACGTCGAATCACGAATCGATCAGCCGCGAAAAGCAACCATCACGCCGGGGACCGCGCGCGGCCGCGCCACAACGCGATGGTGTAGTCGACGATCGACGCCAGCGACACCACGCCGATGGTCATGATCAGGAGATCGGTCAGCTCGGGCAGCACCACGATAACCACCAGTGTCACCAGCTGCAGAACGGTGACGATCTTGCCTAGCATTCTCGCCCGGAAGACGGCCGGCCGGAGCGTTGGAATAATTTTGGCGACGACGAACCCCACCGCGGTCGCGAGATCGCGCGTCAGGAAGATGAAGTATTGGCCGGTGGTGAGCTGACCTTCAACGAGGTACGTAGAGATCGCGACAAAAACGAAGAGGCGGTCGGCGATCGGATCGAGCAGAGCCCCGGCGGTGCTCTCCGACTTCTTGTGGCGCGCGAGCCACCCGTCGATGAAATCGGTGAAGCCGGCGACGACGATCAAAGCGATTCTGTCCCACGGATCCGACACCAGGACGAACGCCAGCGCCAGCACAACGCGCGACAGCGAAATCGTGTTCGGAAGATTCAACCAGGCGCGGCGCGTCATCCGATTCAAAGCTATGCCCGCGTCCAAGTGGCTGCCAGCGCATTGCTCGTGCTATCGGTGGCCTGACTTGGCGCAGCTCGTCAGCTTGCGACCGACCCCACGCCTGTCTAGCTTCGCTCGATGACCTCGCACAGGCTGCTCGGCGCGATTTTCCTCGCGCTCTCGGTCGCGATGATCGCGTGGGACATCCTGATGGCGGGTCGAATCGCGCAGCTGCGCCGGATTCCGCGCGGCTTCCAGGCCATCACCGGCATCGCCGGCCTGCTGCTCGTCCCCGCGCTCGTCGTCGCATACACCGCCCAGTCTCTGCTCTACGGGCGCGCGATTTTCCTCGTCGCGTGGCTGTGGCCGTTCACCACCCTGCTGTTCGTGCTGCAGACCATCTACGCTCTGGCGCGCCGGCTGGTGACGCCACTGCTTGGATTTCCGCTGCTCGTCTACAACGTCATCATCGCCACCGTGGCGGTGACAAAGTTCGTGATAACCCGCGGCGACGATCCCATGCAGTTCGGTCTCGCACTCAACGCGGCGCAGGCGAGCATGCTCGGCACTTTCTTCGGCGCACCGGCGCTATGGAACCCCATCTACATCCAGGTTCCGATCTTCGCGCCGTCACTGCCCGCGCGCTGGAGCTTCACCAGGCTGGCGCGCGTAGCACTCGCCGGCGCCGCGATCGCCATGACGGCACTGGTCGTGATCGAGATTCCCGGCGCGTACGCGGGCGTGCGCAGCTACGCAGTCCACGACAAGGACCGCCTGCAGGAGCATCCGCAGGGCGATTTCCGGATCGGACTCAAGATCTTTCCCGACCTGCGCAGTGGGCCTCCGCCGCTCGCTATCAAGAACGACCTCGCCCTCGCCGACACCCTCGGCGTCGACGCCATCAGTGTAGTAATCGACCCAGAGGCCGCGCACGGCATCGCCCTCGATTCTCTGGCGCGGTCGATCGAACAAGCGCGCACCGACAGCACCCTGTTGATCGTTGCGCTCGGCTACCCGAAGAAGGGCGAGCAGGATTTCAAGCGATCGCGCGAGACTTACACTGTCGCGCGACTGAAGGACATCGATCGCATCGCGCGGAGATTGAAGCCCGACTATCTGATTCCGGCGGTGGATCCGCTGGGCGAGGGCACCCGCATTCTGCGTGAGGAGCGTCCGGAATACTGGATCGACTACTTCGCCCGCGCGGCGCGCGTCGCGCACTACATCTACCCGCGAATCAGGGTCGGCGTGCCGATGAGCAGCTACGGCACCCGGGACAGCACCCTCTACGCGTGGGCGGCGCGTCCGGGCTCGGGGATCGATGTCATTGGATTCTCGCTGTTCCCGGGGTTCGACGGCGCACGATCGCTCGACACCCACACCCGTGTCGCGTCGCGGTGGATGAAGCAGTTCCCCAAAGCGAAGGAGCACTGGGTGTTCGCCGCCGGCGGCTACCCGCTGGTGCACGGCGAAGAGAGCCAGCGCCTGGCGATCAAGGACATCCTCGCCTGGGCGACCGCCGAAGCGCCGATCAAGGGGCTCGTCGTGTACGAGGGAGGCGACTACAACACCGTGCGCGGGCTGCGGGCGCCGGGCGGAAGACTGCGGCCGGCGACAGGCGAGGTGATCAAGGCGGAGAAGGGGCTGCGGGCGGCACCGCAATGACGTTGGTCGGCGGCGGAGGGCGCCTCGCGTAGTGAAACTGAACGGGCGGGAGGCGTCCGGGATCAGGCGCCTGGCGTCAGGTTACGACCGTGGGACGTACTTTCTGTGCGAAAGGCAGTTGCCTTTGGAGTAAAGGCGCACAGCAACGTCCCACGGTAGTTACCTGGTATCAGGCGCCTGCGCACCTGACGCCTCCCGCCCATTCAG
>CAMLDY010000025.1 GCA_946478895.1 uncultured Gemmatimonadota bacterium
CGCTCCATCCTGCATCTCTGCGCTAGGTCGGCGAGGGTGTCCTCACGGCGACGACCCCTCGCCCGACTGACCGGCAGCGATCCCAGAAAGCGACCGCTCAAAACTAAGCGACTAAAAGAAATCCTCGAGCCAGGTTTTGATCCGCTTGGTAAACCGATCGACGCCGACACCGGCCAGAGCGCGGTGGCGGCCACTGGGAGCGAAGCCCGCCGCAGTGCGATGCGCGCCGTAGAGCGCGAGGCCCACGACCGTCGAAAAACGCGGCGCCTGCACCGAGTCGGCGAGGCCGCCGATGTTTTCCTCGGGGAAGCCAATCCGAACGCCCGTCCCGAACACGTCCGCGGCGAGCTCGGCAACGCCCTGCATCGCCGCGGCGCCGCCCGTGATCACCACGCCGCCGTTCAGGCGCTGCGCAAAGCCGGCGCGCTGAATCTCGTTCAGCACCAGATTGAAGATCTCGTCCATCCGCTGATGGATGATGTGCGACAGCACCTGGCGCTGGATGTGGCGGTCGCCCTGCGCAACGGTACTCGGCAGCTGAATCACATCGCTCGGATCGACCAGCGGCTCGTACGCGCAGCCGTAGCGCTCCTTCAGCCGCTCGGCGTCCGACTGTGTCACCCCCATTCCCTGCACGATGTCGCTGGTGACGTTGTTGCCGCCGTAGTTCACGGTGCCGAGGTGACGGATTTTGCCTTCGTGGAAGACGGCGATGTCGGTCGTGCCGGCGCCCATCTCGACCAACGCGACGCCCAGCTCCTTCTCGTCTTCGGTCAGCACCGCCAGCGCGCTCGCCAATGGCTCGAGGACCAGCTCCTGCACCCGATAACCCGCGCGCTCTACCGACTTGCGCAGATTCATCGCCGGCGATGCGCCGATGGTGACGAGATACATCTCGGTCTCGAGGCGGGTACCGATCATGCCGATCGGATCGCGGATGCCCTGATTCTTGTCGACGGAGTATTCCTGAGGAATCGCGTGCAGCAGCTCACGGTCCTGCGGTACCGGCTGCGCGCGTGCAACTTCGTTGGCGCGATCGACGTCGGCCTTGGAGATCTCGTCTCCATTCACGGCGACGATTCCCTTGCTGATCATCGCGCGGACGTGCTCCCCGGCGATGCCGGCGAAAATCGTGTCGATCTTCGTTCCCGACATCCGCTCGGCATCCTCGATCGCCTTCTTGATCGAGCGAGTCGTCTCCTCGATGTCCGAGACGATCCCGCGCCGCAGTCCCGTCGTTCTCGCCTGACCGACGCCCAGTATCCGCAGCACGCGAGTGCCTTTGCCGTCGGTACCGATTGCCGCCTGGCCGATTACGGCCGTTGTCTTGGCAGATCCGATGTCGAGACCAGCGATGATGTTTTCGGGATTCATTGCAGCCTTGCGATCACCTGATCGCGATAACGTAAATCGAGCTCGTCAACGTGTGCCTGCCGACGCGCGAGATCGCTTTCAACGGGAAAGATATCGGCCAACCGCTCCACTGACAGTCCTACAGGAACCCGGACACGCAGCGCCGGGCCCGGAGAAGCAGCGGCACCGCCAGGGATTTCGCTGGTGTCGCGAGACAGGGTCAGGAGAATCTCGTCCCTTCCCGTTCGCCGCACCTCTTCGACCCGCGCGAACACTTTCGGAACGACGGCGCGAATGGCCCCGACGAGCTTAAGAAGAACGGGATCGCGACTCGCAACAATTGGCAGATCGAGATTGGTTCGCGATGGGTCGATCGGGAGCTGAGTGCCGAGCGAGTCGTAGGCGAGCAATCCGGTGCGGGTCTGGATCAGCGCGACGGGAAGATTTTCCCGGATTGTCACCACCAGAGTGCCCGGCAGACGCCGGCTGATCGAAGCGTCGGACACCTGTGGATGCTGCTTCACCCTCTGGCGGTACGGCTCCAGGTCGTTCCAGAGTGAGGCGAGGGTGTCGATCTTCATCCTCGCGATGATCTCGCCGGGCTGGAGATACCGCGCTCCGCGGATCTCGACCCTGCGCACCCGGAAGAATGCCATCTGCCGAGCGGCGCTCTGCACCCCCCAGCCGGCCGCCATGATCACCGCGATGAGAAGGAGGGCGCCCAGAATCTTCCAGCCGGGCTTGTGAAGCCGGTCGCGGAAGGCCATCAGCGCTGCTCCAGACGATGCCGCAGCTCGGGACCTGTCTGGGTGATGTCTCCCGCTCCGATGGTGATGACCACGTCCCCCTCACGCACGAATTTACTCAGTGCTTCGGCCAGCGCCGACCGCTCTCCCTGCCAGGTCACCGGCCGCCCTCCTTGTTTCATCGACGACGCGACCAGCTCCGAGGTGACGCCGGGTATCGGCTGCTCGCGGGCCGGATAGATCTCGGCGAGAAAAACACAATCTGCCTGCGAGAGCGCGGCCCCGAACGCAGCGGAGAAATCACGCGTACGCGAAAAAAGGTGCGGCTGGAACGCAGCCACGATGCGCCGGCCGGGGTAGGACGCCCGCGCCGCCTGGAGGGTCGCCGCGATTTCGGTCGGGTGATGTGCGTAGTCGTCGATGATGGCAATGCCCGAGACATCGCCCAGATGCTGGAATCGGCGATCGACACCCCGAAATTGCGCCAACCCATCCCGCATCGCGTCGAGCGTCACCCCGAGCACGAGCCCACAGCCGATGGCTGCCAATGCGTTCTGCACGTTGTGATGCCCCGGCACGTTCAGCTGCAGCTCACCGAGAACATCTGCATCGTGCACCACCGTGAAGGTGGTCGAGCGGCCCGACGAACGGACGTCGCGCGCCACCAGTCGCGCATCGCGCGAGGTTATGCCGTAGCGAACGACTTCCGCGCTTGCCGGCATCGCGACTGAGCGCGCGCCGGCGTCATCGTCGCACAGAACTATCGCCGCTGCTCCGTTCACGAAGCGCGCGAACGTCGAGGTGATGTCGTCCAGATCCTTGTAGATGTCAAGGTGGTCGGCTTCCACGTTCGTCACCACGGCGACGTTCGGCGACAGCGTCAGAAACGAGCGGTCGTACTCGTCGGCCTCGACGACGAATAGCTCGTCGGACTCGTAGCGAAGGTTGCCATTCCACTCTGCGACGCGGCCGCCGGCGATACCGGTGGGCCGCAACCCGGCGCTCGCGAGCGCGGCGGTGGTCATCACGGTGGTGGTCGTTTTGCCGTGGGTGCCGGAGATTCCGACCACGCGCCCACCAGACACTGCGCGGCCGAGCGCCTCGGCTCGCCGGGTGATCGGAATGCCGAGCTGCCGCGCGCGCTCCAGCTCGGGATGATTCCTTGACATCGCGGACGTCACGATCAGCTCACGCGCGCCGTCGACGTGATCCGCGCCGTGGCCGCGCGTGACCTCGATACCGAGCGCTTCCAGATCGCGGGTCGAGCCCGGACTCGCATCGCAGCCGGTCACCGTGATGCCGCGCCTCGCCAGGAGCTCGGCGAGCGCGCGCATTCCGGATCCGGCAATTCCGACGAAGTGCACCGGGCGTGGATCGCCTCGATCGATTCGCGGCATGGTCATGTGGCGGCTACCAGAATATCAGCGCGCGCGCTGTTCGCGCTCGATCAGCTGCAGTACGTGACGCGCAATGTCGGCGGCCGCAGTCGGACGCGCGCGCTCCAGCGATTTCGTCCGCATCGCAGCGAGCCTCTCCGGGCTGGCGAGCAGAGATTCCACCGCGCTCGACAGCGAATCGGCAGTAAGCTGCGATTGTCGAATCATCTCAGCCGCACCAGCCGCGGATAGAGCCTTGGCGTTTTCGGTCTGATGATCGGCGGCGGCCGTCGGCAGCGGAACCACGATCGCTGGAATTCCCCATGCGCAGAGCTCGGCGGTCGCCATCGCTCCGGCCCGTGACAGCGCGAAGTCCGCAGCCCGGTACGCCTCAGAGATCGGCGCTATATAGGCCCGCACTTTCACGCGCGCGCTGCCGTGGTGCGCCAGCTGGTCGTAATTCGCCTTGCCCGTCGCCCAGATGATGTAGAGATCCTTCGGCAAACCGCGCTGCACCCATGACGCGACGACGTCATTCATCGCCTTTGAGCCCTGACTTCCGCCGTACACCAGCAGCACTTTGCCGCCGTTCGCCGGGAATCCCCATTTCGCGCGTGCGCTGGTTTTGTCGAAAGCATCCGCGGGCGGGGGCTCGATCGGATTGCCGCTGTCGAAGACCTCGGTGTGCTTCGATGGCGAGATGTGCCGTCGCGCTTCGGGAAAGCCGAGATGGATCTGCGCGGCGTACCGGCTGAAGAACCGCGCAGTGATTCCGGGAAAGGTGTTCTGTTCCTGCAGCACGTACGGGATCCGGTGTGATGCGGCATACGCGAGGGTGAGCCCCGATGCATAGCCGCCGGTGCCGATGATGCAGGCCGGCGGCTCGCTCCGAACCTCGCGCGCGATCATCTGCCACGCGCCGATTGCGCCGCGCAGGGTCTTCCAGTTCTCCCAGGGCCGCGACCGATACAGCGGATGGAGATCGAGAAGCTCGAACGCGAAGCCGACCTGCGGCAGCACATCGCGCTCGATCCCCCGCTTCGCCCCGATGAAGAAAGGCTCGACTCTGGGATTGGCGGTCTTGAGTGCGCGCGCAATGGCGAGGCCGGGATAGAGATGCCCGCCCGTCCCGCCGCCTGCGAAGATCACCCTCATCGCGCGGGAAGCGCGCGAAGAACGAGAGGGTCTGTCGCCGCTACGCCAAAAACTCTTTCACGAGTGCTGCCGATGTTCACGAGGATGCCAGTCATGATCAGAGAAAGAACCAGATTCGACCTGCCGTACGAGATGAACGGAAGCGTCAACCCCGTGGTGGGAAGCAATCCGGTTGCCACGCCGATATGAAGATAGGCGGTGAGCACGACCGTCACAGTCAATCCGACCGCTACCAGCTGCAGAAAAGGCGATCGCGCCTTCTTTGCGATCCGAAAGCCGAGGGCGGCGTAGAGCGCAAAGATCAGGATCAGGACGACGAGACCGACGAATCCCCACTCTTCGCCGATGTGTCCGGCGATGAAGTCGTCGTACCCGAACGGCAGGAAGCCGTACTGCTGCCGACCCCGGCCGAAGCCGACGCCGAAGATCTGCCCCGACCCGACGGCAATCAGTGACTGACGCAGCTGGTAGCTGACCTCGAGCGGCGCAGCGCCGGGATCGAAGAATGCCGACATCCGGAGCAGCACGTAGTTGAGTCGCTCGAGCTTCACGTAGAGCAGCGGGATCAACATCACCCCGAGCGCCACGAAGTGTCCGACCCGCACCCCACCGGCGAACAGGATGATTCCCATCACCAGCGTGAACAGCATCGCCGTGGAAAGATCGGGCTCGAGCATCACCAGAATATCGAGTGCGCCGATCACCACCAGAAATGGCAGCAGCCCTTTGGTGAGCCGCCTCAGCGCCGGCCCCTTCTTGATCACCAGCATCGACGTCCAGACGATCACCGCCAGCTTGGCGAGCTCAGAAGGCTGGATGGAGCTACCGAACAGGTACCGCCTCGAGCCGTGAACCCGCGGTGCAATGCCGGCCGTGAACGGCAGAATGACGATCAGGAGCAGAAGCAGCGAGAGCATCATTAGCGGCCACGCCCACTTCTCCCAGATCTCCGCATCGAGCTTGGCGGCGATTGCAAACAGGACGATCCCAATGGCCATCCCCACCAGTTGCCGAACCAGAAGATGCGCATGACCGTATCCGGCCTGCATCTCCACAATCGCGCTGGCGCTATAGACCGTCGCCAGTCCGAACGCGAGAAGCACGGCGGTGATGATCACGAGGGCGCGGGCTTCGATGCCCATGCTCCACCGGTGGGTGATATGTGCGGCTTCCATCAGGCTCCTTTCGTCGCGAGCGCCCGGAAGCGCTCGCCCCTCTCCTCGTAGTTCGAGAACATGTCGTAGCTCGAGCACGCGGGTGACAACAACACCGCGTCGCCCGGCTCCGCGGCGGCTCGCGCGGTCTCCATCACCTCGTTGAAATCGGACCCGAGCCGAACGACATCGACCACCGGCCGCAAATCCTTGGCGATGAGCGACGCAGCTTCACCGTACGCGATCACCCGCTTCACCCTTCGCTTCAGTGAATCGGCAAGACTGGTGTACGCTTCACCCTTGTGTCGCCCTCCGAGCAATAGGACGGTCGGACGCTCCATCCCGTCAATCGCGACCGCTGTCGAGCTGACGTTGGTGGCCTTCGAATCGTTGATCCACTGCACGCCCGCGAACTCGCCGACGAGCTCCAGACGGTGGGGCAGCGACCGGAAGGTGGTCAGCGCCTTCGCGATTCCCTTCCGCGCCTGCAGCGTCTGGTGTTCCCTGTCAGCCGCCATCACCGCCAGCGATGCCGCGAGGGCGTTTCCGACGTTGTGCTGACCCAGCAGCGGCAGATCGCGACGCGGGATCAGCGGAACACCGAGGACCATCAGCTGACCCGTTCGCTCCTCGACACACGCGTCGGCTTCACCGTGCAGCGAAAACGTGTACTTGATCCCCGCGACGTCGCGCGCCATCTGGATGACGGCTTTGTCATCGGAGTTGATCACCCACATCGAGTCGCCGTCTGCATTGGCGAACAGGCGCGCCTTGTCGGCATAGTACTCGGCGACCGACGGATAGCGGTCGAGATGGTCGGGACTGAGGTTCGTCAGCACGCCGACCACCGGCCTGAGACTGGGAGTGTCGTGCAGCTGAAACGAAGACATCTCGAGCGAAATCCACCGCGGGTGCCGCTCGCGGTTGGCGACCTCGGACAACGGAGTTCCGATGTTGCCCGCCTCCACGGCCTCGAGGTCGAGTCCGCGCAGCAGGTGCGCAATCAAAGCGGTGGTGGTTGTCTTACCGTTGGTGCCCGTGACCGCGATGATCCGGACACCCTCGAGAAAGTTGAGCGCGACCTCCACCTCACTGGCGACTGGAATTCCCATCTCCCGCGCGAATGAGAGCGGCCGCGCCGCGGGGGGAACGCCGGGACTCGTCACCACCAGGCCGGCGCGCGCCAGCCGCTCGATGTCGTGCATGCCGACATCCACCGCGACGCCGAGCGTTCTGAGCTCGTCCGCGCACTGTCCGGTGTCGGGTGAAGACGCGACATCGGATGCATATACGTTGTAGCCGTGTTTGCGCAGGAGCATTGCCACGGCGCGGCCGCTGCGAGCGAGACCGATGATGGCGATCTCCCTCTCGCGCGGCACGAGCTCGCGCGGGGTCATCGCAATTTCAGCGTGCTCAGTCCAATAAAGGCGGCCAGGACTCCAATGATCCAGAACCGAACAACGACCTGCGCTTCATCCCAGCCCTTAACCTCGAAGTGGTGGTGCAAAGGCGCTCGCTTGAATACCCGATGCTCGCGCGCGTACTCGAGACCGTATTTGCGTTTGCGGTACTTGAAGACGAACCGCTGCAGGATCACCGAGAACATTTCCGCCACGAACACCGCGCCCACGATCAGAAGCAGGAACTCCGACTTGAGCAGAATCGAGACCGCGGCCAGCGCGCCGCCCAGTGCCAGGGACCCCGTGTCGCCCATGAAAACTTCGGCGGGATGGGTGTTGTACCAGAGGAATCCTATACAAGCGCCCATCAACGCCGCGCAGAATACGGTCAGCTCACCAGACCCGCGCAGGAAGTACACGTGCAGATACTGGCTGGCATCCACGCGGCCGGTCACGTAGGCGTAGAAGGCAAATGTCAGCGCAGCAATTGCCGTCAAGCCGGCCGCGAGTCCGTCGAGCCCGTCGGTGATGTTCACCGCATTGCTCGCTCCCGTCATCACGAAGGTCACGAACAGCACGTACAGCCAGCCGAGTCCGGCGGTGAGCGGCACGATAAGGATGTACTTGTAGAACGGGAGGGTCGTCGACGCGCCCGGCAGATTCGAGAGTGGGTGCTTCCACAGATAGTATCCGACGGCAAAGCCGAGGGTGACCTGACCGGCAAGCTTGTAGCTCTCGACGAGACCCGTGTTTTTCTTACCCGCCAATTTCTGTTTGAGCTTCAGGAAATCATCCCAGAAACCGATCGCGCCCATCCACGCCATCGAGATCATTGCGATCAGGACGTAGCGGTTGTCGAGGCGTGCCCAGAGGAACGTGCTGATCAGCGTTGCGCCGAGAATGATGAGTCCGCCCATCGTCGGCGTTCTGCCCTTCTGCTGGTGCGCGTCGGGGGTGCCTTCGCGAATCACCTGGTGCAACCGCATCCGGCGGAGGCGGCGCATGATGCCAGGGCCCACGATCCACGTCAGCAGGATCGCGCTCACGGCGGCACCCGCGGCGCGGAATGTTATCCACTGAAACAGTCGCAGAAACCCGAAGTGCGGCAGTCCCACGAATGGAACGAGTAGATAGTTCAGCACTATGCCGTGGCCCAGGTGGTTAGATGTGGAACGAGTCGCTCGAGCTGCACACCGCGTGACGCCTTGAGCAGGACGATCGCGTTGCGCTCCAGACGGTCCTGGAGCTGAGGCCACAGGTCGTCGACATCGCGCGCGGTAATCACCCGCTTGCCATCGTTCTGCTTCTCGAGCGCCGGCGCGAACTCACCGATCCCCGCGACGATGTCGGCACCCGATGCGAGTGCGAGCCCCGCGATATCGGCGTGACACTGCTCCGACGCCGCACCCAGCTCTCGCATCGTACCAAGGACGATTACCCTCTGTCGTCCGCTACCAGTGCCTTTGAGAAGCTCGATTGCGGCGCGCGTGGAACCGGGGTTGGCGTTGTATGCGTCGTTGATCAGAGTGACCTGCCCCAACTGTTCCCAGGACGATCGCATTTTCGGCTGCGGCATCTTCGCGATTCCTTCGGCGGCGACGTCATAGGGAACGCCGCATTCCCTCGCGACCGCCAGCGCCAGCATCGCATTCCTTAGATTGTGCAGCCCTCTGACCGGCGGCCGGATCGTGACACCGCCGATCTCGATGGTCCCGAGGCCGTCGGCGCCAATCTCCCAGCGATCGGGCTTCACATCTGCCGCACCGTCGAGTCCCGCGACTACGACGCGCCTGGCCTTCCCGCGCGCGGCCTCGGCGATCTCCGGCTGGGCTGCGGGCGCGATGCCGACCGCCACGCCGTCGTACGCTGCTGCCTCCTCGCGCAAAACCCCCGCGAGATCGCCGAGTCCCTCGAGATGCTCTTCGGCAATCGAAGTAACCAGCGCGATGTCGGGTTGGGCGATGTCACGGAGGATCGCTACCTCGCCGGGGAGGCTCGTCCCCAGCTCGATGACCGCGACTTCCGCCTCGGGCGGCATGGCCAGCAGCGTGAGCGGCACTCCGACCCGATTGTTCAGGTTGCCGGTTGTCGCGTGGACGTTGTACGCGCGCTCGAGCGAGGCGCGCAGCAGGTCCTTGGTGCTCGTCTTCCCGTTGCTGCCCGCGACGCCGATGATCGTCTTTCCCCACGCTTTCCGCCAATATCTGCCCAGCGCTCCAAGCGCGACGAGAGTGTCGCGCACCTCGAACACCGGCACGCCCAGCGCCTGGAGCGGCGGCGCCTTCGATACGATCACCGCCGCCGCGCCGTCGCGCACGGCGTCACGCAGATAGTCATGTCCGTCGAATCGCTCACCGCGCAGCGCGAGAAAAACGTCTCCCTTGGCAATCTTGCGCGTGTCGGTAGTGATCGCCGTGACCGGCTGTGACCCGCGTGGCAACTTGGCGGTCGCCTCGGTCTCCAGCGCGGCCGCGATCCGATCCAGTGTCCAGAAGCCGCTGCTCACCGGTGACTCCTCTCCGCCGTCATCTCGCGCACGATTTCCTTCTCGTCGAATGGGTACGATGTGGTGCCGCGAATCTGGTAAGTCTCGTGGCCCTTCCCCGCCAGCAGCACGATGTCGCCGTCGCGCGCGAGGTCGATCGCGCGCTGAATGGCAGCGTGTCGGTCGGTGATGCGCTCGTGACCCTTCGGTCCCATTCCAGCTTCGATGTCGTCAATGATCGCGTCGGGATCTTCGGTTCGAGGATTATCGCTTGTAACAATAGCGCAATCCGATGCGCTCTCGGCGATCCTGCCCATCAGCGGACGCTTTCCCTTGTCCCGGTCGCCGCCGCAACCGAACACCACGATGAGCTTGCCGGTGGTGAACGCCCGGGCTGTGGTCAGGCTCCGCTCCAGCGCATCCGGCGTGTGGGCATAGTCACGCAGCACTGTCGGACTGGTCGACAATATCTCGAGGCGCCCCGGCACCTGCGGCACGGTCTGGAGCCGCTCCGCGATGGTCTGCGGTGAGACGCCACGAGCGCAAGCGGCAGCGGCCGCAGCAAGGGCGTTCTCCACGTTCACATCGCCGATCAATGGCAGGTGCACGTCGACCTCGCCGGAAGGGGTTTGCATGCGCCAGCGACTGCCCTCTGAGGTGAAGCGCACATCCCTGGCGCGCACATCGGCGTTGGAGCGAACCCCGAACGTCAGCCGTCGCGATGAGATCTTCAGCGACTTCCACTCTTCCGCATCTCCGTTGATGATCGCGGAGCCGTCCGGCTTGAGGTAGTCGAGCAGCCGCGCCTTCGCCTCGAGATACCGCTCCATTGTGCCGTGATAATCCAGATGATCGCG
Source organism: uncultured Gemmatimonadota bacterium (assembly GCA_946478895.1). The sequence continues at coordinate 10,527 of CAMLDY010000025.1, forward strand.
TGTAAGGTTGGTGAACACGACGACATCGAACTCCAGACCATCGACACGGCGCTGGTCGAGGCTGTGTGACGAAACCTCCATCGCGATGGTGCCCACGCCGGCGTCCGACAGTGCCCGGAGAACCCGCTGCAGCTCGACGGGCCCGGGAGTCGTGAGCCCCGATCCTCCAGGCATCGTCGCCCCGCTGCTGCCGACCAGTACGCCAAGAGTACCGATGGACGCGCTCGATCCGCTGCCATCATCGAACAGGTGGCGCATAATTGACGTCGTCGTCGTTTTGCCGTTGGTCCCCGTGACGCCAAGCAGCGTCAGATTGCGCGCCGGATCGCCATAGGCGGTTGCCGCCGCGGTCGCGGCAGCACGCCTGCCCTCGCGCACGACGATCGCCGGCAATCGAGTTCTCGACGGGTCCTCCACAATCGCGGCAGTCGCGCCTCGCTTCGCTGCGGCACCGAGAAAGTCGTGGCCGTCGCTGTTCCAGCCCTTCACGGCGATGAACAGCTCACCCCGCTCTACCTTGCGACTGTCGTCGGCGATCCCCGTCGTCGACGCGGGCAGCTCCCCTCTGACCTCGACCAGTAACCCGCGCTGCTCGAGCGCGGTCGCAATGTCGCGGAGCACAACTTTCATTCGAGCGGAATACTAAGCTGAACGAAGCTCCCCGGCGCAGCCATCGTTCCCGCCGCGGGCAGCGTGCCATTCGCTGCGCTCGACTGAAGCCGAACGCGAAAACCCGCCGCATGGAGCGCGCGAACTGCCTGCCGAACGTTGAGTCCCCTCACGTCCGGAACCGGTCGCGGGGCAATCGCTATCGGCGCTGACTTGGGCCTCGCGGGAAGATCCACGACGTACGGCGCGGCGCCATCCTCGGCCTCGCGCGCTCTCACGTTTCGATTCGGATCGTAGGAATCGCGGTCTGGTTTGTCGACGCCGCTGCTGGCGAACTCTGACGACACCGGCTCGTCATGAGCGGCTGCTGACGATGCGAGGGCGCTTTTCGTCGGGACGATCTTCTCCGACGCCGCCAGATCGTCGCGATCGAGTGCTGCGTCGCGCGCGGCCAGCGCGGCGCGTAATACGATCTTCGTCACGGGGGCGGCGATGTCGCCGCCGCCGTAGTGGCCGCCCCGCGGGTTATCGATCTTTACCAGAACCACGTACTGAGGATCGGTGCCCGGGAAGAGTCCGACGAACGAGGCCGTGTAGCTTCCGCGGACATAACCTTCGTTCACCGAAGTCCGCCGCGCGGTACCGCTCTTTCCAGCGACGTCGAAGGTGGCAAGGTCCGCCTTCGTCGATGTGCCTTCCTGAACCACCGCCAGCATCATCTGCTGCACCGTCCGCGCAACTTCGCCCGACATCACTCTCCGGATCGGCTTCGGCTCGGCGCGGTACAGGATCTTGCCTTCGGGAGACCGGATCTCCTTCACGAGGTGCGGCTCCATCAACTCCCCGCCGTTTGCGATCGCCGAGTACGCGGTCACCAGCTGCAATGGCGTCACAGCGATCTCGTAACCCATCAGGATCGACGCGCTCGTTTGCTTCGACCATTTGTCCGGCTCCTTCAACGTTCCGGGCGATTCGGCCGGGAGAGGCACACCCCACTGCATTCCGAAGCCCAGGTCACGAAACGTCTCGTACTTCTGGCGCGGCGTGAGCCGCTGGCCGAACTCCACGATGCCGATGTTGCTCGAGTACCGAATCACATCTGCGAGCGACAACGACGCGGCCTTGTGCACGTCGTTGATCACCCGCCCATCGAGCTCGAGCCGGCCGTTGTGGGTATCGACGATGTCGGTTGGCCGCGCGCGACCTTTCTCCAGCAACGACGCAGCGACGAACGGCTTGAGGGTCGAGCCTGGCTCGAACGGCTCCGTTACCGCGGTGTTCGAGAAGCTGGTGCGCCCCACCCGATTGCTGGCGAGCGCGAGTATCTCACCGGTGTGCGGGTTCATCGCCACGATGTCACCGCCATCCGCCTGCAGGCTGTCGACCGCCAGCGACAGCTGTCGCTCGCAGATGTCCTGGAGCGCGTTGTTGATGGTCAGCATCACCGTCGACCCGGGCTTCGGCTGATCCGTCCAGCCGTCGGGTGAATCGAGCGGCCGGCCATCGCGATCGCGCGCCAGCCGGGTCTTGCCCGAGTCGCCGCGAAGAATCGTGTCGAGCGCCAGCTCCAGCCCGCCGACGGGGCGTCCCTGACCGTCGAGCGTTCCGACGATGTGCTTGATCCCCGCCGAGCTGGCGTAGACGCGCTGGAGGACGGGCGTGAGATGGATTCCGTTGATGTTGGAGATCGACGCCACATCGGAAGCGCTGTAGAGTCCGGGCAGATCGATCCAGCGCCGGCGCCGGGCAATCGCGGCGCGCAGCGCGTCGGCATCCACGCTCGCCCGGCGCAGCGCGCGAATCACGAAGCCGGTGTCTCGAACTTCAGGAAGCGCGATCGCCACTTTCGTCATCGCTCGGCTCTCGACCAGCATGTTGCCGCTCGCATCGAGGATGTCCCCGCGCGGCGCCGACAACGCGGACGCGACGAAGTGTTGCCGCGTCGCACGCGCCGCCCACTGCTTGCCGTCAACGACCTGTACCTTCGCCGCCCGGGCGACCAGTGCCAGCGCGAACAGCACGAAGAAGCCGTGTACGATGGCGACGCGGCTAGGGGCTTTCATTGCCCTCTGCTCTCGGAAGAATCACGACCTGCCGATCGGTTGGAATGTGCATGCCAAGACGTTGTTCGACCGTTGCGCCGAGGGTCTGACGCGTGGACGCCGCGCGAATCTCGCTCTCGAGATGCGCCCGGTCGCTGGCGAGTGAGCTCCGCTTCGCATCGAGCGTTGCCAGCCGCTCCGACTGTGCGATGCCGATGGTGCGCCTCCACACTATTGCGAGCGCAACTACCACGAAGGCAGCAAGGACCATCGCGACCAGAGTGCGGCCGCGAAACTTTACGCCGCCTTTCGCCATGCTCTCAGTCTGGCGCTGCGGGCGCGCGGATTCGTTGCGGTCTCTTCGACCGACGCCGTCACCGCCCGCCTGGTGACGACTTCGCCGAGCGCATGGCCGCGGCAGGTGCAGTGGAGCTGCTTCGGCGGACAGATGCAGGAGAGACTCCACTCGCGCATGGTATGCTTCACCAGCCTGTCTTCGCCGGAGTGATACGAGATGATCGCCATCAGCCCGCTGGGCTCGAGCCGATCACGCAGCGTTGGCAGGGCACGCTCGAGCGACGACACCTCGTCGTTCACGGCTATCCGCACCGCCTGGAAAAGTCTCGCGAAATCGCCGGGCCCGGATCGCGCGCCGAGCGCGCCACGGATCGCATCCACCAGATCGTCGCTCACGCGCATGGGCTTTCGATCTCGGCGACGGGTGATCTCACGGGCGATTCGACGGGCGCGCGGCTCGTCTCCATATTCGTGGAAAATTCGGCTGAGTTCGGCTTCATCGAGGGAGTTCAGCAAATCGGCGGCGGTGCCGGTAGAGCGACGGTCCATCCTCATGTCGAGTAACGCGCCAGGCCGAAAAGAGAAACCTCTTTCGTCGGCGTCGATCTGGTGGGAGGACACGCCGAGGTCGGCGAGGATGCCGTTGAACGACCGGCCGGCGAGCCCGGGAATCGAGTCCAGGTCGCCAAAATTGCCCCGGAACGCGAGAAAGCGGCCGGACGCCTCGTAGGCCGCCAGCCGCTTTCTCGCTTCCACTATCGCCGCGTCATCGCGATCGATTGCGACGACCGCGGCACCGCTTGAAAGGAGGGCCTCTGAATGGCCTCCGCCGCCTAACGTGCAATCCAGAATCAGCGGCGCACCCTTGAACAGCTCGACTACCTCCTCGACCATGACCGGCGCATGGTAGGAGCTGTCCCACCTGCCGGCCATGGTTTCAGAGTCGATCACTTACAGAAGCGCTTCACCTCATTGTCGACGGCGGGCGTGAACTGCGGAATCGCCGTCATGAGCTGAGCGGCCTCCGTCGGGTATTTCTGTCCGCCTGCCGGCAGATTCATCGAGGCGAGGTTGAACGCATCACGAGCCATCCGGGCCAGATCGCAGCTCTTCCGCTCGTTGGCGTCGATCGTTGCGCTCTGACCCAGCGAGAACGCGCTGGCGCCGAGGAGGAACTTGGCGTCCGCCGAGCTCTGGAGCTGATCGGAGAGCTGGAGGAACTTGATCGCCCGCTGGAAATCGGCGCGGTCCTTCGAGGCCTGGCCCGCCTTGTAGGCGTTGCTGCCCTGCTGCAGCGCTAGCTGCGACAGAACGTTCGGGTCCGCCCCGTTGGTCTTCGCGGTGTTGAGCGTCGTGACGACATCATCGTACTGATTGAGCGCGCCCTGAATGGTCGCCAGGAGATAATAGGCCTGGGCGTTCTTGGGATCCGCGGTCACCGCGCGCTTCGCCGCATCGACGGCTTGCTGGAGCTGTCCGGACTTGTAGAGCGAGTTCGCGGTGATCAGCGAAAGCTTCGGATCGTTCGGGAATTTCTTCGCCGCGAGACTCGCGACTTCCGAGGCTTTCTGCGGCTGGTTGATGGTCGTGTAGGCCGCGGCAAGACGCGTGTAGTAGTCCGCGGTTGCCGCCGAAGTGTCCACGCGCGCCAGCTCGAGACCGACATTGATTGCCGCCTCGTAGGTCGCCGTACGCGTCGCCGGCACTGTGTCCAGACCGGCGGCGTTCAGATAGACCAGCCACGCAAGGTTCAGGAGCGCCGGATCTCCGGGATTGTTCTGGAGAAGGTCGCGAACCAGCGGAATCGCCTGCGGAGCGTGGCCCATCGCCGCGTACTCGTTCACGACATCCTGAAGCAGCCGGATGTTGGTCGGATCCGCGGCGGCCAGGCGACTCAGTACCTCGAGGCGCTTGGTGGTATCGTTGCGGGCGCGGTAAGCCTCGGCGAGCATCTTGAGCGCCGGAGTGTTCCGTGGATCACTCGCGCTCACGCGTTCGGCGACAGCGACCACCGAGTCCTGATTCTTGAGTCCGTTGTAAGCCTCGGCGAGGCAGATGCCAAGGATGTTCGCATTGGGATTGCCGTTGAGGCCCTGTCTGGCGGCAGCTACGGCTTCCTGATACTTGCCCTGGACGACGTTGTTATGGCACTGCTCCTCGGCGGGGAGCTGCTTGCGAGCGTCCTTGATCTCGCGCGCCACCTGGCTGGCGGCATCGTCCAGCTTGCCCGCCTGCGCGCTGGCGAGGATTTGTCCCTTCGTCATGTCGCGGGTGATGATGAGCCGCGCATCGATCTTGTAGCCCGTCGGCGTCCTGGCGACGGTGCCCTCGATGTACTGGGGCGCGCGTACGAGCGTGGCGAGGGCTTTTGCATCGCCCGGAGCCAGCGCCTCGGTCGTCGAGTAGCCGGAGGAGATGAGACTGTTGTTGATATCGTTCTTTGGAACGACAACCAGGTCACGCAGATTGGTCTGCTTGGTGAGCTGGTTGCGAATCGCTTCAGCAGCCTGGACGCCAAGGTCCTTGTCGGCGCTCTGGAGCGTGGGGATCATCACACGGTCTCCTGTCTTGCCTTGCGCGGCCAGGGGAGCCGCGGCGAGCAGGGTGAGCAGCGCGACAGAAAGACCTGATTTACCAATACGTGCCTTCAATGGTATAACCTCCAAATCGGTAAACATTCTTACCCCACCTCCCGATCCGTGGGTCCCTGGTTTCATGAAATGGGCGAGGAGGGACTCGAACCCCCGACATCCTGCGTGTAAGGCAGGCGCTCTAACCAACTGAGCTACTCGCCCGGTGCAGAAAGCGAGCCCGTGCCCTCACCGGAGAATGGCCAGCGGCACAAGCACGCAATACCCGATAACAAGCAGGATCGGGGCGAGCGTTTCGCCACCGCGCGCGAGATCGGCGAAGCCGGCGAGCAACACTACTGTAGCGATGACCCAATACACCCATGACCGGCGCGATCGGGGTTCCCGGATCGCTCGCGGACCGCTGGCAAGATCGGTTTTGGCCATAAGCGAGGTAGTGTAGAGCGCCGATAAATCGGTGTCAACCCAACAGTAGTACTACTCGCCGGCGCAAAGGCCTATTTGGCAGGCCGCCGTCCGTTTGCGTAATGAAGCTCGAGCCACTCGCGATAGCTGCCATCCATCACGGCCCGCCACCACGGCTCGTTTGCGATGTACCACTTCACGGTTTTGAGCAGCCCAGTGTCGAAGGACTCGGACGGGCCGTAACCTGTCTCGAGCGTCGCCTTCATCGCGTCGATCGCGTACCGCCGGTCGTGACCCGGACGATCCTTGACGAAAGTAATGAGCTCGGCGGTGTCGGCACCCTTCGCGGCGGGACTCTTGGGAAAGCGTTCCTTCAGACTCGCATCAGCGGCGAAGAGCTTGTTCAGATGCGCGCAAATGCCGTTCACGACATCGAGATTCTTGCGCTCGGAGTTTCCACCGAGGTTGTAGGTCTCGCCGAGCCTTCCCTTCTCCAGAACTCGCTCGATGCCGCGGCAGTGGTCGCGAACATAGAGCCAATCGCGGATCTGCAAACCGTCGCCATAGACCGGCAGCTCTTTTCCATCCAGCGCGTTCACGATCGTGAGCGGAATCAGCTTCTCGGGAAAGTGATACGGACCGTAGTTGTTGGAGCAGTTGGTGGTGGTGACAGGCAGACCGTAGGTGTGATGATAGGCGCGCACGAGATGGTCGGCCGCGGCCTTGCTCGCCGCGTAGGGCGAGTTAGGCGCGTAGGGAGTGTCCTCGGTGAACGGTGGCGCGTTTGGCGCCAGCGTTCCGTACACCTCGTCAGTCGAGATGTGGTGGAATCGGCGCGCACCGCCCGACCAGTCCTCCGTCCACACCGCCCGTGCGGCCTTCAGCAGCTCGTGGGTGCCCTTGATGTTGGTGTCGATGAATGGATCTGGGCCATGGATCGAGCGATCGACGTGCGACTCCGCCGCGAAATGCACGATCGTGTCGATGCCTTCGCGCTTGATGATGTCGCGCATCATGTCGCCGTCACGAATGTCGCCTTTCATGAACTTGAAGCGCTCGTGCTTCATCACCGGCTCGAGACTCGCCATGTTGCCGGCGTACGTCAGCGCATCGAGCGCGACGATCCCGTCGTTGGGATGCTGCTCGACCCAGTACTGGACGAAGTTGCTGCCGATGAAGCCCGCGGCACCCGTAACCATCATCCTACGCATCGTAATTGACATCTCCGTTCATCTTTCCTCGGTGGTAACCGTGAACCCGTACGATATGTTTCGACTCGTCATACGCCAGTGCCCCGCCCGCTCTTTGCGCACAAATCACCGATGAGGGGCGCGATCTCGGCGAGCGTCGCGATTCTGTCGGCGCCGGCGGCGGCCAGCGCCGCCTGCGGCATTCCGTAAATGATCGAGCTCTCGCGATCCTGAACGATCGCCGTTCCGCCGGCTTCGCGAATCCGCCGCAGGCCTTCAGCGCCGTCGCGCCCCATTCCCGTCAGGACCACGCCGATTGCCGCGGGTCCGAAAGTCTCCGCCGCCGAAAAGAAAAGCGGGTCTGCCGCCGGCCGCACTCCCCACATCGGCGGGCTGGTGTCGAGGCGAATGGACGCATTTCCCGCCGCGCCGTTCACCGTCATGTGATACCCGCCGGGGGCAACGTAGACGCGGTTTTCGCGCAAAGTTTTGCCGTCGATCGCTTCGCCTACCCACAGGTCGCTCATCGTGCCGAGCCGGTCGGCAAGGAGACGGGTGAATTCGCGCGGCATGTGCTGCACGATCACCACTGCAGCGCCGAGGTTCTCGGGCAGATTCGGAATAATCTCCGCGAGCGCGCGCGGACCGCCCGTCGACGAAGCCATCACAACAACACGCGTCGCCGAGTCGGGCGACTTTGGCGCGCGCTCTTCGGCCGATTCGCTGGCACTCGGCGCCGATTGGCGTACGCCACCCATGTTCATCGCTTTCGCGGCATCGAGCGCCGACAATAACTGCTGCCTCACGGACGACAGGTCGATACTCACGGGACCCGAAGGCTTGCGCACGAACTCGAGGGCGCCGCGCTCGAGCGCGCGGAGTGTCATCTCGTTGCCGAGGTCCGATCCCGCCGCGCTCAGCATCACCACCGGCCGCGGCATCTCCGCCATGATCTGCTCGAGCGCCTGCAAGCCGTTGAGCCGGGGCATCTCGATGTCGAGCGTCACGATGTCGGGCTTGAGTGCGCGAACCTTTTGCAGCGCTTCGACACCATCGTTCGCTGTCCCGATCACCCTGAACGCGCCGGTCGACTCGACGAGCTCGGCGATCAGCTTGCGCATGAAGGCGCTGTCGTCGACCACCAGCACGCTGGTCGTCTTCACCGGATTCTCGGTCATTGCGCCTTGCGGAAGATCCGCTCGCGTGCATTCACGGGAGAGAACATCGATCGTGCTTCACCGAGCAGCGTCTCCACTTTGCCGAGCACCAGGTAACCGCCAGGTGCCAGCGTGCGGTGGAAGACGCCAAACAGCGCATCCTGTGCTTCGCGCTCGAAGTAGATGATGACATTCCTGCATACCAGCAGGTGTACGTTCTCGATCGGCGGCGGATCGCTCAGCAGGTCCGCGCGCTCGAATCGGACCAGCTTCCTCGCCGGCGGAATGACGGAGTACAACCCAGCCATCTCTTCGAAGTAGCGCGCTCGCAGCTCGCCGGGCATTTCGGCAAGCGCGGATTCGCCGTATATGGCTCGCTCGGCGGCTCCCAGCGAATCGTCGTCGATGTCGCTGCCCACAATGGTCACCCGATCGAGCCGCTGCTCGCGCTGCGTCTCCACTGCGTGCTTGTGCATCAGGATCGCGAGCGAGTAAGGCTCCTCGCCCGATGCGCAGCCGGCGCTCCAGATCCGGATCTCCTCGCCCATTTCGAAGAGTGACGGAATCACCTTGCTCTCGATCGACGAGTAGCTGTCGCGGTTTCGAAAGAACTTGGTGACGTTGACGGTCAGCGATCGCAGCAGGCGGTCGTACTCCCGAGGATCGGTATCCAGCACTCCGGCGTACTCGTGCGCGGTGACGGCGCCGCTTGCACGCATGCGTACCGCGATGCGCCGGCGCAGGCACTTGTCCTTGTAGCTGGCGCAGCGAAAGCCGCTATCGCGGGTGATCTTTTCCATCAGCGCGCGGAAGCCCGCGTCGTCGCCCTGGATCACGTGCGACCGGCCCTTTACGAGAGAGTCGATGACTGGCTCGATTCTGAGCGCTCGGCGTGCGAGATGCCCTCGAGCGCGGCGGCAAGATTGCGACGCAGCTGCGGCAGCTCGGGCGCGATGGCAATGCCTTTCTCGGCGACGTCGCGCGCCGCGGCGAAGTCGCCGCGCTTGAGGTGCGCGGCGGCGAGGTTGTTGAGCAGTACCGGCGACTCCGGATGTGTCTCGACGGCGGCGGAGAGCAACAGCATCTCGCGGTCCGGGTCGTCGGTGAGGGATGCCACCTGAGCGGCGTAGTGGAACCACACCGCAGGTGGCGAGTCGGACGCCCAGAGGCTGCGGGCTTCACTGAGGCGGACTTTCGCCAACTGGAAGTCGCGTTGGCGAATAGCGATCACCGCCGCCTCCAGCTGAACCAGAGGTTCCGCGCCGCCCTCCACCGAAAGCGCGCGGTCGATAACCAGTCGCGCCTTCTCGAGCTGGCCGAGGTGCTCATACGCGAGCGCCAGGTTGTGGAGCAGCGTCGTCTTGTTCGGCGCGTTGGGAGCAGCGGTCATGAAAGCGTTCACCGCGCCCGACCATTCCTTCTCGCGCAGGGCGATCAGCCCAAGATGAAACGACGCCACGGGATCGGCGGCTTCTTCGACCAGGGCGCGAAACTCCCGCTGCGCCTCGTCGTGCATGCCGGCGCGATAGAGGGCGCTCGCCAGCTCGCGGCGCTCCAACGGGCTCGCATTGCGGGGCAGTGTCGGCGTGGTCCGCTTCCTCCCCACCGGCAACAGAAACGACGCGTTGAGGAGGCCGTACAGCGCCTTGCCGACCTCGAACTCTCCGAGGGCGGAATCCCGAATCAGGCCGTTGATGTCGCGGTGACCGTCGATCAGGGGCAGCAGTGCCTCCTGCTCCGGGGACAGCGGGTCGCGATTCAGCATCAGGCGCGACCGGTCGATGCTGAAGACGACATCGAAGCTCGGGATCTTTTTTTCGATCAGCGACCACTCGTCGACGCGCCGCGCGCCCTCGAGCAGCAGCGACTGAGGGTCGACCGACACGCGTTCGGACCCTTCCTCCGGCTCGACATTGGGCTCGAAGTTGAAGGTGCCGCTGGTCCAGGTGAACAGCGTGTAAACAGCATTCTCGGTGTCGAGCGGGCGGTTCACGATCGACGCGTGACAGATGCGGCCGCTGTCGAAGTAGATCTGACCGAAGCTGTCGTGGAAGGACAGACCGAGACAGCCGGTCTTCTTCCCCATCGATAGCAGCTGCAGAACGTCGGGAAGACTCGCCTCCTTGAGGCTGCCTTTGATGGCCACTAGCGCATCTCCTCGATCATCCTGTCGACGATGTCAGGCCATTCGGTGATGAGACCGGCGTCGGCCGCGGCCGGAGTCTTCTTGCGCTCTTCGCCGGCGACCGGGGTCTTCTTCGCTTCCGGCGCCGCTTCAGCCTTGGGCCGCGGGTCGAGGGATTCGACGCGCTGCGCGATTTCCTGGCTGACATCGGCCAGAAAATCGGCGAATTCGCCGCCGTCCTCTTCCTCGTTCTTCTGCGGCTCTTTCGCCACGCTCAGGATTCCTTCGCCGCCGGTGCGCTGAGTCGGGACAGGACCAGCGACGCAATGCTGCGCAAGGTCTCGAACACACCGCCCCCATTCACCGCCGTCGCCCCGAAGTGCGGTACGCCGCGGAAGTTGAGCGTTTCGTCGAGCTCCTCGAGAGTGCTCAGCTCCCCGACGGGCAGGTCGCGTTTGTTGTACTGCATCACCAGCGGGATGGTGCGGGGGTCGAGACCTTCATCTGCGAGATTGGCGTGCAGATCCTGTAGGCTCTCTATGTTCTCGGCCATCTGCCGCGCCTGGCTGTCGGCGACGAACACCACGCCATCGACGCCCTGTAGCACGAGCTTCCTGGTCGCGGCGTAGTAGACTTGCCCCGGCACGGTGTAAAGCTGGAAGCGCGTCGCGAAACCCGAGATCGTCCCGAGATCGAGCGGCAGGAAGTCAAAGAAAAGGGTGCGGTCGGTCTCGGTTGCCAGCGAGACCATCTTCCCCTTCCGCTCTTCAGGAAGCTGCGAGTAGACGTGCTGCAGATTGGTCGTCTTCCCGGACCGACCCGGTCCGTAGTAGACGATCTTGCAGGTGATCTCGCGGGTGCCGTAGTTGACGACGGACATTACTTCTTTCCTATCGGGCCAAAAAGAGCATCGAGGCTGCGATTGAGCTCGCCCTCGAAATCACCGGACGGTCGGACCGTAACAGCCTGGTTTTCGGGGAGCAGCTTCTCGAGCGCTTTCTGGAATTCCGAGAAATAGATCTCGACGACCCCCAGCGAGCTCTCGCGATCGAAGACGCCAACGAACAGAAACTCCTGGGCGCCGGCCGACGCCCGTGCCATGAAAACCTGTCGCTCTGCTCCCGCGTGGTGCATCTCGTAGAACGGCTTTCCGTCGAGCTGTCGGCCCAGCTCGCGCGCCGAGGCATTGATCGCCGAGGTCAGTGCGCAAATCGACATTACGTCGGCGGCGTTGGAGAACCCGAACTGACCGACCGCGCGGCCCGACGGATAGAGCAGCACGCCCGATATGAGCCGCGCGTCTTCCATCAGCCGTTTGAGGGGCGCGGCGACCCAGGCTTCTGCGACCGTCGGATTCGTCATCGATTGTCCTTCGCTGCGTTCATCATGTCGAGCCTCACTCGCCCGAGGTTGGCATCCGGAGCGACGATCGTGACCAGCACCACGTCGCTAGCTCCGACGACGCAGATATGACCCTTCTCCGCCTCCAGACGCATGAACGCCGGAGTCCCTAAGCGCGCCGCGTCGGAGGCGCGCTTGACCTTGGCGTAGAGGTAGGCTGCGAGTGCCGCCGTTGGGCGTCTCGTGTCCGCCGCGCCCGCGACGTGCCCGACCATCTGACTCGCCTCGACGATCAGTCCGTCGGAGGCGCCGACCACCATCGCGGCAATGACCCCGGGAACCCGCGACAGGTTCGCTACCACCTGGTTGACGCCCCTCATGCCCGGTTCCTCAGCCAGTTGATCGCCAGTGCCACCGAGCGGCTCAGCACGCGGCGCACGAGTCCGAGCGGAACGGTCGACGACGACGCGAGCAGCACGATCGTGTCGTCGGCGGCGGGAGCAAGCGCGATCGTCGCGGCATCGGTTTCCACCACGACCGCCGACCACGCGCCAATCCCCAACAGCCGCATCGAACGCGAGACTTCCCTGCTCACGCCGCTCAACGCCGCGCCGATTTCCGCGGAGATGTCGCGCCCGCGATCGTCGAGATAGCTCCCGGCCAGCGGAGTACCCGCGGCATCGAGCAGCAGCGCGGTCTGCTCGGCCTCGCCGATCGCGGTCGCGAACAGGATTCGTGCGGCCTCAGACACCCGCGCCATCGTGCTCCTGTGGGGCGATCTCGATCAGCCCCGTGCTCAGCATTCCGTAGATGATCTTCGCGACCTCGAACTCCGGCAGCACCAGACGCTTGCCGATCTCGTGCAGATTGCGCTCGCCGTCGATGATTGAGAGGACTTCCCACTCGCGCGGCAAGAGATCGATGAACGACTCCGGCCCATCATCCAGGGGCGCGAGCCGCGGCGTCACCCGAGCGTCGGGAATCTTGTCAGCCATTCGCGACCACTCGTCGATCCTCCGCGCGCCTTCCATCAGGAGCGATTCGGTACTCACGCGCACAGCGATGTCCTTTCTTATCGGCCGCGGCGGCTCCTCGGTAAACGAGAAGAACCCTTCGGACCACGACATCAGATCGAACACCACCGTCTCGATCTGCTGGCGCATGAAGCGATCGATGTCGCGCGGAGTCACGATACCGTGCGCGACGAGAATCTCACCGACGCGCCGTTTGTCGCCCGCGCGCTGCATCGCCGTCGCTCGCGCCAGATCGGCCGCCGTCGCCTTGCCCGAGCGCTCGAGGATCGTGCCCAGCAGGTGCGGGTTGCTCTTCATCGTCGCCGCGACGATCGTCCCGGCGTCGAAGTACACGCTTCCCTCGTTGTTTCGCTCCGGTGAATGCACGCGCAGCGTTCCGGTCTTCCGGCTGAGATCGAGCAGCTGGAAGACGTCGTGGATGCCGAGCTCGCGCAGTGGTCCTTCGATCGCCATCAGATTCGCCCTCTCAGCAGCAGCCGGTGATAGCGCAGCGCCTCAGAGTGGTTGGGATCGAAGCGCAGCACGCGCTCGAACGCCTTGAGCGCGTCGCTCTCCCGCGCCAGGTCGATGAGGATCTCGCCGAGCGCGATCAACGCGGTGAAGTGATAGACATCGCGCCTCACCAGCGCGACGATGCGCGGCAGCGCACTCCTCGATCTCCCGGTGCGCCGGTAAGGGCCGACGAGCTCCACGACGGCCAGGTCGTGGTTGGGCGCGGTGACGAGCACGCTTTCCAGCTCGCGAATGGCGCCGGTATCGTCGCCGGCGCTGGCGAGCAGTCTGCCGAGTGAGATGCGGGTGTCGATCTGTCTCTCATCGGCGGCGAGGCTGGCGCGATACGAGGCGATCGCATCCGTGGAGTCGCCGAGCGAAGCGTACAGATCGCCGACCCGCTTCATGACGTTCGCGTTGCGGCTTTCGCTGCGCTGCAGCGCGATCAGGATGTCGCGCGCGCCCTTCCTGTCGAACGACGCGACCCGCGCCTCGGCGGCGAGCAGCAGCAGGTTGACGTCGGTGCTCCCCGCCGCGACCAGAGCTTCCGCGTGCGGCCGCGCTTCATCGGGCCTGCCGAGCGCGAGGAACGAGCGCGCTGTGCCCTGCCTCGCGAAGGAGTTGTGCTCGTCCATCTCGAGAGCGCGACGATAGCGCTCCAGCGCTTCACCGTGCAGCCCCTGCGCGGCGAAGCCGTCGCCGGCCAGTACCAGGCCCAGAACCTTGTCACCGCCGCGCGCGAGAACCCGGGCGATCTCTGCCTGGGCGCGATCGTAGAGCCCCTTGGTGATGAGATCGCGCGCCAACGCGAAGCCCGCCATCGCATCGTTGGCGATCGGAGTGAGCCGTCGCACCGGCTTCTCGGCGAACAGCTCCTCGATGATCGCGGGATCGAAGTGGAAGTCTTCGACGTGCTCGAGCTTCTCGTCCTTCTCGGTGATTGGCGGTGCGACCGTGAGACGAATCTCTTCGTGCGGAAGCTCGATTGCCAGCTCGAGCTTCTGCGGCGTGTACATCGGATCGAGCGCGAGTGCGCGCTTCGTCTCGCGCAGCGCCGCGGCGAAATCACCGAGATTCGACAGCGTGAAGCTCATGTTGTAGTGAGCTTCCGCGAAATCCGGATTCGCCTGGATCGCGCGCGCGAAGGCGTTGCGCGCGTCGGCGTACTTTTCCAGATCGACCAGAATCAGGCCGATGCCGTTCCACGCTACTGGATGCTCGGGCGCGGACGCGAGCACCTGCCGGTACGCCTCGAGCGCCAGCTCGGTATGTTTTCGCCGAAAAAGTCCGAGCGCCAGGTTGAGCCGGGCTTCAACCGGCGGACCCGGGGCCTGTAGCGCGCGGCGGAACGAATTGATCGCGCCCTTGGTGTCGTTCTTGTGCCAGAGCAGGACACCCAAATTGTTGTGCGCGAACGGATAGCTCGAGTCGACCGACAGAGCCCTGGTGTAGCTGTCCTCGGCCTCCGCGTGACGTCCCTCCAGCTGCAGCGCGACGCCGCGGTTGTTCCACGTTTTCGCGGTCGGTGAGAACTCGCGCGCGAAACGATCCGCGGTTGCGATCGCCGCGCCCGTATCCCGCTGCAGGAGGTACAGCTCCAGCATCGCCTGCAGAACTTCGGCGTTGGCTTCGCCGCTTTCGATTGCTTTCTCGTACTCGCGCAGGGCTTCCTGGAAGTACCCCTTCTGCCGGAGTGCGCGACCAAGGGTGATGTGCGCTCCGGCCGGCGTTTTCTGCTGCTGGCTGGGCGTCATCTCGTGACGGTAGGTCTCGAGCGACAGGTTTGCCTGCGCCCGCACCAAAGTCGGATTCAGGTTCACCGCGCGGCGGTTTGCCTCCGCTGCTTCTTCGCCGCGGCCCAGGTCGCCGAGGATGAATCCGATCAGATACAGCGCGTCGGGATTCTCCGGATGGAGCTCGATGGATCGTCGCACCGAGCGCATGGCTTCCTCGTGCAGGCCGCGATTGTAAAGCGTCTCGGCGAGGAGGAAGTGGAGCACCGAGCTGTCCGGGTCGAGCTCGATGGCGCGCTGGAACAAGGTGTGGGCCCGGTCGAGCCGCCCCGCCGTCTTTTCGGCGATTCCGCTCTGGACGAGCGCCTCGAGATCGTCGGGATTGGCGCGAAGACGCTCCTCGAGCTCCTCGAGCCGCCGCTCCAGAATTCCGCTCTCGCCGTACGCGATCTCGAGATTGCGGCGCGCAACGCCCATGCGCTCGTCGAGCGCGAGCGCGCGCGAGAAGGCGACGATCGCTTCCTCGGTCAGCCCCTTTCGGAAATAGAGGACGCCGAGGTTGTTGTAGGCGCCAGCATCGGAGGGATCGATCCGGCGGGCGAACGAGCGCAGGATCTCGATCTCACCGCCATTCGCGGCTGCCGGTGCGCGGGCAGTTGCCGCTGGGCTCATTGGGCTACTCTACGCGCACCGCGCGGAAGATGGCGTCGAACGACCTGGGATCGGGAACCAGCAGAAAGAAACCGTGCAGGCTCTCGGCCGGCTCCTCGAGAAAGAATTCCGTTTCCACGCAAAGGATCGGGGATTCGACGCGCGGGGCGTGATCACCGAGCGTGCGCAACGCTTCGCCGGTGCGGCCGGTATTGAGCGCGGGCGGTGAAAGCATCAGACGCATGTCGAGGAAATCACTCAGCGCGGTCAGGTAGGCGCCCGCGAGGATGTTGCCCGCTTCGTTGAGGGCGGACTGCTCCAGCTTGCCGAGATTTGGCGACGTCCCGCGCTTGCGACGCAGCATCCGCTCGGCGAGTCGGAGGCCGGCGTCGACGGCGAGCAGAAACACCGTCTGACCGCTGATGTCCCCGCTCATTGCCATCTGCACCGCGACGATCTCCACCCCCGGTGCAATCTCCGGAACGAAATCACCGGGCGGCACGATGTTCACCATCGGGACGCTGATCATGATCCGGGTGCCCGTGAGAGTGGAAAGCGCGGTAGCCGCGTGACCGGCGCCGATGTTGGCGACTTCGCGCAGCGCATCGAGACGCGCAGTACTGAGGAGGGTGGTGCCGCTCTCGCCGGATGGTGTGTTGCGAGGATTGGTCATTTCAGAGAAGGCTGGAGGCGTCCACAATTAGTGCGGGCGACCCATCGCCAAGGATGGTCGCGCCGCTGAAGAGAGTTTTGCTGCCGTTGACTCCGTCGAACTGCTTCACCACGATTTCCTGCTGGCCGATGAACTCGTCGACGATCAGAGCGGCCTTCCGTTCGGCGAGCTCGATGAGCACGACTTGCCCGCTGGCGGCTTTCTCCGGAGGAGTCAAGCCGACGCGCTCGCGCAGCCAGATCGCCGGAAAAAGATCGTCGCGAATCGCCACGACCTGTTTACCCTTCGTCTCGAGCAGCATCGGCTGCGACAGGCTGAAGGTCTCGAGGACGTGGGTCAGCGGGATGGCGTAGATCTCATTTTCCACTTTCGCCAACAGCGCGCGCGAGATTGCCAGAGTAAGTGGAAGGCGCATGCTGACGCTGGTGCCCAGTCCCGCATCGGTGTGCACCTCGAGCGAGCCGCCGAGCGAACGCACCCGCGTGGCGACGATGTCGAACCCGACACCGCGGCCCGAGATCTCAGTCACCTTTTCGGCGGTCGAGAATCCGGGGCGGGAAATGAGAGCGACCAGCTCCTGCTCGGAGAGGTGCTGCGTCTCCTTGTCGACGAGACCAAGCTTCTTGGCGCGCGGCAGCACCCTGTTCTGGTCGATGCCTCGTCCGTCGTCGGTCACCCGGATCAACACCGTAGCGCGATCCCGCTCCGCGGTGAGAATCAGCGTCGCCGCGCGCGGTTTCCCAGCCTTCTCGCGCTCATCGGGTGTCTCGATGCCGTGATCGAGTGCGTTCCGGAGAAGATGCAGAACCGGTTCGCCCATCTCGTCGAGCATCGACCGGTCCAGCTCGATCTCGCGCCCCTCGATCTTGAACTCGACTTCCTTGCCCAGCGACCGCGCGGTGTCGCGCACGACGCGGGGAAAGCGCTCGAAGACCTGCCACACCGGAACCATCCGGCTGGTCATGATCTCGTTCTGCAGATTGGCCAGAATCTGCGAAGCGCGCAGCGTCGCTTCGATGAGCGACGGATCGCCGATCTGGTCGGCGATCTTCGCGATGCGGTCGCGCGCGATGACGAGCTCGCCGACGGCGTTCATGAGCGTGTCGAGCCGCTTGGCGTCGATGCGGATCTGACGGGCGGACTTTTGCGGGACCGCCGGCGCGGCTTCAGTGCGGGAGGCGCTCGGAGAAGCTGCGGGCGGTGCCGCCGGGGAAAGCTCCGTCGCCCCGCCCGCCGGCGCGGCCTCGGCTGCGGCCTGCTGGATGCGCGCTATCGCCGCCCTCACATCCAGCTGCTCGGAATTGGCGGCGGTTGCCAGATCCACCGCTTTCTCGAGTGTGTCGACGCTTGCGAACAAGGTGTCGATGATCGGACGGGTTACCACCAGCGCGCCATTCCGAACCTTGTCGAGCAACGTCTCGAGCTCGTGGGAAAGCTCGGAGACCGACGTGTACCCCATCGCCGCGCCCATGCCTTTCATCGTGTGCACCGAGCGGAATAACCTTGCGACGGCCGCGTCGCTGCCGCCACGCTCCAGATCGAGGAGCGCGTTGTTTATCTCGGAGAGGTGCTCGCGGCTCTCCGAGAGAAACAGCTTGGCGTAGCGGCCGGTATCCACTTAGGCGAGTACCCGCTGGACTGCCTCGAGCACTCTGCTCGGCTGAAACGGCTTGACCACGAAGTCGCGCGCGCCCGCCTGCAACGCTTCCTGCACCAGCGCCTGCTGTCCCATTGCGCTGCACATGAGGATCCGCGCCGCGGGATCCATCGAGGTGAT
>CAMLDY010000026.1 GCA_946478895.1 uncultured Gemmatimonadota bacterium
TCATGTGCATTCCGTGCAGGTGCATCGGGTGGATCATCATCCCTTCGTTCATGAACCGGATGCGGACCTTCTGGCCCCTCTTCGCCACGATCGGATCGGTCGCCGGGAAGCTCTTGCCGTTGAAGGTGTAACCGTGCGCGCCGTCGTTGAGGACGAGCACATAGTCGACGTCGGCTTTCTCGATCGGCTGCGGATCGCGCGGCTCGATGATGAACGCGCCGAGCAATCCGAGACCAACCTGGGTCGCGGAATTGTGGTGCGAGTGGTACATGTGCGAGCCGGGATTGGGCGCCGTGAACTCGTATGTCCAGGTCTGGCCGGGCTTTACAGGCGGCTGAGTGATGAACGGCACGCCATCCTGATCGTTTGGCAGCTCGACGCCGTGAAAATGGATGACCGTTGATTCGGTGAGCTCGTTCTTGAGGATCACCCGCACGCGATCTCCCTCGCGCACGCGAATCTGGGGACCGGGAATCTGCTCGTTGTACGCCCACGCCTCGACCGTCTGTCCGGGCGTGGTCTCCCAACGGATTTTCTTCGCGGTGAGCTCGAAGATCTTGACGCCGTTTTTGATTTTCGGCTCGAGAATCCGGTTGCCCTTTCCCTCTGTCTTTGCCGGAAAGGCCTTGATGCCCGCCTCATGCATCTTGTCCATCGCTTCCGCCGCTTCGGCGGGCGACAGCGGTGCCGGGTTCGGCGCCATGGTGCCGCCACTATGATCCTCCTCGTGGATCTTCGACTGCTGCGCACCGGACTCGCCGACGGAGCAGGCAGCGAGAACGCTGCCGGCCATCGCCGTCGCCGCGGTATTGCGAAGGAAGTCACGCCGCGAGCCCCTTTTGCCGAGCAGCGTCGCGGGCATCTTTATCTCATTGTTGTCGTTCATTGTTGTTGAGCAGAAAAGAGGGTGCGGTTACCTACACGCTCAAAGTACGATTCAGGCTTAGCTGCCTCTGTCGTGGGTTGGAGGATTGTTGCTGGGCAAAGCTCCCACGTTTTGTAGGGGATAACCGGACAGGATGCCCGATCGGATAACGCACGACATTCTGGCGGAGATCGTGGAGATAGCGGCCGATGCCGTGATCTGCATCGATGCCTCCCAGCGGATCACGTTCTTCAACGCGGGCGCCGAAGCGATCTTCGGATACAAACCCCAGGAGATCATCGGCCAGCGGATCGAGGTCCTCATCCCTAAGCGTTTCCGTGCGAACCACGCCCGCCAGGTCGAGGAATTCGGCCGCTCGGGTGTACGGGCGCGCCGAATGGGCGAGCGCAGGGAAATCGCGGCGCTCCGAAAAAGTGGCGAAGAATTCGCCGCCGAGGCTGCAATTTCCCAGGTCCACCACGAGGACGGGAGTGTCATCTATGCCGTGGTGCTGCGGGACATCTCCGCTCGCAAGCGTTTCGAGCAGCGCGAGAGCTTTCTCGCCGAAGCGGGCGAGAAGCTGGCCGCGGCGTTCGGCTCGACAGAGACTCTCACACAAGTCGCCAGGCTCGCGGTCCCGACGATCGCTGACGGCTGCATCCTCGAGAACAGGACTGGGAACGGCTTTCACATTGGCGCGGCCGCTCACGTCGATCCCGCGATCGAGGCCGTGTTGGACGAGCTCGGTGACGCGGGACTTCGAACTCCACCGAGGAATCATCCGCTGGCCGAGATTCTGGAGAAGCGCGCGCCCGTGCTCATCCAGCCCGATGCCACGGCGCACTTGCTCGAGCGAAGCAGAATTCCGAGTTACCTGACTGCGATCAGAGCGATGAATCCGCGCGCGGCGCTTTTTCTCCCGCTCGTTGCGCGCGAGCAGCTGATTGGGGCGCTCTGTCTCTTTCGCCGCAGCGCGAGCTTTGATAGCGAAGATCTGACGTTCGCGGTGGACCTCGCGCGTCTCACCGCGCTCGCGCTCGACAACGCGCGACTGCACGACACCGTGCGCGCGAGCCTGCGCTCTCGTGACGAGATGGTCGGCGTGGTGTCACACGATCTGCGTAATCCGGTGGCGGCCATAAAGATGTTGAGCATATCGCTGCTCAAGGATCCGGCAACGCGAGACCGGGATGCGCGCGAAAAAATCGAGCTGGTCTGCCAGGCCGCCGACCAGATGGACGCGCTGATCAGGGACCTGCTCGACGTGAATCGCCTCGATGCGGGTCGGCTCGCCATTTCGCCTCAACCCCTCGATCCCGCGACGCTGCTGCTCGAGTCGCTGCAGACTCTGCGGCCATTGGTCGAGGCGCGCGGGATCGATCTCGATCTGCAGATCGAGACGGGCTTGCCCAAAGTGATGGCGGACCGCGAGCGAATCCAGCAAACGTTGTCGAACCTCGTCGGCAACGCGATCAAGTTCTCGCCGAACGGATCCAAGATCGCGGTGGTGATCCGGCGCGACAAGCAGGGCGTGGTCATCTCGGTGGTCGACAACGGCAAGGGTATCGCGCCGGAGCAGCTGCCGCGGGTCTTCGATCGCTACTGGCAGTCATCTCGCACCGATCGTCAGGGCGCGGGGCTTGGACTGGCGATCGCGAAGGGAATCGTGGAGACCCACGGCGGCAGAATCTGGATCGAGAGCAAGCCCGGGGAGGGGACGACAGCGTCGTTCACCCTCCCCGAGTCAGACGACCAGCAATCCGACTAGCCCCTGCGGAATCAGGGGGTGACGCGCTTCGCGGGTTTGGTGCTCGCCTCCCGGCCACGCACGTCGCTGACTGCAATCCGAAAAAGAGTCTGACGGAACGACACCGGATCCGTCTCGGTGAGTGAGCCGGGTACGATCTTGCTCACCAGCTCCGCCGCTTTGATCCACAGCTCTTCGGCGTGGGCGCTGCCGCGGGGATGGAGAATCCAGAAGCTGCCGTGGATCACCACGCTCGTCCACTCGAAGACATCCCGCACCTCATCGATCTCGAATGCAACCCACTGATTGTGGGTGAGCGCCATGATCTTGTCGCCTTCCGAGGTGCGCCCATAGAGCCAGCCGCGCTCGTACACGTAGTGGATGGGCTGGATATCGACACGGTCGTGGAAAGAGAATGCGAGGCGCCCCACTTTGTTGCGCAGCAGAACCTGCTCGATCTCGTCGCGCTCCAGATCACGGAAACTCACATCTCCCCGCCGCGCGGGTGGCTTCGCGACCGTGCTCGCCGCCGTCGATACGGGGCGAGCCGGGCGAGAGCGCGTCTTCTTCGCGGCAGACATCACGCCTCCGCCAGCGCTTTGTTTTCCGCGGATGTCTCTTTGACCGCGGCCTGCGCTTTGGGGTGGAAGACGAGCAGCGACGTCGGCGATCTCCTGGTCACTTCGTCGGCGACGCTACCGAACACGAACCGAGTCATGCCGCCGGCGCCGCTGGTGGCTATCGCCAGAAGATCGGCGCGCGCGCGCTCGGCGTAGTCGAGGAGGGACTGAGCGACGCTCTCACCGAGCACGACATCCTTGCTGACGGCGACACCATCCTCGGCGAGTCGGCTCGCCGCGCTGGTGAGATACGCCTCGGCCGCGGCCATGTCCGCATCCCACCACGGGAGTCCGGGCTGCATGATCCGCTCCTGCGAGTACGTCGTCGGCGTCAGAACCTGGACGAGGCTTACGGTGGCGTTGATTCGCAGTGCGAGGGACGCGACATCGGGGAGGATCTGCTCCGCGAGCGCCGAGCCGTCGAGGGGAACGACGATCCGCGTGACCGATGATGTGGGAGCGGCATTCAGCAGGGTCGTCCCCTCTTTGACCACCAGCACCGGGATGTGGGTGTGGCGGATGAGATAGTCTGTAACGCTGCCGAGGGCGATGCGCTTGATGCCCCCCCGAGCGTGACTGCTCATGACGATCAGGTCGACTCCGAACTTCTCCGCGTACTCGCGGAGGGTGGGTCCGACCGGTCCGTCCTCGAGCGACGTGATGACGCGGATCCCTGCTTTCCTGTATTCGGCGCCTTCTGACTCGAGCTTGCGGAGCCGCGCGCGTCGCTCCTCTCGGAGACTCTCTTCGGTAATCTCGAGGACCGGTTGGTGCGGGACGGTCTGGAGCACGAGGGGCGCCGGATCCACTCGAACGAGCCGCAGCGTCGCATCGAACTGCTGGGCGAGTCTCACCGCCGCGAGGACAGCAGGCTTTTCGCTGTCAGATCCTTCCGTCGGCGCCATGATGACTTTGTACATCATTCCCTCCTTTAGCTTCGCCTGAATTCTACACGGATTCGGGCAAATCGGGCGTGGAAACGCCGCATGACGCCGCGCCGGGTCACTGCGCGGCGTCATGCAGCCATCGGTTGGTCAGAAGGCGACTACACCCTCGACCATGAACCCCTTGAACTTCCCGCCGTTCCGAATGTCGGTCGTCGGGAAATCGAGGTACTTCTGGTTCACGAACTCCAGCTTGGTGAGCACGTTCGGGGTGATGAACCAGCCACCACCGACCTGGGCGCGATTGACCGTGACGTCAGGGCTGCCGACCGTCAGCTGGCCTTTGACCGTGTTATACCGTCCGGCGACGAACACCCTCTGATCGGGAAGGAAGCGGTACACTACTTCGCCGACGTTCTGCTTCCAGGTGCGGTTGGCGGTTTCGCCCGCGGCGCGACCTTTGGCAGTCTCGATGTTGCCGAATAGCTCCAGGCCTCTGTACTCGAGGAACGGGTTGATGACCCAGGAGTGAATGCTGTTCTTCAGACCCGGCTGCATTGCACCCGACCATGCCTGCGCAGTTTCCGTCGAGCTCGTATTCTCGAGCACATCGTAGTACCGTGAGCCCGCTCTGTCACCACTGAAGAGAGTATTGCTGACCGAGCTGGCGGTCGCGTACTCGGAGCCGGTGAGACGGAACCGGAATCCGTTCTCGAGAGTCTTGTCGACGCCGACCTTCATCAGGTAGCTCGGCGAGCGCTTGTCGGGGCTGGTGATCATGCCGCGGCTTTCACCGCCGGTGACCCCACCCATGAAGAGGAACGGTCCGGGGCGAACATAAATCTCGCCGCCGACTTCGGTGGTAAAGGCGTCCATGATGTAGTTGCCGACGAGTGCGTTGCGAATCGCGTTGCCGTTATCCGAGCGGCGGAAGTGCGCATCACCGTAGTTGATCTCGAAGTGTCCGGCGCGAATCGTCACGTACTTCATGATGTCGTTGAGCGGCTGCCAGTCGATCGGCGAAGCGTCGACGAGCAGGTAGCCGTCCTTGACCCAGGTCTCCTGGTGGTGCCGCGCCGATGAGTACGTGGTCATCGCGACGCGGATTCCGCGCGCCAGCTGGCCGTTGAGGTACAGATTGGCCGTGGCGTTGTTCGGCCCGTGGCCGATGCGAATCAGCTGGTTGGCATCGGTGGTCACCGGCGGAGTGCCGGAGGTCACCATCCGCGGGGCAGCAGTGTTGCTGTGATCGAGACCCTGGAACTGCTGAGTGAAAGCAGCACCCCACTGGAGCTTGAATCCATCGTAAGCAACTGATTCATCCTTCGGTGCCTCGAACACGTTGATGCCGCGCTTGTCTTCGGGGCGGTAGTTCTGGATCTCCACCTTCGGTGCCATCGCCATGAACGCCGACGGCTTCTTCGCCTCTTTCTTGCCGACAGCGGCAATCTTCCTGACGGTGTCGATGGTTGTCGAATCTGGTAGCGCGATACCGGCCGGCGAAGCCGTATCGACGCGGTTGGCTGCCGTGGCGCCGACTGTCATTTTGGTTCCCTGCGCGCTCATGCGGGGCGCGACTGCGAGCATTGCGACCGCGGCTGCAAGGACTGTGTAAGTGGTTTTCATAATTGCTCCCGGTGTTGAATCGTTGTGCGTGATTGCTGTCGACTGCGATTTGTCCTTACTGCCCGGCGCGATTGAGCGCGTCCAGCTGCGCCAGCAGCTCCGGTCCTGCCTTGAGCGTGAATTTCACTTTGACTTCATTGCCAACCTTGAGGGTACCGAACATGAAGCTCGGCGCCTTGATGCCGAAGTCGCTGAGCAGAAGCGTCTGCTCGCCGGAAGCGACAGCCTTGCCATCGCTCTGGCGCTCGGCGCTGATCTTCATTTCGATCGACCTGGTTTCGCCGGCGATCATGAGGGTGCCGGTGGTCTTCGCAGCGAAGGCGGTCGGTGAGACGCTGCCGTTGAGAAGGTCGTAGCCGGTCAGGGTGTACTTGATCAGCTGGTTCTCATCGGCCTTGAGGGTGCCGTACATGTTGCGATCCATCTGCGAATTCCCGCAGCTCAGCGTCTTGACAACGATGTTCACTTTCACTGCTGCAATCGGCCGCGCGACCTTGGTGAGGTCTTTGGTGTAGCCGGGATCGACATCTACGTAGGCATTGAGCTTGTCGGTCTTGCAGTGCCACGCGTGCATGGAAGACGTGCCCTCGACGGTCAGCTCGCTGGCCGGATCGAGGCGGAGTCGAACCGCGTTGGCGCCTTGCGCGCCGGCGGTTGCCGTCGCTGCCATCAGCGCTGAGACTGTCAGAAGGGTCTTTCTCATCTTCGTATCCTCGATTGGTTTGTGCGTTGTTTGGTACGCACCCAGGATACGAGTCCAGCGATTCCGCTACTGTCGGACTTCACCTCAATTTTCGCGGGCAAGTCGCTGAAGTTTTGGCGGGGATTCCGCACTGAGGGAGGGGGGATTCCCCTACAAGGAAAGGACCTGTACTGCAACTAACGGCATCGATAATCGCGGACTAACTGGAACTCGGGCTGCCGACTTGAGCGGTTGTCCGAGTTCCAGTTAGTCCGCGATTATCAATGCCGTTAGTCAGAGTACGAGTTCACCGCCTGAATCTCGGTATGCCGAATCTGTCCCCCGAGGTTGGCCGTCCATCCCATCAGCGCACTTATCGCCAGCGTGCCGACAAGACCGGCCGCCGCCATCCACCTCGGCGCGCGCTTCGAGCGCAGCCAGAGAAGGGCGAGCAACGACAGCCCGCCCAGAACGCCAATCACGATCGTTGTCAGCTCGGCGGCTTCTTCGTGCTCGTGGATCGTACTCTTGGTCACGCCAGCAAGATGCTCGACCGCCTCTTCGGCGGGCTCACCGGTGAAGTAGACCGCGATGGCAACAGCGGCCAGACCAGCGGTGAACGCCAGCGCGAACTTCGTGGAAACCACATCCCGCAGCAACAGCGCGGCAGAAAACAGTATCAGTGCGACGAGAGCGCCGACGACCGGAACATGGTTGAGAAGCAAGTGAATGTGGACGAGACTCATATCTACTCCGGCTCGCGGTGGAGCGTTGAAAGATTTGTTCGCGCGGACGGCCGGGTCAGGCGGCCCGCAGCCGCTCGCGGAGGGCCCTTCGGGCGAAAGCCTGGCCAATTATTGCGCAAGGAATGACCAGCACGAGAGCAGCGACGGTGTACCACGACGCGCCGGTGCTCCAGAACTCACGGATGAGACCGAACCCGAAGAACACCTGCGCCACGATGAACCCACTCATCGTCTGGCTCGAGTTATGGATGCGTGCGGTCACGTATGCGCCCACGATTATCGCAGCTGCCGTATAGACGAGGGCAATCACACCGGCCCCAACGGTGGGCATGTAGTACTCGCCGCGCATCGCCGGCGCGACGAGTCTGCCGAGCGCCCAGCCGCCGGTCACGATCAACCCGGTGGTCACGAGAAAACCAGCGAGAACTGCCTTGATGCTTCGCATCGAACGACCCCCCATGTCAGGCAAAAACGAAAGTGCGGTTCCTGATTCGTTGTTCGGCAACGGCCTTGGCCACATCGGCAGTCGAGACGATGCCAAGCAGCACATCGCCCATCATCACCACCACCCGGTGGATCTGCTTTCTTCCCATCAGCAGCGCCGCTTCTTCGATGCTGCAGTCCGGCGGCAGCGATTCGACCTGACGGGTCATCACGTCCGCAACGGTTACATCCTCGAGAGGCGCGGCGCGCGCCCGCCGGCCGCGGAACGCCAGGCCGCGGGTTGGACTCTGCAAGTCGGCGAAGAATGCCAGCAGGTCCGTCGCTGAGAAAACCCCAACGACTTTTCCGCCGTCGACTACGGGCGCGCCGCTGACGTGGTTTTCAGTCAATAGCGCCAGAGCGTCCGTCAACGGCATGTCGGGCGTCGCCGTCAGCACGTTCCGGGTCATTACGTCCCTGATCCTGAGCATCGTTCCTCCGGAGTTCGTCTCTGCGAAAAGATCTAGACTGCGATTGGGTGGGCCTTTCCTGGAGCCAGGTCGTCGCGCGCCTTCTCGGTGGGTAGACGACGCCGCGCAGAGCGGCGAGGATCTCATCTTCAGCGAGCTCGGCCGGCGATCGGTGCGAGTGACGGGGCGGACTTTCGTAGTATCCCATGGACGCAAGGTGCACGGAGTCGCGGGTTCCGTCCGTCGGAGATGCGCTGGTTTTTTGTGGGAGTTTTCCTCACGTAAGGCTTTCGCCGGTCCTTCATGGTGCATCTGCCGACGTGAATTACGGCAGTTCCCGACGCCGGACACCGGCGATGGAGGCCAGATTGATCCATGCATTTGCATCCATCTCTTCGGTTCCCCAGCAGCCCGGACTTGCCCACGCGCTCGATCGCGCGGCTGGCGGTGCTTGGCGTATTTCCGTTGCTCCTCGCGGGATTCACGGCGGGTCAGGCAGGGCTCGGAGCGGCGCTGCCGTTTCGATTCGGAGAGCGACTCGAATATCGGGTCACCCTTGCTAACGGCAGCAAAGTGGGGACGGCGGCCATGTGGGTAGAGGGGCCGGTAGATGTTCGTGGCTCGGAGGCGATGCTGTTCCGCTTCGACTCGCGAATTCGCTACATGCTCGTTCCCGGCAGGAGCTTCAGCTCATCGTGGTTCGATCCCGCTCGCGGGGCATCGCTGCGTTTCAGCAAGCAGGAGCGCAATCCACTATCGCGTCACGACGAATCCTTCGAGCTCTACCCCGAAACAAAGAGCTGGAAATCGGCAGATGGGGACAGCGGCAGCAGCGTCACGAGCGCACCGCTCGACGAGCTGTCGTTCATGTACTTCATTCGGACCCTGGCATTGACGCCTGGAACGGTCTACAGCTTCGACCGCCACTTCGACCCAGCAAGAAATCCCGTCAGGGTCAGCGTGGTGCGGCGCGAGGTCATACCGACTCCGCTGGGTGAGCTCCACGTGGTGCGCGTCGACATGAAGGTTCGGGACCCACGGCACTACGAGGGAGAAGGTATCATTCGTATTCATCTCAGTGACGACGCATGCAAGGTCCCGGTGAGAATCGAGAGCACCATGCCGATCATCGGCACGGCCATACTCACGATCACGGCGGCGCACAGTCCCTGCCCCATCCGCTGAGCGTCGCGCACCCGGACGCGCACGCGGGCCACGAAGAGCACGGCAGTCACGACCGGCACGCCGGTCATAGTGTCGCGATGTTTCGCGACAAATTCTGGGGATCGCTGGCACTGACCGTTCCGACCGTCGTGTGGTCACCGATGGTCCAGCAATGGCTCGGCTACCGCGCGCCGGAATTCCCAGGATCAACGATGTTGCCCGCGATCTTCGGAACGATCCTCTTCTTCTACGGCGGACTGGTTTTCCTGCGCGGGGCTGCCGCCGAGCTCAAGGATCGCCGGCCGGGAATGATGACGCTGATCTCGCTGGCGATCACCGTCGCGTTCGCATTCAGTTTCGCCGTCACACTAGGCGCCGCGGGAATGGATCTGTGGTGGGAGCTCGCCACGCTCATCACCATCATGATCCTCGGGCACTGGATCGAGATGCGATCGATCTCCCAGGCAAGTGGCGCGCTCTCGGAGCTGGCGAAGCTTGTGCCGGACACGGCCGAGCGGGTGACCGACGAGGGCATCGCGGCAGTGCCGGTCGCCGAGCTGCGGGACGGAGATGTGATTCTGGTGAGACCGGGCGCGGGCATTCCCGCCGACGGTCGCGTCGTCGATGGCGCCAGCGAAGTCAACGAGTCCGTGATTACCGGCGAATCACGACCGGTTCCGAAGAAGTCAGGCGACAAAGTCATCGCCGGAACGATCAACGGCGCTGGATCGCTGCGCGTCGAAGTCACCGGAACGGGGGAGCGCACGACTCTTGGTGGTATCATGCGGCTCGTCGCCCAGGCGCAGAGCTCGCGATCGCGCGCGCAGGCGCTCGCCGACCGCGCCGCGTTTTACCTGACCGTGATCGCGATCGTGGCGGCTGTCATAACTCTGGTGGCCTGGCTGCTCGCCGGAGCGACGGCGGCGTTCGCCGTCGAGCGCGTCGTCACAGTGCTGGTGATTGCCTGCCCCCACGCGCTCGGTCTCGCCATTCCGTTAGTGGTCGCGATCTCCACTACCCTCGGCGCGCGGTCGGGGCTGCTGGTGCGCGACCGGCGTGGGCTCGAGGAAGCGCGCAATCTCGACACGATCTTCTTCGACAAGACCGGAACACTGACCCGCGGCGAGTTCCGCGTCGTCGACATCACCCCGGCGGGATCTCTCTCGGCGACTGACGCTTTGCGCCTCGCGGCGGCTGTCGAGCGCGATTCCGAGCATTCGATCGCACAGGGGGTCGTAAAGAGTGCCGCGGAACGCGGCATCGCCGCACCACCGGCTACCGGTTTTCGCGCCATTCCCGGTCACGGCGTTGAAGCTCAGGTCGAGGGACGGCATCTGCTCGTCGGAGGGCCGGCGCTGATTCGACAAAACGCCGTGACATTGGAGCCGAGCCTCCGCGAGGCAATGGCGCGCGCCGTCGAGCGAGCGCAGAGTGCGATCGTTCTCGTCGAAGGCAAGACTGCGCTGGCGGTGCTCGCGGTTTCGGATGCGATCCGTGAAGAGTCCGCGGAAGCGGTTCGTCGGCTGCACGAGCAGGGCATCGAGGTGGCGATGATGACCGGCGATTCCAGGGCAGTCGCGGACGCCGTTGCCGCCGAGCTCTCCATCGACCGCGTTCTCTCGGAAGTGCTGCCGGACCAGAAAGCGTCGAGAATCGAAGAAGCGCGGCGTCAGGGCAAGCGTGTCGGAATGGTCGGCGACGGCGTCAACGACGCGCCCGCACTGGTGACCGCCGATGTCGGGATCGCGATCGGGGCCGGGACCGACGTCGCCGTCGAAGCCGGTGACGTCGTCCTTATCAGAAGCGACCCGCGCGACGTGCCGCGCATCATCGCGCTCAGCAAGGCGACGTATCGCAAGATGATTCAGAATCTCTGGTGGGCGGCTGGCTACAACATCGTCGCGATCCCGCTCGCCGCGGGCGCACTGGCAAAATGGGGAATCGTGCTGAATCCCGCTGTTGGCGCGATCCTGATGTCGATGAGCACGGTCATCGTGGCGGTCAACGCGCAGCTGTTGCGGCGATCGCACCTGTAGCCGGAGCCCCGGGCGCGTCGTGCTCTTCGTGTGCCGCGTCGAAACAGGGAAACTCTGACAAAAAATCAGCGCTCCTCCTACGCAGAAGCTTGGCAGCGACGCCGAGATTCCCGGATCGAAGGTTCTGCGCAATTCGACGTGCGACAAATCTGGAGGTTCGTATGTACAGGGTCATCATGGTGCCGACGGACGGCACGGGCTTCGACCGCGAGGCGATCCGGGTCGCATTGAGAATCGCGGAAAGAACCGAAGCGAAGGTCAAGCTGGTGCGGGTGCTTGGAACCGGATCTTTCCTCGCGGTCGCGGTGGCAGCGGAAGGCACGGCCGTCGCCACGGAGATCGTTCGCAGTGAGAGGGATCGTGCGCTGGGAGAGCTCTACGCGCTTGCCGCCGAATGCCGCGCTCTTTCGAATGTCGACATCGGTGTGGATCTCCACGCCGGACCGGTCACGGATGTCCTCGAGGATTACGCCAGGCGGCACGAGGTGGACCTCATCGTGATCAGCACCCATGGCCGTAGCGGCCTGGCCAGAATGTCCCTCGGAAGTGTGACTGATTCGCTCATTCGTCACACGTCCATTCCGGTCCTGGTGGTGAAGCCACCAACCAGCTACCTCAACCCGCAGGCAGGCAAGGCCTTCACGCACGTCGTGGTTCCGCTCGACGGATCCAGTCTGGCCGAGCAGATCCTTCCACCAATCGTATCGCTTGCCAGCGTGGAAGGGGCGGACATGACCCTGCTGCACGTGATCAGAGCGCAGCCACCGGCCCCGAGGGAGATTACCAGTTCCGGGCCGGCGTGGTGGGAGAAGGACATCAAGTCTGCTCAGAGCTATTTGGAGCGCGTATCACGCCAGCTCCGCCGCCGCGCGGGCTTGCGGGTGGACACGGACATCGTGGTCAGCCAGAGCGTCCCGGGCGCGATCAGTGACTTCGCGGCAAGAGAAAAGATCGACCTGATCGCAATCGCGACCCACGGGCGCGGCGGTCTCGCGCGGATGCTGCGTGGCAGCGTCGCCGATGCCGTGCTGCACCAGGCAAACATCTCGATGCTCGTGCTCAGGCCCGACAACGTCCTCGCCAGCGAAGCGACACTCGAGAACAACGATGTCTTGTTCGGATCCTGGAGGAGCGTCGAGCTCCTGCCAGTCTCGGTTCAGCGGCCGGCCGTCGTGCTGAATTCCCCCACAGGAAATCAGTGATTGACTGACAGAGAGCGACCGCCATCGGCGCAAGATTGTGCAAGAGCGGGAGGGATTGCGTTCCCGGCCGATTTCGACAATGGAGGCTCAATGTACAAGAACATCATGGTCCCAACGGATGGGTCTGGCTTCGACCGTGAAGCAATCCTGGTCGCGTTGCGGGTTGCGGAGCGGTGCGACGCGAAGGTGCGCCTGGTACGCGTGGTATCGACAGGCGCGTACTTCGGCATGGCTGCGTCACCGGACGCGGTGATGTTCACGCCCGAGATGCTGCGCGCCGAGCAGGACGCCGCGCTCTCCGAGCTTTATGCCCTGGCGGCGGAGTGCCGCTCTCTCAGCGATGTCGATGTGACTGCGGATCTTGAGCTCGGGCCAGTCGCCGATGTGCTCGCCGGCTACGCCCGCAGGAACGAGATCGATCTGATCGTCATCAGCAGTCACGGACGGCGCGGAATCGCGAGGCTGTCGCTGGGGAGCATCACGGATTCGTTGATTAGAGGCACTACGATCCCCGTGCTCGTCGTCAAGCCAAGGGCCACCTACCTTACTCCCGAGGCGACCAAGGAATTTCACCACATCGTGGTACCGCTCGATGGGTCGGCGCTGGCGGAACAGATACTGGCGAGGGTGATCCCGCTCGCAAAGATGGAAGAGGCCGAGGTAACGCTGCTCCACGTGCTGGCGCCCTCCGAGGATGCTTACGAGAACGATGAGCAGCGCCGACTTCCCTGGTGGGAGAAAAAGGTTGCCGGCGCAAAGGCGTACCTGACGCGCCGCGCGGCGGAAGTCCGCGCCGAGGGCGTGCCCGCGACGATCGAGGTCGTGATCGGGGAGCTGATTCCGGCGACCATCACTGATTACGCGCGGCGAGTGGGCGCTGACCTGATTGCGATTGCCACTCACGGGCGCGGCGGATTTTCGCGAGTGATTCACGGCAGCGTTGCCGATGGCGTCACGAAGTCGGCGATGAGCTCGATCCTCGTCTTTCACCCCGATAAAACGGCGACCGACGCGAGACTCGAGGATGAGCGCGGAGCGCGCACTCGCCAGGAAGCAACGCTTCCGGCGTAGTTCACCGAACAACCTTGCGCATCATTTGGTGCGCAAGGTTCACGCGAGTACCTGCGCGGTTTGTGGCCAGCTCGCCCGCAGCGCGTTCAGTATGACGGCCACGTCGATGCCTTCCTGCAGCAATGCGCCGACAGTCGGCTCGATGTAGCCGAACGCCGCGAATACCATCGCAACCGCGCTCAACCCAAGACCGACGACGATGCTCTGGCGCGCGATCCTCATAGTGCGCCTGCTGATCGATACGGCTTCGCCGACCCTGCTCAGATCGTCGACAAGGATTACGACATCAGCCGCTTCAGACGTGACCCCGCCTCCGTGACCAGCCATCGCAATTCCCACGTCGGCGGCCGTGAGGGCGGGGGCATCGTTCGTTCCATCTCCAACCATCAATACGACGTCGCCGCCGGCGCGGTACCGTGAAATCAGCGCCGCCTTATCACCGGGCAACAGCTCACCATGGATCTCGCCCATGCCGGCGAGCTCTCCAACGGCGCGGGCGTTGGCTTCGCGATCGCCCGACAGCAGCACGAGACGGGAAATGCCGAAATCGCGCAGCGCCCGCAGCAACACCCCCAATTCGGGACGAAGAGCATCCTCGTACTCGATGACGCCGGCCGGTCTGCCGTCGAGCAGGACATATGCTTTCAACCCGGCCTCGGAGGTCTCGAGCGGCGCGAACTGGTCGAGCGATCCGGTCGATTTCGTGGCGACAAATGCTCGGCTTCCAACGACGACGTCGGTGTGATCGAGCGCACCCGTCACGCCCTCGCCTGGCGATTCGCGATGCAGACGGGCCTCCGGAATTGATCCAAAGCGCCGCTCCGCCTCATCGACAACGACCCGCGCCAGCAGGTGGCTCGATCCGTACTCGACCGCCGCCGCGAAAGTCAGAATGGTTCGCTCGTCGAAACCGGGGAGCGCGACGACTCGCTTCACACTGGGCTTGCCGATCGTCAGCGTGCCCGTCTTGTCGAATACCGCGAGATTGACCTTGCTCAGGTACTCGAGCGCGCCGCCATGCCTCATGATGATCTTCTGGCGCGCGGCCCGGTTGATGCCGCCGATGATCGCTACCGGAGTCGCCAGGATCAGCGGACATGGCGTGGCCACGACGAGGACGGCGAGAACGATTACCCACGACTGAGTGAAAGCGTAGGCGACGACGCAAAGAAACAGGGTGAAGGGCGTAAACCAGACCGCGTACCGGTCCGCCAGGCGCTGCAGGGGTGCCTTCGAGGCTTGCGCGGATCGGACCAGCTCCACGATGCGAGAGTACTGGCTCTCTGCGGCTCGCGCCGACGCTTTGATGCTGAGAACTCCGTGAGCATTCAGCGATCCGCTCATGACCTCGGTGCCAGCGATCGCCGGCACCGGAATCGCTTCGCCGGTAAGCTGCGAGACGTCGATCTCTGAAATCCCGCTCAGCACCTTGCCGTCGCATGGAATGAGCTCGCCGGGTCGGACGAGAAAGCTGTCGCCGGGCTCGATCTCGTCGACCGGAACATCGACGAGTCCGCGCGCGGGGCTGAGTAGGTGGGCAATCCGGGGTGCGTTCTTCTCGAGCTCACTGACGGCAGCCGATGCGCGCCGCTCGGCAAACTTCTCGAGGGCTTCCCCACCCGTTTGCATCAAGACTATGACGAGGCCGGCAAATGGCTCGACGATTACCGCGGCAGTGACGATGGACAGGCTCGCTACGACATCCGCGGCGAACTTGCCCTGCAGCATTCCCCGAACGGTCCGCCAAACGACGGGGAGCCCAGCTCCAATCAACCCGAGCTCCCACAAAACCGTGGCGTAGTGCCAGTCGCCCGATAGGTAGCCTGTGAAACTACCGGCAAGGATCATCGAGACGGCGAACGCCGGGACGTTGAGGTGCGAGCGGCTGGGGCCGTGCGCGAGGCCGCGCGCGGATGGCGGCCGCAGCGCGACACCGTCTCCCGGAGCGACCGCGAGTTGTGAGTTCACAAACACTTCTCCGCCGAGGGCACACTCGCGGGAGCGTCGAAGGGAGCGACGCTCGCACCATGGAACCCGTAGCCGGCCACTTCGGTTCCAGCGCGCAAGCCGATGTCCTCGCCGGCAGCAGTTCTGTCGGGCAGCCTGTCGGAGAACTTGAATGCTGCTGCCGCAGGCAGAACGAGGACAGAGCAATGCGCTCCTCGAATCACCTTTGTCACCGTCTGCCCGGCGAGGACGCGGCCGAGCACTGACCGGCCGTGTGTACCGGCAACGATGAGGTCGGCCTCGAACTCTTCGGCGTAGGAGAGCAACTTGGCGGCAGGTCTTCCATACAGAATTCGGTGGCTGATGCGAAATCTTCTATCCGAGTCGAGCCAGCGGGTAACGCGCGTTAGTTCGGCTGTGATCGCCGCTTCGTGCGATCGAAACCATTCTTCCGGGACGTGCTCGTTGCGACTCCACGGGACGCAGTGAGCGAGCACTACCAGCGCCTTCTTGTCCGCGAAATCGAGGGCCAGGCGAGCGGCTTCAATGCTTGCCTCGCTGAAGTCCATCGCGACGACGATACGTTGCGGCGCGGGCCGGAATCCGGCAGCGATTGCGAGCACCGGTATTTCGCTGATCCGCACCAGCCGCACGGCCGTCTCGCTGCCAAACAGGCGCGAGGCAAGCCCGTGACCACCGAGCCCGATGACAATCATGGAGGCATTGATGTTTGTGGCGGTGGAGCTGATCCGCTCGGCGGGCACGCCGGTCTCGAGACTCACCGGCCACGCCTCTGCGCCTCGCGCGGCGAGCTGTCCCTTTACCGCGGTCATCGCATCTCGCTGGATCTCTCGCTGGATGTCAGCCATCAACTGCAGATCGGCACCGCCAAACGGGACAGGGAGATGGTTGACCACGGTAAGCACCTTTACGTCAACCGGACGTCGCTCCGACAACTCGCGGACGAAGCGGACGGCAGGATCGGATTGCGCCGTTCCGTCGGTAGCCAGAAGTACGACGGGCAACCGCGTGAGAGAGGTGAGCAGATCAGTCGATGTTCCCTGTTCGGTCGTGGTTCCTGACATTGTTCCTCCCAGCTCTTGCTGCGATGACGCCCGGATATCTCCTCGCTTCGATCTGACCATCGCCAGGTCGGAAAAGAGGGCACTTGCGGGCGCATCCGCCGCTTTGGGCGCTGTAGGCAAGATCGATCACGCACTCGCGCGGGTCAGTCGGCAAATCACGGATACTTTGTCCTGCGCACGCTCTGGATTGTGCGGAATTTCCCTATCGACAATCGCCAGCAGAGACAGAGGCCTCCGCCAAACTGGGAAACCATTTGGCGTGGGCTCTGACCTTTTCACGGCCGATGGCCGTGGACCGATTTCAGCGGCTCGGCGGCGTGATCAGCATCGACCACTTGCCATCGCGCACGAGTTTGCGACTGACGCTGCCCAGCAATAAACGGGTGAGCAGTCTGTGCCGCTGGCTGGCGGTCGCGATCATGTCGGGGCTGATCTTTTCCGCGAGACTCAGCAGCTCTTTCCCTGGATCTCCATTGCGGGTGACGGTCTCTACCCGAATCGATTTCCCCTGTTTGATCTCGCTCGAGAGCCGCTCGAACACCCGGTCAATTCCCTCACGTTGGACGAGTGCGGCACCCTCGTCGCCTTCCTCAACGACTGGCGAAGGCAGGGCAATGTGGGCGAGAACCACTACGCCGCCGGGATCGACCAGATTTGCGGCGATGTGCGCGGTCTCCCAGCTCGCCTTGCCGAAGTCCGTGGCAACCAGGATGCGAAACGGCAGGCTGGCGGTGTCAGGTCGTACGCCAAGGATCGGCATCGGGGCGTTGGACATCACGCGGGTGGCGGTGTTCTCACCGAGCGCCTGAGCAAAAGCGCCATGACGATGGATGCCCATGACCAGCAGCTCGGCGCCACTTTCCTCCGCATCATAGAGGATGGTCGATGCCGGGTCACCGATGACCGTTCTCACCGGCCAGGCAGGGTCCTCACCGAGGATGTCGTGGATCCTGTTGCGGATGATTCGCGCCTGATCGTCGTAGAACTCCTCGCCAAGAACGGCCTGGGTGAAAGCGAAGGTCGCGTCCGCCGCGCCGCCGCCGGCAAGTGGAGTCATCGGCTCGATAGCGCGCAACACCGTGGGGTTGGCGCCGCGGTGTGCCAGCGTGGCGGCAACCCGGATCGCCGCCGGCGCGTTGTCATCGTTGTCGATCGCGAGAAGGAGCTTGTACGAGACGCCGGGCAGGAACAGATGCCGATACGACTTGACGCCGGTCACCGCAGTTGGCGGCGTGAGAGTGAGCTGCGCATCGATGCTCATGGACGTCTCCTTTGTTTTGGTCGATCGACCCATGGTACCAGCGCTCTTTGGCGCGGAACCAGGCATGGATGTACCAATGGCGTTTGGTCGGCCGCCGGTTGAAGGACGCCGCAAAACTCACCCCGCAAGGCAGCGAGCTTTTCGTCCTCTGCGATCTCAGCCGGACTGCGATGGCTATGGGGGGGATGGCCGTCCGAATAGTAGTCCATGGGCGTAAAGTGGGACTTGCGAACTATCGAATCCGTAGTCGATCCGCCTCTCTTTTGTGGGAGATTCCCTGAAATCTTCCGGTAAATCCTTACAGCGATTGTCTCTTGTTCCTGTCAGGATTGTCGAAGCTCTGCTGACTAGTTTCCGCAATGATAAGACAAACGGCCCTTGACCTTGGCGTACTACCGAAGGCATTCAGCGAAGCGCTACAAGCTGATCTGTCGGAGCGGTACGACCGCGAGGCAGCAGACCGCGGGCTCGGCGGAGACGTAAGGACGCCAGTCAGCGTCAGCACTCCTCGCTGGACCGCGCTCGGCGAGGCCGTGTGGGTGGTAACCAGGCAGATGAAAGTCCACGGATACCTCCCTGAGAGTGTTCTGATCGCTATCAAGTCGGCGGCGCGTGAAGCAGCGGTGCCCCGTGTGGCGGAGCATTTGGTAAGGGACATTATCGCCGACGCCGCTCAGTGGTGTATCCAGGCGTACTTCGAGGCTGCAGCCGCGCAGCAAGACCTTGCCGTGTTTGCGACACCGACTTCGCGTGTTGTTGCAATTCCC
The DNA here is from genome assembly GCA_946478895.1 of uncultured Gemmatimonadota bacterium. The sequence goes on from CAMLDY010000026.1 coordinate 18,597, forward strand.
TCTGGAATCGAAACTCCGAGTACTCTTCGGCCGCCTATTTTACCCGAACACCATCCCTGATCCTTCTGAGGGGAAGAGAATCACTATCGCACCCTCCCCCAGTCGATGAAGGTGCCAGGAGGCTGTCGGGTCAGACCAAGCGTCGGTTCGGTGGTCGACGTGCATCGCAACCTCTTCGCGCTGCCACGCCTATGACGCCAGGAAAGTGCTCTCGAGGCGTGACGATTCGGCGCGGCGCTTGATGCCGAGCAGCATTCCCCGCTCCATGATGAAGTGCGCAGGCTCGTAGACCAGCAATCGAAACGGCGCCGCCAGAACCCCGGCGAGACTCGGCGCTCCCTCGCCGCGCGTTCTGATGAGCATGCGCGTCTTGTTGTCGGTTGTCGGCAGGACGACGAACGCGCCCCAACCTTCCAGCACCAGGGCCTGACCGGGAACGACCTTGAGAACTCTGCAGCCGAGTCTGCGACCGAAGATTCCGCCGAGGTAGTTGTCGGGAACGGTCGGCACCAGCTCCCCGACTTGTCGCTTCTGCCATTCGGGAATGATCTGATTGGCGTTGGTGATCTTCGCCCCGACGGCGTTCTCGAGCGCGGTGTAGCTGTAAAAGCCGCCGCGGTCCTGGCCGATCTGAATGAGCCATGGCCAGACTGACTCGGTTGGCGCGCTGATCGTGATCGCGTGATCGATGCGATAGTGTGCGACCCGAACGAATTCGTCGCCGGGGAGAGCCATGGCGCGCTCTGCTTGCGTGGTTCCCCAGTGGACATTCCAGGGACGGAGAGCCAGAACGACCGCGACGTAGATGAGAAACAGCCAGCTGATGATCACCCCCGTGAGGCGGAGTGCCTTGTGGCGCGGAAGCGCGTGACTGGATGCGGTCGTGGCCGAGCGTGAATAAGCCACCATGCTCAGCGCGATGAAATCGGCGGTCAGTCCGAGCACCAGGATGAACCCTGGTACAAGAATCAGCAGAAGCAGCGACGACGCAGCGCCGATGATCGTGAGTGGCCGCCAGAAATCCCTGAGACCGCTGACTCCGATTGCACCGAAGCCGCCGGCGAGAAAGCCCACCATCGCGAGCTCCCACAGTGAGATCGGCAGCCACCAGCGGCCCGTCTCGCCGGCCCAGATGCCAATTCCGGCGTGCGCCAGTCCGTGAAACAGCAGAAAGACGCCAAAGATCTTTTGTTGACGCGCTGACAGCGTAAACGCTGCGCGGTCTCGGACGGTGCCACGCGAAAGGAGGATCGGAGGGGCTGTCATTGATCACCCGCTGAACGAAGACGATGTGAAGTTCACTTCGGGTTGGGGGTCGAGGTATCGGGCGAGTTGCTCGTCTTGGGTCGGGAGTCACCTTACACGGAATGTCTCCGGTCGGGATTTCGGATCGTGTCGCAGCTTGCAGTGCGCAATTCTTGCAACATGCTGTGCGACCGTGCATTCCCTCGTACGTCGGTACATAAAGACCGCAGTGGGATTCCTGCTGCTCGGCCTGGCGATCGGTACGCACATCCTCGTTCGCCGCGAGCTGTATCTCGACTCGTCGAGCCAATACGAGATCAGCGCCCACACCCACGCCATTCTCGTCGGCTTCGTGATGATGATGATCCTCGGCGTGGCGCTGTGGCTGTTCCCCCGCGAGCGCGGCGAAGAAAAGCGCTATGATCCCAGAGCGGCGAACGCCGCGTACTGGCTGATCACTATCGGCACCGCGGCGCGCATTGCCGGCGAGCTCGCGCGAGTCGGCTCCGGTGCGCTCTGGCTGCGCCTGGTGGTCGTTGCGGGCGGTGTCGCCCAGTTCGCGGGCATCGCCGTTTTCTTCTTCACGATGTGGCCGCGCATACGCTCGGCGGGCAGTCATGTTCGCGAAGCCCGCGGCGAGAAGTTCTAGACATCCTCCGGAGATTGCTGATGAACCCAGATCTTCCCCGCCTGTCCGAGCTCGCCGAGCGGCCGGCAACGCGACGCGACTTTCTCATAAAGTCATCGGCAGGCGCGATCGTTCCATTCTTCCTTGCGGCGTGCCACCCGGATGAGGGGAAGCGGGAAAGCGACCACGAAAATGGGGGCAGTGCCGGCCACGAGGCTGGGCCGGCGACGGCCCTCCGCAATCCGGACAGCAAGCTCGACACTGGTGGTCACGCCAATGTCCATCAGTCTACCAGCGCCGCGTCCCAAAAACCCAGCGTGGCGTTCCATCGATTCGATCCGGCGCTGCCACCGGTGAGCGCGCAACGCACCCTGAAGATCGAATTCACCGCGCAGGAAGTTCCAATCAAGATCTCAGACGACACGACGGTGTCGGCGTGGACGTTCAACGGAGACATCCCCGGTCCGATCGTCCACGTGAAGCAGGGCGACACCGTCGAGTTCACGTTGGTGAATCACGGGTCGATTCCCCACTCGATGGATTTCCATGCGGCGGTGATCGACCCGAAGATCGCGTTCCGGTCCGTCGCCCCAGGGCAGCCGGTGTCCTACACCTTTCGGGCGAAGTATCCCGGCGCGTTCCTGTATCACTGCGGCACTTCGCCTGTGCTGATGCACATCGGCTCCGGGATGGTCGGTGCGATCATCGTCGATCCGCCGTCCCCGCTGCCGACCGCGGAAGAATATGTGCTTGTGCAGTGCGAGTATTACCTCGGCGCTGAAGTCGGTGGTGTGCAGCCGTTCGACTACACCAAGATGCTGGCGACCGTCCCCGACTACGTCTCGTTCAACGGCCGGCCGGGGCAGTACATGACGTCACCGATCAAGGCAAAGGTTGGCGACCGGGTCCGTTTCTATGTCGTGAACGCCGGTCCGACGCACCCGTGCAATTTCCACGTCGTCGGCGAGCAGTTCGACACCGTTTACCTCGGCGCGCCGCCGGCCATGCCATTGCGCGGCGTCCAGACCTTCGCCGTCGCGCCCGGCGGCGGGATGGTTTTCGAGATGCTGGCCGACATTCCCGGCGAGTTCGTATTCGTGAACCACGGTTTCGGGCACGGGCAGAAAGGGGCGATCGGAATCATCAGCGTGGAGGCGTGATGGTCGAGGCATCCTGGATCTGGGAACCGCAACTCAACTAACCTAGGACTCTCCGCCAACGGTCGGCGCCCGCCGCGACGCTGGCGTCATCTCGACCCGCCTCAACGCGGCCTGCCCTCCGATGGTGCGCCAAACATTATAGATGAAGGCGAATGCACCGAGTGCGCTGAGCGTGCCACCAGTTCCAAGGACGGGAACGCTGCGCGCTCCAAAGTGCGGCGCCATGACAAACCCTACGACCATCAGCGCCAGCCCGACATTCGACAACCACCAGTGCACCCCGCCGAGTTTCCGGTTGTGCAGCGGGTGGCCGAAAAACCGTGGCACGACGTGGTAAGCGACGCCGTAGATCATCATCGTCACGAATCCGAGCAGGTTCATGTGAACGTGCGCGGGCCGGTAGATGATCCAGAGCGGATGCACCGCCATCGCCACGCCGAGGGTGACTCCAAGGCCGAGCCAGACGAGCGCGGCCTTGATGAAACGGGCTACGAACCAATCCATTAGTGACTCTCGTGGTCGTCTTCGTCCTCGACCTCGAGCCGTCCCTTCATCCCAAGCGCGGCGTGCGGATCGCACTGGAAGTAGTACTTGCCCGGCTCGAAGTTCACCGGAATGTCGATCGTCTGTCCCGGTAGCTGCAGCATCTCACTGGCGGGAGGCAGGTTTTTCTTGCCGGGGTTCGAGTCAGGCAGGAAGTGCACGTTGTGCACCCCGAGCTTGAGCGTGAAGCGCAGCACATCGCCGCGATGCGCTTCGATCTTGTTCGGTGTGAAATAGTTTCCCTTTTCGTCGCTCGTAGCCTCGACGACGATGGTCTTGCCGCCCGCCTGGGGTTGCGTCTCGCCGCTCTGAGCCGGCGCAGGCGTGGCGGCCGAACTATCGGCGCCGCCGTTTTCGCTTTTCGCGCACGCCAGAATGGAAACAGCAGCGAGCAACATTGTAAAATCTTTCTTCATGATAGTCCTCAGTTGGTTTTTCGTTGGTTAGCGCGCGGTCGCGCGCGGAGAAAGCGGCACGATCAGAAATCCTTTTTCTGAAACGCCCGCATACCGGCCAGGAATGGGAGTATGATCCAGCCCGCCATCGCCGCCGCCGTGACTGCCACACCCATCGACCGGCCGAAGAACTTCTGCAGCAACGCGCCGGTGTATCCGAGCAGCGCAGCGACATCGAACTGCAGGAGCAACCCCACCCGCGCCAGATCCATCGGATTGGCGAGCATCATCGCCAGCAGCGGACGCTCCAACGGATGGTCTGCCATGATCGAGATCAGCAGCAGAACCAGGCCGTCGTATAGAACGGCGAGAAACAGCCATAGCGCGACGGCGATGCCGAGTCCCTTGAGTCTGTCCTCGGTGCGGGCGACGATCAGAATCGCAAGCGCGGTAAAGATGAAGTTGAGCGCAACGCCGGTGAGAAGGAACGCGACGAAGGTCCCCGGTCGCGCGGTGGCAATGCCGCCGTGCACGATGAACGGAATAAGCACTGCGGCGACGAAGCTGAGCGACAGCGGCAGCGCGAGCCCCAGGTAAAGCCCAGCGAACACCTGACGCCGGCGGATCGGCTGGGTGAGCAGCAGCTCGGTAAACTCGCGCGCGGCGTAGAGATAGACCGTTGAGAACACGATCGCGACGAGCGGAATCAGGAAGAGCACTACGTTGACGAGGCTCAGCAGCGCCTTCTCACCGCCCCCGCCGAATCGGAACAGAGCGTCGGTCACGACGAGAAAGAAGAGTGTGTAACCGATCAGCCAGCGGCTGCGCAGCACATCCCGGAGCTCGTAACCGGCGACCTTGGCGGTGGTCCTCATGCCGCAACCCCCCGCTTCATCATCTCGGCGATGGCGCGCTCGAGGCTGTTTTGCCGGGTAATCTTCTTCAGCTCTCCGACCGCACCGATGAACGCTACCTTGCCCTCGTTGATGAAGGCGACATCGTCGGCAAGCTCGTCCAGCTCGCTCATAATGTGCGACGTCAGCAGAAACGTCTTCCCGGCACGTTTCTCGGCGAGGACCTTGTCTTTGAGGATTCCGCTGGCAACCGGATCGAGTCCGGCGGTCGGCTCGTCCAGAATCAGCAACTCGGGCCTGAAGAGAAACGTGATGACCGCGTTCACCTTCTGACGCGTGCCTCCCGAGAGAACCCGAATCGGCTTGTCGAGGGCACCCTCGAAGGCGAAGCGATCGATCAGCTCTTCGTCCAGCGGCGGCGTTGCCCCGCGCAGATCCGTGAGCATGCCGAGCAGCTCGCGCGCGGAGAGGTTGTCGGGAAACCGCGCCAGCTGCGGCATGTAGCCGATGCGCGAGCGATAGGAATCGTCAGCACCCATTGGCGCGCCATTGATCTCGATCGAGCCGGAGTCTGGCCGGGTGAGCCCGAGGATGATCTTGGCAAGGGTGGTCTTGCCAGCGGCGTTGGGGCCGACCAGACCCGTGATCCGCGCCGGTTTGATGGCGAGCGAAAGCCGGTCGAGCACGCGCAGCTTGCCGAAGCTCTTGCTCACTTCGCGGACGGTTATCACCGGACCCTCGTCATGGATGGTTCGCGATCGGCGACGACCTCGGGGGTAAGAGCGGGTATGATGCTCTCCGCTGAATCGAGCAGGCGGACGAAGTTGCTGCGCAGGAGAATGATCGACGGCGCATTCTGGGCGACCACGACCGAGAATAGGCGCACCGGATGAAAAGGCACATCGCCAAAGCCGTCGCGATCGAGATCGTAGCCGCGATAGCCATCCCAATAGTTGCGCGCGAAGGTGTTGGTGCTCTCGCTGTTGTTGGCAGCCACATCGAAGGTGTTGCCGATGAAATTGTTGCTGGTAAAGCTTCCCTCCTGGGTGCTCGCCTCGAGCTTCACCGCCCAGCCGTTGTCGACGAAGTCGTTGTGGGTCGCCTTGATTCGGTTGGCGCCGTCCGCCATCAAGGCAGTCGTATTGCGCGAGAACACGTTGCCATCGAGCCTGCTGTCGGCGATCTCCTTGAGCAGCAGGCCGTACGCTGCGCCGCCCCAGTTCTCCTCGAAACGGTTCCCCGTCATCTCGACTCGGTGGGTGAACATCACCGCCACGCCGGAGCCGTTGCTACGAAAGGTGTTGCGCAGGTACCGGCAGTCATCGGAGTACATGAAGTGCAGTCCGTAGCGCAGGTTCCGCTCGCTCAGATTGCCGCTGATGACGCTGTTGTGGACGAACTCGAAGTAGATGCCGTCGCGATGCCCGGTGATCCGGTTGTCGGCGATGGTGATCCTGTTCGCGTTCCAGAGATGAATTCCATTCCCCGAATTCATCTCCCGGCCGCGATTGGAGCGCAGCACGTTCCCTCTCACGACGCAATCGTCGACCCTTGCCAGGTAGATCCCGAAGAACGCGTCGTCAAAACGGTTCGCCTCGACGACACATCCCCGCACCGACTGAAAGCGCACCGCCGCCCAGTCTTCCGTGAAGCTCGTGCCGACGTGCGCGAAGCGCAGCCCGCGGATGGTGACGCTGTCGGCGGTGACTGTCATGATCTGACGCATTCCTTTGCCGTCCAGCACCGGCCAGCCGTCGCCGATGATCTCGACCGGTTTATCGACAAGGATGGTCGGCTCCGCATACACACCTGGTCTTACGACGATGCGAGCGTGTCGCGGCGCTGACCGGATTGCACCGCTAACCGTTCGTACCGCGCCGGTCGGCGAGACCACGATTGTCTGCGCACCAGCAGCAGGCGCTATGCACAACCCGATTGCAATCGCCGTCAGTACGGCGACAGAGCACGTCGAGATTCTCATGGCGAGATTGCTGTCAGTGGTGCGGATCAACGCCCGGCGAGCGCGCGCTTGCGCTCACGCCAGGCGAGTATGACCGCCGCTACCGCGAGGGCGATGGCCATGCCGGCGAGAACGCCGCCCCACGCCGGCCACGATGTCGCGCGAAAATTGAGCAGCTGTTTGGCGCCGATCAGCGGTGGCTGATAGGTCATCCCCGGGATCCTCAAAACGGCGTGCTCGTTGTCGAGGTGGTGGCCGTAGTCGTATTCCCATTTCCAGAAGTCGATCAGACCGACCGCTGCGACGACCACGAAGCCGGCAGTCCACCCATACAGCGCCTTCCGTCTGCCGAGGGCCGCGGCGCCAACTCCGGTAATCACCAACGCGGCGACGATCCACGGCATGAAGCGCAGCTCCGGAATCGATTCGGGCTCGATCCGCTTCATGCCGATGTAGTGATTGAGATTGTTGATGTTGTTTAGGTCGTTCTCGGTGGCACCCTCCACGGTGTTGATGCGGATGTGCATCCCCAGTCCTTCCGGATACTGCGGCGCCGTCAGCCGAACGTTCCAGAGCGGCAGGAAGTAGACGCCGCACAGCAGCACAGCGGCCAGCAGGACCAGGAGCCGCGATCTGCGAGGCGCGCGCGCGGGAACTGCGGCGTGAGCGCCAACCGCCGTGTCAGCGGCGACGCCGGCACGCGGAGCGTGGTCGCTCCGTGCGCCGGGCACCGAGCTGAGATTAGCGACTGCCACTTCGGACCTCCGCTACATCATGTCCGTGGGTGGGCAGTGCCTGAGCGCGCGTCGATTGCGACTTGGCGCGCTCGCTGACATTTGCCTTGAGCGCAACGTTCGACCCCGGCGCGGAGACCCGCACGTAACCCTGCATCTCCTGGTGCAACGCCGAGCAGAAGTCGGTGCAGTAGAAGGGATAGATGCCGGTGGCTTTGGGGATCCACCGCAGCGTCCTCGTCTCACCCGGCGCGATCACGACCTCCGCGTTCTCCGCGCCGAGCACGCCGAAGCCGTGCACGATGTCCCAGTCCTGCTCGATGTTGGTGACGTGGAAGTACACGGTGTCGCCGACCATCACGCCCTCGAGGTTGTCCGGCGCGAAGTGACTGCGGATGGCGATCATGTTGATGTGGACGTTCTTGCCCTGGCGCCTGATGCCGCCGTCCGCTTCCGATCTCGTCACGAACGGGTGGGTGCTCTCGGAGAGCTTGTAGAATTTGAGACTGTTGCCCTTGATGAGATCGGCCGGAATCGCTTGCGCGTAGTGCGGCTCGCCGATGGTCGGGAAGTCGAGCAGCATCTTCATCTTGTCGCCGGTGATGTCGAGGAGCTGCGCCGACTGCGCCAGCTCCGGTCCCGTCGGGAGATAGCGGTCCTTGGTGATCTTGTTGAGCGACACCAGGTATTTGCCCCACGGCTTCTTGCTGTCGCCGCCGGGAATCATCAGGTGGCCGACCGAGTAGTAGACGGGCATCCTGTCGAGCACCTGCCAGGTGCCGAGCTTCCACTTCACGATCTCCGACGAGATGAACATCGAGGTGTACGCGTTGCCCTTGCCGTCGAACTCGGTGTGCAGTGGTCCGAGGCCGGGCTTCTGAACTTCGCCGGCGAGCGTCGAGTTGTACTTGAGGATTGGAATTCCCTGCACTTCACCGTCGAATTGCTTGTCGGCGATCGCCTTCTGCATCTTCGAGAACGAGTGCACTGGAATCACCGTCGCGAGCTTGCCGCCGGCGACGATGTACTCGCCGGTTGGATCGACGTCCACCCCGTGCGGTGATTTCGGCGTCGGCAGGTAGTACACGACGCCCGGGCAGTCCTGCGGATTGAGCATCCTGACGCTGCTCTTCCGCTCCGAACGCGCGACGCGCGACTTCTCGTCCATGGTGTTGTGGAAGTAGTCGGCGGCGGCCGTCTTTGCCTTGCCGCTCGCGACGCACTGCTCCGCGAGACGATAGTTGACGGCGGCGATGAAATCCTTGTCGTTCTGCGAGGCGTTCTGCTCCAGTTTCTGGAACGCCTGCTCGGAGTTGTAGGTCGTGAAGAAGAACCATCCGTCCGATGGACCTTTGCCGGCGTGGCCAAGATCGTAGTTGAACCCGGGCATCAGGATCTGGAACGCGATGTCCATCTTGCCGGGCTGGTCGGCGGTAATGAACGAGAGCGTGCCCTTGAAGTTCTGCTTGTAGGTGTCGATTGGAACGTCGGCGTTCGGAATGGGGACGCTGAAGCGCGTTGCCGAAACGATGTACTTGGTGTTGGGAGTGGTGAACGGCGATGCGTGCCCGCCGGCGGCGTTCGGAATCTGAAGAATCTCGGTCGTCTCGAAGGTCTTCAGATCGATGCGCGCGACGCGCGGAGTATTGTTGCCGTTGATGAAGAGCCAGCGGCCATCGGGAACGCCGTCGGTCTGGGAGAGCTCGGGATGGTGGGTGTCGTCCCACGGCGTGAATCCGTAGGTCGTCTGGAGCATCGGCTTCGTTTCTTCGTTGTAGCCGTAGCCCGTTTCGGGATTCTGGGAGAAGACGCTGATGAACTTGAGAAGCCGGCCGGACGGAAGGCCATACACCATCATCTGGCCGTTGAACCCTCCCGAGAAGAACGCGTAGTACTCGTCGTACTTGCCGGGCGGGACATAGACCTTTGACGCCGCGTTGCCGACGAGGACGTTGTCGTTTCCGGAAGAGGTGGCCGAGCAGGAGTAAAGTCCACCGACAGCGACGGCGACCGCGGCGACGCTCGCGAAGAGCGTCGTTCTGGCTGAGAGGGTTTTCATTTGAGTGATGGTGATGGGAAGCTCGCTCGCATTCCCACCGAATCTCGGATTGGATCGGATCCCAAGAAATCAGAGCATCACCGCGATTTTTTACCCGATTGTCGCACCGCCGATAGGGGAAAGCCTTACAGCACCGGTGGTCACCAGAAATCGAACGGGCGGGAAGCGTCCGGGATCTGACAACTGCAACTGAACGGGCGGGAGGCCGTCTAAGATCAGGCGCCTGTCTTCAGGGTTACGACCG
>CAMLDY010000027.1 GCA_946478895.1 uncultured Gemmatimonadota bacterium
TCGAGCAGCGGCATGTAGAGGAGATCCATCGCCTGGTAGAGGCGTGGATTGATCTTGAGCTCCTGGCGGAGCTGAGTCGATTGATTGAGGCCGGGCTTCAAGAGCCTGCTACCTCTTTTCCGCGCGAGAAGCGGTCGCGGAGCCGGGCTGTGAGTGTCGGACCAAGATAGATATCTGCCACCGTGTCGTCGAAAACCAGGTCCCGGACCGTTCCCGAGACGTTCACCTGTCCATCGAACATAATGTATGCACGGTCTACAATGTCGAGCGTCTGTTCGACGTTGTGATCGCTGATCAGGACACCGATCCCGCGGTGTCTGAGGCCGGCGACGATTGTCTGGATGTCATGGACTGCGATTGGGTCTACTCCGGCAAATGGCTCGTCGAGCATCATGAACTTCGGGTCGGTGACAAGCGCCCTGGTGATCTCGAGGCGGCGCCGCTCGCCTCCCGACAGCGCGTACGCTTTGCTCTTGCGCAGCCGCTTGATGCTCAGCTCGTCGAGGAGCTTCTCGAGGCGCTCCGTGCGCTCCGCGGACGAGAGCGGCAGGGTCTCGAGAATCGCCAGGATGTTGTCTTCGACCGAGAGCTTTCTGAAGATCGAAGGCTCCTGTGAAAGATAACCAATCCCGCGGCGGGCCCGCTCGTACATCGGGAGTTTGGTGATGTCTTCGCCATCGAGCAGAATGCGCCCGGAAAGGGGCTGAATGAGGCCGACGATCATGTAGAAAGTGGTGGTCTTGCCGGCCCCATTGGGACCCAGAAGTCCGACGATCTCGCCCTGTTGAAGGTGCACGGCGACGTTGTTCACCACTTTCCTGCCGCGGTAGATCTTGGTCAGGCCTTCCGCGTCGAGCATGCTGCCGCTGACGAGTGCCGGTCGCGGTGGAGTGGAGAGCGCCAGGCGCGAGTGCTCGCCCGTTTCGCGCATCGCCTCGGCGAACTCGGCGCGGTGCGGCGCAATGTCCTTCCAGAGCACCGGCGACACCTGCACGATCGCCGAATCACGATCGAGGTCGCCGTCGAGGGGCAGGATCACGCGCCGTTCGGCGAGCCGCGGGAGGATGGAAGTCGTGAGGTAGTTCCGGACTTCATCCTGGCCGAGCCGGCCTGCCTCGCGCTCGGCATCGCGACCCTTGAGGCGAAGACCGCGGAGGTAGTCTTCGCGATAGTTGGTCGCCACGTCACGAAGACGCGCGACACCGCTGTCATCCGCGGCCCGGACGATGGCGTGGAGGGCGAAGCCATCGAGCTCCTCGGTGGGCGAAGCGCCACCCAACAGGGCTCGGATGCTGTCTGGCAGGCCGTCGGGTGCCGTCATCGAGCTTCCGGGGGCGGCTTGGTTCCCGCAGGAGATTTGGTAGCCGGGGGCGGAGTGGTCGTGGGGGTCGGCTTGGCGGGCGACGTCGTGGCCCGCGGCCGGGGTCCGGTGGATGGCGGACTCGTCCCAGGGGCAGCGGGCGAAGCGGACGCCTCGGCGGGCTCGATCAGGACGCCGGCTGCCTGCTCCGACACCGTGACGGTGGCAACCTTTCGATCCTCGAAGGCGATGTCGATAACGCGCCCGCGGACGTAGTTGACGGTGGGCTCGTTCGGGGGTCCCTTCGAGCTCTTCATCTGGTAGAACGATCTGGCGTGGCCCTCGGCGACGATCTGACGGATTTTCGGCTTCCCTGTCGTGTCGCCAGTTGGAAGAGTGTCGAAGCGCGCGATGATGGTGTCGCCGCGCATCCAGTCCCGCTGGGTCGAGATGACCCCCGAGTCCGGGGTGCTTTCGGCGTACGCATTACGCAATGCCCGGACCTCGCGGACGCGCTGGCCGGGCATGATGGCGTCGATGGAGTCCGCGACGATCTCACGGTCGGGCGAAACGGCGTGGGCGCGGGTCGGACCCCACGCCATCGCGCGCTCGAGCTGATTGTTCTGGACTCGCAGGTCGATGGAGTCGGCCACCAGCTCCAGATCCTGGCTCAAAGCGTGTCCTTTCGGCGTCGCTACGACCCGTTCCAGCTGTCGATTGTGCGAGTAGAGGTCGATAACTTCGCCGGTCAAAGTGAAAGGCCGGTTGCCTTTACCCTGAACCTGGGGCTGCCGCATCAACCGCGCGAATTCGGTCCCGCTGTCCATGAACGCGGAGTCGCCCGAGGCGATGAGGTCCGGTCTCGTGATCTGGACGCGGCCGGCGGCGAAAACGAGGCTGTCTCCGATCATGTTGATCTGATTGGCGACGACGTGTGCGGTGTCGGGCTGCCGTCCGCGGCCGGTGGTGTCTTTTTGCACCAGGGTGACGTTTGGACGGCCAGGTCCGTACATCCGGGCGAGCGGACGATCGACGGTGGCTCGATAGTAGTCGGCGCTCGGCCCGCGGAAGACGCTCCCGTTCTGCATCACCCCGACGACGTTGCCTTCGGCGTGAAGGTGATTGTCGTTCTGGTAGTACGTCATCGTCTGAGCATCGACGGTAACCCGCGGCTCTGTATAATGAACGTGGCCGACGAGATAGAGCCGCGCTTCGGATTCGTAGTATTCGGCGCTGTCGGCGGTGAGGTTATTACCCTGACCGATGCAGCGGGCCAGTACGCCGCGACCGAGATAGACGATTTTTTGCCCGTTCGCGGTCGTGCGAATGTTGGCAGTGGTCGCGCCCCCGGGCGGCAGCTCCAGATCGCAGCTGCGCGGGACGTCCTGCGCGCCAACCCGGCGCGTCGCGACGATCGTCAGCGCCGCAATCAGCAGTCCGAGGCTTTTCACCGTCCGCCGGGTGTTGTTGAGGAAGACGTAGTTGAAGAGGAAGCAGGCACTGGGCGTCTGGCCGGAGGTGGTGGCGCCGCAGCTCCCGGATTGGCCCGGAAGATCTGCCCCTGCCCCGCCGGCGCGGGACTCTCGGTCGAGACCCCTCTCGCAATTCCGCTCGCGCCCTTGAGAATCTGAATGTTTTTCATGTTTGGATCGGAGCGGAATCCGATTCCTTCCAGTCGGCGATCGGGCTCAGTCAGCACGAACGCGCTATCGCTCGAGATCTCGTTCTTGAACTGATTGTAAATCAGCTCCTCGGTGGTCAGCCGGCGGCCGTCTTCCGAGACAACGACCACATTGCCGCGCGCAATCATGTTGTTGGTGCGCGTGTTTGAGGTGCCGTGCTTCGCCGTCAGCACGGCGTCCTTTGCGCCGGTCGCCGTGAAAAACGTTATGTGCGGATTGTCGGACTCGATCCGGGTGTTGTCATCGAAGAAGTACAGGGTGTCGCCCTGCATCTGGGCGCGCGCAAGTCCCTTGTCCGTCAACATGAACGACGCGTTGAACATCACCTGGTCGGCGGAATCGGCAAGCGGAGAATGCGTAGCGACCGGCGGCTCCTTCTTGGAGCTGCAGGCAACCAGCATCGTGCAGCCGAGCACAGTCCAAAGAATCGCTCGCATCAGACGACACCGGCGCGCATCAGGTCGTGGAGATGCACGACGCCAACAATCCGGTCGTCGGCATCGAGGACAGGCATCGCGATGATGCCGTGCGTCTCCATCCGATACACCACGGCGCTGCCAAGCTCGTCGGCGCGCGCGAGCTTGGGCTTGCTGTTCATCACCTGGGCGACCGGAATCGGAAAGACGTTCTCCTCGTGTTCCATCAATCGCGACAGGTCGCCGGTGGTAATGACGCCCGCGATCCCGCCGTTCTTCATCGTCACGATGGCGATGCCGCGCCGCTCCGCGAGCTGCACCACCGCCTCGCGCATCGTCGCCGCTTCGGGGAGAATCGGCAGATTCTCGGTCACCATCACGTCGGACACCCGGGTAAGCAGTCGCTTGCCGATCGAGCCACCGGGATGAAGCCTCGCGAAATCGTCCGCGTCAAAGCCTTTCTCTTCTAGCAACGCGATGGCGAGGGCATCGCCGAGGGCAAGCGCTACGGTGGTGCTCGTAGTTGGAGCGAGATCGTGGGGGCAAGCTTCCTCCTTCACCCAGGCGTCGAGGGTCACGTCGCTGTGTCGCGCCAGCGAGGACTTTGCATTGCTCGTCAGCGCAATTGTGCATACCCCGAGACGCTTCAAATGGTCGAGGAGGCCAAGGACCTCGGATGATTCTCCGCTCTTGGAGATCAGAATGGCGACGTCCGATTCTCCGACGATCCCAAGGTCACCGTGAACACTGTCCGCGGGATGTAAGAAGTTTGCGGGCGTGCCGGTCGAGGTGAGGGTCGCGGCAATCTTGCGACCGATCAGGCCCGACTTTCCGACGCCGGACACGATCACGCGGCCGTCGGACCGGGCAATGAGCTCGACTGCGCGGGCGAAATCATCGCCAACACGTCGCTCTGCTTCGGCGAGCGCTTCGGTTTCCATGCGCAGAACGCGGCGGCCGCGCTCCACGACGTCCTTGCGGGTCATTGGTTGATGCGGTGCCAGATGTCGACGGCTCGGTCGAGGAGCGCACCCATCTCCGAGAGTGGCAGCATGTTCGGGCCGTCACTCGGTGCGCAGTCGGGATCGGGATGGGTCTCGAGGAATAGTCCCTGGGCACCGGCGGCGATTGCAGAGAGCGCCAGCACGGGAACGAATTCACGCGCGCCGCCACTCGCGCCCTCGGGTCCCTGGCCGGGCTTCTGGACGCTATGCGTTGCGTCGAAGATCACCGGCGTCCCACACGCCTCGCGCAGACGCGTGAACGAGCGCATATCGACGACCAGATCGCCATACCCGAAGAAAGTGCCGCGCTCGGTCACAGCGAGGTCACGCGAACGGCCGTCGGTGTTGGTGCCGCCGCGAATCTTCTGGACTGCACCACGCATCCCCTCGGGCTGGAGCCACTGGCCTTTTTTGACGTTAACCGGCTTGCCCGTCGCGCCCGCTGCCTCGAGCAGATCGGTCTGCCGGCAAAGAAAGGCGGGGATCTGGAGGACATCGACGACACTCGCGGCAGGCGCGCACTGATCGGGAGTGTGAACATCGGTCAGCACCGGCAGGCCGGTGGCGCGGCGAACCCGATCCAGGGCCTCGAGGCCCGCATTCAGGCCCGGTCCGCGCGCCGCGTTCCGATTCGAGCGGTTGGCTTTGTCGAAGCTCGCCTTGTAGATGATTCCGCCGGGAATCCTTTCGGCGAGCCGCGCGAGCGTTTCGCCGACGCGCAGGTTCAGCTCATCGCTCTCCAGTACACATGGACCCGCGATCAGGAAGAGTTTATCGGCCGGGAAAAATTCGGCCACGCTATTCCGCCGCTTCCATTGGGGCGCGCTTGCGGGAGCTTCTGCTCGGCGCCTTCGCCTGAACAGCGGCACCGATAAAGCTCGCAAACAGGGGATGCGGTCTAGTCGGGCGCGACTGCAACTCCGGGTGGAACTGACATCCGATGTACCACGGGTGCGTTTGCAGCTCGATCATCTCGACGAGCGAGCCATCAGGCGACAAGCCGCAGAGATTGAGGCCGTGCTCGATGAACTGGTCGCGATACTTGTTGTTGACCTCGTAGCGATGGCGGTGTCGCTCACTCACCTGCGGGACGCCGTAAATCTGCGCCGCCAGAGTTCCGGGACCGAGCTTGCACGGGTACGCGCCGAGTCTCATGGTGCCGCCCATGTCGGTGACGTGCTGCTGGTCTTCCATGAGCGAGATCACGGCGTTGCCACACTCCGGCGCGAATTCGCTGGAATGACTGTCCGCCATTCCCATCACGTTGCGCGCAAACTCGATGATCGCGGTCTGCATCCCGAGGCAGATGCCGAAGAACGGAAGGCCTGATTCACGCGCGTAGCGGATTGCCTCGAGCATTCCCTCCACTCCGCGGACGCCGAAGCCGCCGGGGACCAGCATACCGTGATAGTCGGCAAGCAGCTCACGCGTTTTTTCGCGGCTGGTGAACATGTCGCTTGCGAGCCAGTGGACTTCGACGCCGACATCGTTGGCGATGCCACCGTGGATCAATGCCTCCTGAACGCTCTTGTAGCTATCGACGAGGCCGGTGTACTTGCCGATCACGGCGATCTTCACCCGGCCATGCGGATGGAGCACCCGCTCAACGATTGCACGCCACTTGGACAGGTCCGGTGCGCGGCGGCCCAGAAGCTGGAGCTTGTGCATCGCGCGCTCGTCCAGTCCCTGCTCGTGGAAGAGCAAAGGAATCTGATAGATCGTCGGCACATCCCTGCTCTCGATCACCGCGCCGAACTCGACGTTGCAGAACAGCGCGATCTTGCGCTTTACTTCCTCTGAGAGGGCGCGCTCGGTTCTGCATATCAGAATGTCTGGCTGGATTCCGATCTCCATCAGCTCGCGCACGGAATGCTGGGTCGGCTTGGTTTTGACCTCGCCCGCCGCCGCAATGAACGGCACCAGCGTCAGGTGGATGAAGATTGCGTTCTCGCGACCGATCTCGTGTCGGAACTGGCGGATCGCCTCGAGGAACGGCAGCGACTCGATGTCGCCGACGGTCCCGCCGATCTCGACGATCACGACGTCACTTTCGGGAGCGAGACGCTTCATCGCGCCCTTGATCTCGTCGGTGACGTGCGGAATCACCTGGACCGTCGAGCCGAGGTATTCGCCGCGGCGCTCTTTGGTGATGACGTTCAGGTAGATCCGGCCGGTGGTGATGTTGTTGGCCTGGGAGAGCGATCTGTCGATGAATCGCTCGTAGTGGCCGAGATCCAGATCCGTCTCAGCGCCGTCGTCGGTGACGAAGACTTCGCCGTGCTGGAACGGCGACATGGTTCCTGGATCGACGTTGAGGTACGGATCGAACTTCATGATCGTCACGCGCATGCCGCGCTCGACGAGAAGTCGGCCGAGTGATGCGGCCGCGATCCCCTTCCCGAGCGATGAAACCACGCCGCCGGTGATGAAGATGTAGCGCGTCTGTTGGTTGGAACTACCCTGCATTGGTCACTGCTCCTGCCATAAAGGCGTCCCAACGCGCGTTCGCGCGCTCGAGATCTTCTTCGGTGTCGATGCCACTGGCCGGCGCTTCGCTCGTAACTGCGACTCCAATTGGCAATCCTGCTGCCAATGGACGCAGCTGCTCGAGGCGCTCGATTTCTTCCAGCGGATGCGGGGGCAACGAGACCCATTCTCGAAGAGCCTCCCGCGAATAGGCGTACACTCCGATGTGCTGCAGAGTCCGATCGGCGAGTTTCGCGCGGTCGGCCTCGTCACGCAAAAATGGAATGGGCGCCCGTGAGAAGTAGAGCGCCCGGTCGTCGTCTCCAATCACGACTTTTACAAGGCTTGGGGTGTCGAGGATCTCCGCGCTGGCGCGGGATGCGGCAGTACCGAGCGGAAAGCGGCCCGACGACACGAGCTCGGCGGCACCCCTGACCGCGCCGGAGCCGATGAAAGGCTCGTCGCCCTGGACGTTCACGATAGTGCCGAAGTCGTTGTAACGCGGCTGAAATGCGACTTCCGCGACTCGCTCGGTGCCGGACGAATGCCTGGGGCTCGTCATGACGAAGTCGGCGCCCGCGTCGCGCACGGCGGATGCTACAGAATCATCGTCGGTTGCAACGACGACCGCATCAGCAACGTTCATTTCGGAGATTCTTTGCCAGACCCGGACGATGAGGGGGAGTCCGGAGAGAAGTCGGAGGGGTTTGCGGGGGAGGCGCATGGCGCCGAGACGCGCCGGAATGACCACGAGCGTCCCCATTACCCACCCTTTTTCGCGCGACACGATGCAAAAGTCACGCTCAGTAATATACCAAGCGTGACTGAGGCGGGCAAACTTCGTTTTTTGCTAGAAGCTCAGATCCACACTAACGGAGACCGCCGAGCGGCGCGAGAAAACCGAGCGGTCGTGCGCGGGGTCAACGCTGTAATCGACGCGCAGCATGCTCACGCCCGCGCCGATCCCGATGTTCTGGATGAGGGTGGGTATCGTGTCGACGCCGGCGTTCCCGGCCGCGTAGCGCAGCGCGACGAAGGGGCTCCCCAAGATCGGAAGCTGAACCCGCTCGATAGGAATCATGTAGTTGCCCTCGACGTACAACAGCTGGTCACCGCCCAGCGCAAGAAGATTGACCGTTGGCAGGGTGCCGGTGCCGCCGAGGTACGCGAACCTCTGCTGGGGCGCGATACCCTCTCCGCCGGTGAGGACAGTGTGGCCGCGAACCGTGAGGGTCTGGGCGCCGAAGGTAGGGACGACCACTTTTCCATCGAAGGTGCCCTGAGTGAACTCATCGCCTGGGGCAAAGCAGGAGATGCCGATGACTCCACCCGGACAATCGAGATCGAGGTGCGTCCGGAACGAACGCTCAATCGTCAGATTCAGCTTACCCTCGACTCCGCCGGTGCTGAACTCCAGTCCGGAGCCGACGAGCGCGGAGCCAATGCTTCCCTTCGCAACCGGTGGGTTTGGCCGCCGCATCTTCTGGTCACCCTTGCGACCAAAAACGCTCCACGGCGACTTATCGGGCGCAAGCGATCCCGTCGACCAATCGTGCTCGAAATTGACACCGAGGAACGGGGTCAGACTCGTCGAAGACCCCATGATCGTCTGGGTGAAACGCGTCCAGCCGCGGGTGCCGCGGAAGTAGTTGCGCGCATCGGTGCCGGCAAAGAACGCGACGATGCTGTTGGTGAGATCGGAGCGGATCCAATCGTCGTTGGTGAAGGTTCCCTGACCGGCGAAGAAGGTGATCTCACTCTCGTCGCCCGGGCGCAGCGCGCCCTCGAGCGACGGGTCCCACTTCCCGAGATTGGAGCGATACCGGACAAGAGCGTCGACATCGACGCGCCCATCGCCCATCTCGAGTTTCGGGCCCCACGGCAGGGTGAGTCCGTTCACTCGATCGTAGCTCGGGACGCGCAGGCCTACTCCAAGCGGGAGCGAAATCGGGGACTCGTGATATTCGACGTACCCTGTATCGAGCGGCACCGAGACGGTGTCCTGGGCGCCGGCGGTCACCGCCAGGCAGGCGAATGCCACAAAGGTCGGAACAACACCGAGTAGTTTCATTGTCCGATCTGGAGGAAGTTGCGAAGGATCTCCTTGCCGTTGTCGGTAAGGATGGATTCGGGGTGGAATTGGACTCCCCAAACGTGGTGACGCCGGTGCCGCACCGCGTGGATCTCCGATGGATCGTCGCTGGCCCGCGCGACCACCTCCAGCTCCGACGGCAGCGAGCCCGTCTCGATCACGAGCGAATGGTAGCGCATCACCTGCAGCGGACTCGGCACGTTGGCGAAAATTCCTTTACCATCGTGGGTGACGCGCGATGTCTTGCCATGCATGAGGGTGCGGGCGCGAACGACCTTGCCGCCATAGGCCTCGCCGATCGCCTGGTGACCGAGACACACCCCGAGAATTGGTATCGAGCTTCCCCAGGTTCTGATCGCCTCGACGCTGATTCCCGCTTCGCGCGGCGTGCACGGACCCGGCGAGATGA
This sequence comes from uncultured Gemmatimonadota bacterium, assembly GCA_946478895.1. The sequence continues at coordinate 9,370 of CAMLDY010000027.1, forward strand.
CAATCCTCGTCACACCCATCGTGCCAATGTCATCGACCGTGATCTCGTCGTTGCGTTTTACCACGGGTTCCCGGCCGAGCTCGCCGAGATACTGAACGAGGTTGTAGGTGAAGGAGTCGTAGTTATCGAGGACGAGAAGCATGTCGAATACTAGTGCGTCGACTTCACGCGCGCGGGTGAAACTGCCGGTGGACGGTGCGCAGATATTCGCGATCGACGTGGGTGTAAATCTGGGTGGTGGAGATGTCGACGTGACCAAGCATCTCCTGCACGGCACGAAGGTCGGCGCCGCCTTCGAGCAGATGCGTCGCAAAGGAATGCCGCAGGGTGTGGGGCGAGACGGCCTTGGTGATTCCGGCCTGATCGACGTACTTGCGAAGAATTTTCCACGCGCCCATCCGCGACAGCGGTTGTCCGCGGGCGTTGAGAAAAAGCACGCCTTTCCCTTCGCCCTTCTCGAGGTTCGGTCGCAGCTCACGCAGGTAGATGGCGACCGCGCCGATAGCCCGCCGGCCGATCGGGACGAGGCGCTCCTTTGCACCCTTCCCGAAGACACGGACAAGGTGATCCCTGAGCATGACGTCGCGGACACTCAGCGAGATCCACTCCGAAACGCGGAGGCCGGCACCGTAGGCGAGCTCCAGCATGGCGCGGTCCCGGAACGCCAGCGGCTCGTCGAGCGAGGGAGCGGCGAGCAGCTTTTCGACCTCCTGGACGCCGAGAACCTCGGGCAGGGTGCGCCACCGCTTCGGCGTTTCGAGACGCTCGCTCGGATCGCGCACGACGTGTCCCTCTCCGACGAGGAACTTGAAGTAGCTTCGTACGGCCGACACGTTCCGGCGAATGGACGCCGGAGAAAGTCCGAGATCCTTGAGGTGGTACACATACTCTCGGAGCATGCGCGCGCCAACCTCGCTGGGCGCGGATGCGCCTTTCACTTTCGCGTAAGTGACGAAGCGTGCGATGTCCAGCTTGTAGGCGCGGCTCGTCTGAACGGACGCGCCCTGCTCGAGCGCCAGGTAGTCGTCGAAACGCTCGGTATAAAAGGCGCGGGCGACGGCGTCGTCCAGCGCGGGGCTAGTCAATCTTCCTTGCCTTCCGCTTCCATAGCCAAACTCCCAGGACCAGGAGCACGATCCCGACGGCGATCGCGCCGGCGACTTTTCCAGAGCGGATGAGGTAGTGCTCGACGAGATCCCAGTTGTCGCCAGCGCGGAACGCCAGAAACGTAATCAGCCCGAACCAGACCGCCGACGCACTGGCGATGGACAGCATCACCTTGAAGGCCGGGAGCCTCATCGCACCCGCGAATGGCGGCACGATTGCGCGCACACCCGGCAGGAATCGGCTCACGAACAGCCCGGTGAACCCATATTTCCTGTGCAGGCGCTTGATGCGGTTCTCAGCGTCTGGGCCGGCGTACTTCTCGATGCGCCGAAGAAAGGCCTTGGCGCCGTACTTCCGTCCAAGGGTGTAGGTAATGCCCGCGCCGATTACGTTTCCGGCCCAGCCGAGAAAAAAAACGGTGAAAGGCGACCCATGCGCGCGATCGGAGAGAAAGCTCCCGAATGCGATAACGGCGTCGGATGGGAACGGCGGAAAGAAATTCTCGAAGGCGGAGAGTCCGAGAATCGCGATATAAAGCGATCCGAGCGGCAGGTCACCCAGCCAGCCGGTGATTGCTTGTAGCATCTACTAGCGATTCCATTTCAGGGTTGCCACCGCAATGCAGGCGAGGCCTTCCCCGCGCCCGATCCAACCCATGCCTTCGTTGGACTTCCCTTTGACGCTCACGCTCGTTGAATCGATACCAAGCGCTGTTGCAAGTCGGGAGCGCATTTGTTCGCGGTACGGGCCGATTCGCGGCGCTTCGGCCACGACGGTCACATCGACCTGATTCACGGTGTAGCCGGAGCTCGAGATTCGGCGCACCGCCGCCTCGAGCATGCCGATCGAATCCCGGTTCTTGTTGGCCGGATCGGCGTCAGGAAACATCTCGCCAATGTTCCCGATGCCCGCCGCACCGAGAATGGCGTCGGTGATGGCGTGGCAGACTGCGTCGGCGTCGGAATGACCCTGCAGGCCGATTTCCGATGGCAGGTGGACGCCGCCGAGTATTAGCGGTCGGCCGCGGGAGAAGCGGTGTGAGTCGTAACCGATGCCGACACGAAAAGGTGCGTCGTGCTCACGCGGCATCCGCGTGCACTGGGCGGTCGGCGGTAGATGTCGCCGCGCCCGTAGCGGGCGCTGAGACGGGCTCGAGCAGGGTGTAGTCCTGCTTTCTGCGCGCCGGGATGAACCCTGCATCGCGAATGAGGCGCTCCATCTCTGCGGTGGACGTGCGGTAGGTCGTATTTGCCGCGGAGACTACGTTCTCCTCGAGCATGAGCGAGCCGAAGTCGTTGCAACCGAAACGGAGCGCGATCTGGCCGATCTTCATGCCCATCGTCACCCAGCTTGCCTGGAGGTTGGGCACGTTGTCGAGAACGATGCGCGCGAATGCGGTGGTGCGCAGATACTCGGTAGCGCCGGTCTTGGGCTGGTTGGACATCGTCGGCGTATTCTCGGGCTGGAGCGGCCAGCAGATGAATGCCGTGAACCCGCCGGTCCGCGCCTGCACCGCCTTTACCCGTTGCAGGTGCTCGAGCCTTTCGGCCAGGGTTTCGCCGAGCCCGTACATCATCGTCACCGACGTCTTCATGCCCTCGTTGTGGGCGAGCTCCATGATCTCGAGCCAGCGGTCGGCGCCGGCTTTCTTGGGCGCGACGATGTCGCGGACGCGCTGCACCAGGATCTCGCCACCGCCACCGGGGATCGAGTCAAGTCCGGCTTTTCTAAGCTCACGGATGACGTCGATTGCTTCCATCCGGAACAGCTTCGAAAAAAAGTCGATCTCGCTCGGGCTGAAACCGTGGATGTGGATCGGGTGGTTCCGCTTGATATACCTCATGAGGTCGAGGTACCAATCGAACGGGATGTACGGATTGTGTCCGCCCTGAATCAGAATCTGAACGCCGCCGAGCGCCTTCACCTCATCGATCTTGGTGCCAATCTGCTCGAAGGAGAGCGTGTAGCCTTCACCGTGCTTCGGACGCCGCGCGAAGGCGCAGAATCCGCAGTCAGCGACGCACACGTTGGTGTAGTTGATGTTACGGTCGATGATGTAGGTGACGGTGTTCCCCGGATGCTTCTCCTGGCGGATGCGATCCGCTTCGAGCCCGAGCTCGAGGAGCGGCGCGTTGGTGTAGAAGTCGAGGAGGTCGCGGGTTTCGCTCATGCGGCGGGAAGGAAGGTCAGAGTGCCGTTGGGGATTCGACCGCGTTCCAGCAGACGGCGGAAGAATTCCGTCAGTCCGGCAAGGTGCGGGTACGACAAGCCGTAATCAAGACCGGAAAGATATTCGACGCAGGTTTCTCGATCGACACCGGTGGCGCGGTGAGCCTGCTCTGCCAGCTCGTCCAGATGGAGAAGACCCCAGGCGCGCGATGCGATGAGCCCTGCGTGCGCCACGAGCGCTTCCTTGACGTTGGTCGCGCGCTGGGCAACCCACACGGCGAAGACGAACGGCTGGCCTGTCCATTCCTTCCAGGTCTGACCGAGGTCGTAAACGTACGGATAACGCTCGCGATGATTCGAGCCGAGTACGAGCGCGGCGTCGCCGATGACGAGCCGTGCGTCCGCATCGTCGGTGCTGGCGGCGATCACATCCGGAATCTCGGCGTCGCCCGCGATGAATCGGGGCTTTGCGCGCCACACGTTCTCGAACAACAGCTCGAGGAGTGCGACGCTCGTCATCGAGCTGCGGCTGACGATTACGTTTCGCGAAGAGAGCTCGGGAGCCGGACGGCGAGAAAAAAGCATCACGCTGCGCACCGCGCCGTCACAGGAGATGGCGAGATCGGGCAATAACAGATATCGCTCGGCGTCACGAGCGTACTCGACGGCAGACACCACACTGATGTCCAGCTCACCGCGAGCCATCCTGCCGTTCAGATCCGACGGAACACCGTCGATGAGCTCGGCGCCGAGAGACACCACACCGCGGTCGATGGCGCCGTAGACCGGGTAGCAGTTGATGTAGGGAATGCGACCGATCTTCATCACGCGGCCGCGGGCGTACGGTCGAAAACGCGCAGGATGTTGTAGAACGAATCGCGCTCGGCGGGAGTCTTGCCCGCGGAGGCGATCAACTCGATGATCTCCTCGAGGCTGAGACCCTGCGCCGTGTGCGCGCCTGCTTCGTGGTAGATCTTCTCACGAACGACGGTTCCCTCGAGATCGTTGACGCCGAACGACAGCGACGTCTGCGACAGGAACGGCGTGACCATGATCCAGTGGGTCTTGATGTGGTCGAAGTTGTCGAGGAACAGCCGGCCCACGGCAAGGTTGCGCAGGTCGTCGAAGCCCGTTGTTGCAGTCCCCTGCCGCCCGAGCTCGATGCCGAGCTCGTTGTTGTCGGGATGGTAGGCAAGCGGGATGTATGCGAGAAATCCGTGCGATTCGTCCTGGAGATTCCGCAGCATCGCCAGGTGCTCGACGCGGTCAGCCACCGACTCGACGTGGCCATAAAGCATTGTGCAGTTGGATCTGATCCCGAGCCGATGGGCAGTGCGATGAACTTCGATCCAGTCCTCGCCGGCGAGCTTCTTGTCGGCGATCTCCATGCGGACGCCTCTCCCGAAAACCTCGGCCCCACCACCGGGTAGCGTGTCGAGCCCGGCTTCCCGCAACGCGATCAGCACGTCCTCGATGGACATCTTGTCGATGCGGGCGACGTGCGCAATCTCGACCGCGGTCAGCGCCTTGATGTGGACGTGCGGATACCGCGACTTGAGGCCCCGGAACATCTCGCTGTAGTACGCGAGTCCCGCCTTCATGTCGAGGCCGCCGACGATGTGGAACTCCCTTGTCAGTCCCGTGGCCGCAGTCTCGGCTTCCGCGAAGACCTGGTCGAGCGTGTAGTGATACGCTCCTTCCTCCTTGGGCAGACGCGCGAAGGAGCAGAACGTACAGTTCTTCCGCAGGTAGCAGATGTTGGTGGGATTGATGTGCTGGTTGGCCGCAAACGTCACCACGTCGCCGTGCTTACGGCGGTTCGCGTAGTCGGCGAGAAGTCCGACGCCGAGGAGGTCAGGCGTCGTGAACAGCAGCTCGGCGTCATCGTTGGTGAGCCGGCTGTTCAACGCTACTTTTTCACCGACAGCACGAAGCGCGCGGTCGCTGATCCTTCCGAGGTCCAGATTGATGCCCGTTGACATGGCCTTAGCGCTTGAAGCGTTTGATGGCGAGGGTGGTGTTGTGGCCACCAAAGCCGAAGCTGTTGCTGAGGACGTTATCGACTTTTCTCTCGACGCTGACGTTGGGAGTATAGTTCAGATCGAGCTCGGGATCGGGGTTCTGGTAGTTGATGGTGGGCGGGATGATTCCGCTTCCAACTACCATGGCACTGATCACGGCCTCGACCGCGCCTGCAGCGCCGAGCATGTGGCCGGTGGCGGACTTGGTGGAGCTGACGTTCACGTCCTTGGCGGCCTCACCGAAGACGGCCTTGATGGCGCGGGTCTCGTTGAAATCGTTCGCGGGCGTCGAGGTTCCGTGGGCGTTGATGTACTGGATGTCGCTCGGCTCGAGGCCGGCGTCCTTGAGCGCCCGCTTCATGGCCCGCTGCGCGCCTTCGCCGTCCGGTGCCGGAGCGGTCAGGTGGTAGGCATCCCCGGTCGCGCCGTAGCCGACGATCTCGGCGTAGATGGTCGCACCGCGGTTGAGCGCGTGCTCCATCTCCTCGAGGATGAGAACTCCCGCGCCTTCTCCCATCACGAATCCGTCGCGGGTAGCGTCGAACGGACGTGATGCGGTCTCGGGGCTGTCGTTCCGCTCGGAAAGCGCCTTCATGTTGGCGAATCCGCCGATCGCCATTGGGGTGACCGTGGCTTCGGCGCCGCCTGTGATCATGATGTCCGCGTCGCCATACTGGATGGTTCGAAACGCATCACCTATCGCATGAGCACTCGTGGCGCAAGCTGATACGGTGGCGTAGTTTGGACCTTTTGCGTTGAACTGCATCGAGACGATGCCGGCAGCGATGTCCGCGATGAACATCGGAATGAAGAACGGCGAGATCTTTCCGACGCCGCGCTCGCGATAGACGTCGTGCTGTTCCTCGAAGCTTTTCAGACCACCGATGCCGCTGCCGATGATGACGCCGATGCGGTCGGGGTCGATCCCGTTGCTCCCGTTGGCGAGGCCTGCATCGGTCATCGCCTGCCTGGCGCCGGCGACGGCGTATTGGGTGTACTGGTCGGCTCGCTTGGCTTCCTTCCGGTCCATGTAGTCCAGCGGATTGAAGCCCTTAACCTCGGCGGCGAACCGCACGGGAAAATTCGAGGCGTCGAATTTGGTAATGGGCGCGGTTCCGGACTTCCCTTCGATGAGGGACCGCCAGGTCGTCGCCACATCGTTGCCGACAGGGGTAATGGCTCCCATGCCGGTGACGACGACACGTCGCTTCATTACGCTCCGACCTTTTGGTTCAGATACCCGAGCGCATCACCGACGGTGCGAAGCTTCTCGGCGTCTTCGTCCGGGATATCGATGTTGAACTCTTTCTCGAACTCCATCACGAGCTCGACGATGTCCAGGCTGTCAGCACCAAGATCCTCGATGAAGCTCGCTTCGTTGGTCAGCTTTTCCCGCTCCACACCGAGCTCTTTCTCGATGATGTCCTTGACCTTGTCGGAATTGTCGGCCATTTGATGGATTTCCTCTGGTTGTAGGGATTGCCGGAAATATACCTAAGCTGCGGTACGCTACAAAGTTAGAGTCGTCGTCGAGGATCGAGGATCAGGATTTGATCGTGTACTTGGTTACTTACATAACCATTCCACCATCCACCACGAACACCTGTCCCGTGATGTAGGAGGCAAGGTCGGATGCGAGGAAGGCCACCATCGCGGCGACATCCTCGACGGTTCCAAGACGTTCGAGTGCAATCTGTTTGCCGAGCGCTTCGCGGGCCTCTGGCGTCATGGCATCGGTCATCTCCGTTTGAATGAAGCCTGGGGCAACAGCATTGACGAGGATGTTGCGCGAGCCCAGCTCCTTGGCGACCGATTTCGTGAGTGCGATCAGACCAGCCTTGCTTGCGGCATAGTTGGCCTGACCCTTGTTCCCAATCAAGCCGACGATGCTGGCGACGTTGATGATGCGGCCGGCTCGCTTCTTCATCATTCCGCGAGAAACCGCGCGGATCGCCGCAAAGGCGCCACGAAGATTGGCGTTCTGAACCGCGTCCCAGTCCTCGTCCTTGAGTCGCATCACGAGGTTGTCCCTGGTGATGCCGGCGTTGTTGACGAGGATGTCGATCGAGCCAAACGCCTTCTCGACATCCTCGACCAGCCTGGCGACGGCGGCAGTATCGCTGACATCGGCGGTGAAGCCTTTGGCGTTGTTTCCAATCTTCGCCGCCGCGTCGTCGGCGCGCTGTTGATCGCGACCCACCACCGCTACGCGCGCTCCCGATTCGGCGAAAGCGTCGGCAATTGCCCGGCCGATGCCTCGGGTGCTGCCCGTGATCAGTGCGTTTTTGCCGCTCAGGTCGATTTTCATCAGGCGACCATTTGTAGAAGTTTTTCGACTTCGCCAGCGGTGCCGCACGCAAAAGTGCGCGCGCCTTTGACGAGCCGTCCCATCAATCCGGTGAGAACGTTTCCCGGCCCCATCTCGACAAAAAGCGCGTCGGGGAATTGCGCAGCCATGTTCCGCACCTCGGTCGACCAGCGAACCGGAGAGGTCAACTGCCGGAGCAACAGATCCTTCGCTTCCACCGCGGTGGTTGCGGGCTTTGCGGTGACGTTGGAATAAACCGGATAGACGGGGTCCGTGAACGCCGAAGTCGCAATTGCGTTGGTGAGCCCGACGACCGCCGGCTGCATCAGCGGCGAGTGAAAGGCGCCGCTCACCGGAAGTTTGATCGCGCGCTTGGCGCCGGCTTCTTTTGCCAGCTCCATCGCTCGCTCGACCCCGGAACTCTCGCCCGAGATCACGATCTGCTCATCGGTATTGAAGTTGGCGGGGACGACCTCGCCGGCGTCCTTGCTGGCGCGCTTGCAGATGTCTTCGATGGGTGTGGTCAACGCGCCCAGTATTGCCGCCATTGTCCCGGGCCGAGCGGTGCCCGTTTCGTACATGAGCTCACCGCGGCGGCGAACGAGCTGCGCGGCCCCGGGCAGACTGATCGCGTCGGCGGCGTGATAAGCGGTGAACTCACCGAGGGAATGCCCGGCAGCGGCGCGCACGTGAGGACGGAGTGCGTCTTTGACCAGCGCCCACACCGCGGCACCGTGGGCAAAGAGGGCGGGCTGTGCGTTGCGGGTGAGAGTCAGCTCGTCGGCAGGACCCTCGAAGCAGAGCCGGCTCAGATCTGCGCCAAGCGCCGCATCGACTTCGCCGAAGACCGCGCGCGCAACCGGGAACGCTTCGGCGAGATCCTTTCCCATCCCCGGCTTCTGGGAGCCCTGGCCGGGAAAGAGTAGTACGATATCCACTGCCTAGAAGCGAATAACCATCGACGCCCAGGTGAATCCGGCGCCAAAGGCGACCATCATCACCGTCGATCCTTCCTTGATCCGTCCCGACTGGATTGCCTCATCGAGAGCGATCGGGATCGACGCCGAAGAGGTGTTGCCGTAGCGGTCAACGTTGACGTAGACCTTGTCCATCGGAATGCCGGAATGCTTGGCGGTCGCCTCGATGATGCGGACGTTTGCCTGGTGCGGGATGAGCAGATCGATGTCCGAGCCTGTCAGCTTGGCGCCGTCGAGGGCGCGGTCTGCGGCGTCGGCCATTGACCGCACCGCGTGCTTGAAAACTTCGCGGCCAGCCATCTTCACCAGGTGCGAGCGTTTCTCCAGAACTTCGGCAGACATCGGGACGGTTGCGCCGCCTTCCGGCCGATAGAGAAGATCGGCGAGCTTGCCGTCGCTCCTCATGTACGCCGAAAGAATTCCCTTCGTGCCTTTGCTGCGCTTCAGGACCGCTGCACCGGCGCCGTCGCCGAACAGCACGCAGGTCGACCGATCCTTCCAGTCCACGATCGCGCTCATCTTCTCTGAGCCGACGACTAGCGCCGTCTCGGCGGTGCCGGACATGATCAGTCCCTCGGCGGTGCTCATTGCGTAGAGCCAACCGGCGCACGCGGCGCCAACATCGAACGCGGCGGCACGTGTCGCGCCGAGCTCGGCCTGGATATCGACGGCGGTCGCGGGCAGGAGCCGGTCCGGGGTGGCGGTGCTGAGGACGATGATGTCGATCTCGCCGGGATGAACTCCCGCCTTCTCCATCGCCTGCCGTGACGCTTCAGATGCCATCGAGCACGTGGTCTCGCCGTTCCGGGCGAGGCGGCGCTCGGAGATGCCGCTGCGCTCGTAGATCCACTCGTGAGATGTCTCGATGCCGATCGACGCGAAATCGTGATTCGTCATCACGTGCTGGGGCAATCCGCGTCCGGTGCCGGCAACCGCGGCGGCGGGTCTCTTCATGCTGAGGCCGCGGCGGCGGTGATGGCTGGCTCAGCCGCCTCGAGCTTCTTGCCGATTTGCTCGTTCATCTTCGTCTCGACTGCGCGCACGGCGACCTTGATCGCATTCTTGATCGCGCGCGGTGGTGAGTTGCCATGACAGATGATGCTCACTCCACGCACGCCGAGGAGCGGCGCTCCGCCGTAGGCGGTGGAATCGAACCCTCTGAGCGCTTCCTTGACGTGGCTCGCGTTGATGCCGGGGTGCTCGCTCAGTACGCGCACGATCATCGGCGCCACCGCCTCGTAGAACTTGAGCACGACGTTGCCGACGAAACCGTCGCAAATCACGACGTCGAAGGGGCCTCGGTCGCTCGCGCCGACAGGTAGATCGCGGCCCTCGAGGTTGCCGTGGAAATTGAAGCCCGCCTTCTGGAAGAGCACGTGCGCCTCCTTCACGACGGCATTTCCCTTTTCCGGCTCCTCACCGATCGAGAGGAGACCAATGGATGGATTGGGGCGGCCGAAAACGCACTCCGCGTAAACCGCGCCAAGCCACGCGAACTGGAGGAGCTCACGCGTCGAGCAGTCCACATTTGCGCCCGAGTCGAGCACGATCACCGGCTTGGCGGCGGTGGGAAAAACGGTCGCAATTGCGGGACGAGTCAGGCCCGGCTGCAGCTTGAGCAGCATCGCCGACGACGCCATCTGCGCACCGGTGTTTCCGGCGGAGACGAATGCGTCGGAATTACCGTCGACCTGGAGTTTGAGGCCGACGATCATCGAGCTATTGGGTTTTTTTCGGAGACCCGCGGTAGGCTTTTCCGACATCTCGATGACGTCGGGGGCCTCGACGATCTCGAGACGACTGCGAGCCGATGCGGCCTGGGAGAGCTCACCCGCCAGTGCGCGGTCGAGCTCGGCTTCGATAACGGATGTCTGCCCAACGAGCTGAACCTTGTGCACCGGTTCCAGCTCGAGGAGGGCGAGTAAAGCGCCGGCAATTGTAGCTTTGGGAGCAAAGTCACCCCCCATCGCGTCCAACGCTATACGCGCCAAATCAGGCTTCCTTCGGCTCGACTCGCTGTTCGCCCGCGTAGTATCCGCACTCCTCGCAGACATGGTGCGGACGCTTCATTGCCTGACAGCGTGGACACTTCTGAATGACGATGGACGGTGCGGTCTTGTGGGTGTTGCGGGCGCGCTTTTTCCGCTTCGATGTACGTCGCTTGGGGACTGCCATTGGTTCTGTTCCTTGAGGTTGTTTGACGTGCTAGTGCGATTTGCTTTTGTGCTTGAGCAAGGCGTCCCAGCGCGAGTCAGTCGTGGTCGTGGTGCAGCTGCAGCTACTTTCGTTGAGATTGGTACCGCAGGTTGCGCAAAGTCCCTTGCAGTCTTCACCGCACTGGACGTAGCTCGGCACCGTGAGGAGCCAGTTTTCGCGCACCACCGGTCGAAGATCCAGCATTCGCTCGGCGGGGTCGTAAAGGAAAACGTCGGGATCGTCCGCTTCATCCGCACCGATTTCTGCGAGGAGCAAATGGACGTCCTCGTCGACATCGACGTTCACCTCATCGAGGCAGAGCCGGCAGGGTAGCTCGGTTCGACCCTCGATGCGACCGGTAAAGTAGAATCTTCCCTCACCCGCCGACGACAGTCTTCCGGTCACCCGAATCGGCCCGGTGGGCCGAACGTCCGCCTCTTCCCAGATCGGATCGTCGGGAGCCAGAGAGCCGTCGACCTGGACGGCCTTCGTCTCCAGCGAGCGTATGTCAAACGACAGCATAAGCCCTTTAAGCTAGCGGGGTTAAGCCTTTGATTCCAGTGAGGTGCCGTTCCTTTTTTCGCGGGGAAAGATCACTGAAGACTACCACCTGGTGGCTGTGAGCGGAGCGGCTGGCGGCGCCGAGCAAGGATTTGAGAACTTCACTCCGTCGGACGCGCCGTCGTTCATCCAACCTTAGCTCGGAGCGGCGAGCCGCTCCGCCCACTGCTATTAGCTGGTAGTCTTCAGTAACGCCTGACGTTAGACGAGCTCGCTTTCCGCAAAAAAGAACCTCGATTCCCGGTCCGCATTCTCATCCGAATCCGAGGCGTGGATTGCGTTCCGCTCCTTTGACTCGGCGTAGAGCTTCCGTACCGTGCCTGCTTCGGCCTCGGCGGGATCGGTCGCGCCGATGGTCCTGCGAAGTGAGGCTACGGCGTCGGCGCGCTCGAGCACCATCGGCATGCACTTGCCAGAAGTCATGAAGCGCACGAGCGGAGCGAAAAACGGCCTCTCGCGGTGCACCTCGTAAAACGCGCCCGCCTGCTTCTCGGTCAGCTGCATCACCCTCGAGGCGACGATTCGAAATCCGGCCTTCTCGAGCAGCGCGATAATAAGTCCGGCCTTGCCGCCGTTGAAAGCGTCGGGTTTGATGATCGTAAGAGTTCTGTTGCCTGCCATTTATCGTTCCTGGCGCATTGCGCGTTTGAGTAGATCCACCACGTCGATCGGGCGTTTGGCGACGCCGACCCCATTTTCCTGAAATGCCTGCATTTTTTCGGCGGCAGTGCCGGCGGAGCCGGAGATGATAGCGCCCGCGTGGCCCATCCTGCGGCCGGGAGGCGCGGTCTGGCCGGCGATGAAGCCGACCACCGGCTTCTTCATCTTGTCCTTGATGAAGCGAGCAGCCTCCTGCTCGTCGGTACCGCCGATTTCTCCAATCATCACCACGGCCGTCGTTGCCGAATCTCGCTCGAACGCGGCGAGACAATCGATGAAGTTGGTACCGTTGATCGGGTCGCCTCCGATGCCGACGCAGGTCGTCTGACCAATACCTGCGCGGGTGAGCTGGTAGACGACCTCGTAAGTGAGCGTTCCGGATCTGCTCACCAAGCCAACCGGTCCCGGAGTGCAGATGCGTCCGGGGATGATTCCGACGTTCGACGCTCCGGGTGAGATGAGCCCGGGACAATTCGGACCGAGCAGTCGCGCGCCGCGCTCCTTCACGAAGGGATACACGCGCGTCATGTCTAGGACCGGCACTCCTTCGGTGATCGCGACGATGAACGGAATGCCGGCGTCGGCCGCCTCCATGATGGCGTCAGCGGCGAACGGCGGCGGGACGTAGATCACGCTCGCATTTGCGCCGCTCTCCTTGACTGCCTGGGCGACGGTGTTGAAGATCGGAACCTTGCTCTCGAATTTCTGTCCGCCTTTCCCCGGCGTGACTCCGGCGACCACCTGGGTGCCGTACTCCATCATCTGCTTCGCGTGAAAAGACCCGTCGCGCCCCGTGATCCCCTGAATCAGCAGTCGGGTGTTCCTGTCGATGAAGATGCTCACGCGGCCTTTCCTCCGGTCGCAAGGGCAACTGCTTTCTTCACCGCTTCGTCCATGTCGGTCAGCGCCGACATGCCGTTGTTCTCGAGGATCTTCACGGCGATCTCTTCGTTGGTACCGGTAAGTCGGATGACGAGTGGAATTTTCAGCGGATTCTCTCTGATAGCCGTCACGATTCCGTTCGCGACGTCGTCGGTGCGTGTGATCCCCCCGAAGATGTTGAACAGAATGGCCTTGACGTTGGGCTCGCGGGTGATGATGCGCAGTGCCGCGACGACCTTCTCCGGATTGGAGGAGCCGCCGATGTCGAGGAAGTTCGCCGGATCGCCGCCGTAGTATTTCACCAGGTCCATTGTCGCCATTGCCAGGCCGGCGCCGTTCACCACGCAGCCGACATTCCCATCGAGCTTGATGAAGGTGAGGCTTGCCTTGCGCGCCTCGACCTCGCTCGGATCTTCCGCCGACTCATCCCGGAGCTCAGCGATGTCGGGGCGGCGCTCGAGCTCGTTGTCGTCGATCACCATCTTGGCGTCGAGCGCGACGACGTCGCCCGCGGGCGTTGTCACCAGAGGGTTGATCTCAGCGAGCGAGCCGCCGTTCTCGGAAAACGCAGCGTAGAGCTGCTGGAGAATTTTCGCGGCGGCGCGCACCTGCCTGATATCTGAATAGAGAAAGAACGCCAGCTGCATCGCCTCGTAGGCCCGCAGGCCATAGCGTGGATCGATCGGATGGCGAAGGATCTTGTCGGGGGTCTTCGCCGCGACTTCCTCGATGTCGATGCCGCCGGCAGGGCTGGCCATGAACACGGGCTTCTTCGACGCGCGATCGACGATGATGCCGACGTAAGCCTCGCTGGCAATGTCCGCCGCGGGAGTGACGAGAACCTTTTCAACCGGCAGACCCTTGATGGTCAGCTGGAGAATCTTCGTCGCGACCTCGCGCGCTTCCGCCGGGGTCTTCGCGAGCTTGACGCCGCCCGCTTTGCCGCGTCCGCCGGCGTGAACCTGCGCCTTGACCACTACCGTTGTTCCATACTTGCGGGCAATCGCTTCCGCTTCTTCGGCGGTGGTGGCTACCTCTCCCGGCGGAATGGGAATGCCGTACTTGCGGAAGATCTCCTTTGCCTGGTACTCGTGGATGTTCACTCTTGCTCCGATCGCGTGCGCGCACGCGAGCTATCGACTTTGGATGAACTGCTACGGGATGATTTCTGTACCGCCAGCACCCTGCACCGCTGCCCTGCCCTTACTGAGCTCCGTAATGATCGCTCGGCCCCCTGTTCGACGCACATAGTCTGCCGCCGCTGCGACTTTCGGGGCCATGCTTCCTTCGCCGAACGCACCCTCCGCGCGCAGTCGGTCAGCCTCCGCAACCGTTATCGACGTCAACGCACGCTGCTGGTCAGTGCCCCACGCAGTATAAACGGCATCGACGTCGGTGAGAATCAGGAAAAGCTCCGCGCCGAGCTCGCCGGCGAGCACCGCGGCGGCCAGATCCTTATCGATGACAGCATCGACGCCCTCGAGACCGAGCGCCGGATCACGATAGACAGGAATGCCACCGCCACCACAGGCGATGACAAGTGTATCGCGCTCGAGAAGAGTGCGAATCGTCGCCAGCTCGTGGATCGCGAGCGGCCGCGGGCTTCCGACGACTCTTCGGAAATTGCCTTTGCCGTCCTTCTTGATGACGTGACCTTCGGCACGGAGCTCGCGAGCTCGCCCGGCCGACAACCCGCGTCCGATGAACTTCTTCGGATCCTTGAGCGCCGGATCGTCGGGCGCGACCTCGACCTGGGTCAGCACGGTCACTACATCGCGCGAATTTCCCGCTTTCCGAAGCGCGTTCTCCAGGGACTGCTGGAGCATGTAGCCGATCCAGCCGGCGGTGGACGCGACGAGCACTCCGAGCGGAAAGGGGGGAATCTCGGTGCGCGCCTTCTCGTTGCGTACGAGCTCGTCTCCAACCTGGGGGCCGTTGCCGTGCACGACCACGACCCGCCAGCCGTCGAGCGCCAGATCCACAATCGGGCCGAGGCTTTCGCGCGAATGTCGGAACTGATCGGTGATCGTCGAACGCTCACCCGACGGTGATAGTGCGTTGCCTCCGACGGCGATCACGGCGGTTCGTGCTCCGGTCATCGGTTATTTCGCGAAATGATGGCGCCGAGGGAATCGTAGGCGATTCCGAATGCCCTGAGGTCGGCCGCCGCAAGCGCCGCTCGCATTCGATTGTACAGGCGAGTCACGGCGGCGCGAAAGGAGGAGTCGGTGGCGCCGGCGGCCGAATCGACGGTTACCGGCGACCACGGCGTGGTGGTCAGCTCGCGCTGTATCCCTGGCGCTCGATAATCGGTCGAATTGGGAAACGCGCTCATCCAGGCCTCGGCGATTGGATCGGGCGAAGGGTCCGCCGCCATCGTCACTCTCGCGGTTCGGGCGTTGATCAGCGCAGTCGCAGCGTGCCGAAAATAACTGCGCTCCTCGCCGGCTAGAACGAGATGATCCGACAGGGGATAATCGGATGACGCCGAATAGAGCTCGAGCTTCCAATAAAGGGTGTCGGCGTGGAACATCGGCTCGATGATCGTCCCTTGAGCGAAGACGGGGGCCAAGGCTCTCACCCGGTCGCGAACGTCGCGCACAGAGACGATGCGCGCGCGCCGGGGAACCGAATCCGAGAGCAGATCGAACGACTGGTGCGCCCAGGCGTATCCCAGACGTGACAGTCCATCGCCGAGGCGCTGGCCGGCGACATCGAGCTGCGGGTTCGCGACGAGGACGAACCCTCGGGCGCCCGGATAGACGAGCGAATCCTGCCGCAACAGCTGCTGGCTCGCAGCGCTCGTGGCGACGCTGTCGAGCGCGGCGGATACCGACGATCTGCGCAGCTCGTCGTACGTCGAGGCAGTCAGCGCATAGGCTCGTTTGGTGTAGTCGGCCCGGGTCGCGAGGTACGGGCGCTCGCGGAGCACCTGCGCATCGCGGGGGGTGAAGCGATGAACGAGGAGCGGAATCAGCTCCTGCACTCCGACCGAGAGCAATACGATCACGGTGACGGCGACGAAGCTCGTCCTGAGCTGTCCGGTCCAGCCGCTCAGTAACACCGTCATCGCCGCGCCGGCTGTCGCGATCGAAAGGATCAGCAGCCCCGGCAGTAGCCACTGGTGGTCAACATACGAGAATGAGCCGTTCTCGCCGCTGCCGTGAACGAGAAGATCGTACGATTCGAGGCGGTAGCTCCACATTGTGACGAGCAGAAGGAGCGCTGCCAGGACGCTGAGGTGCCGACGCACCCGCACACTCATCCTCAGACCGGCGCGCTCCCAGCGGAGTCCGGGAGTCAGCGAGTAGAGGACCACGACGACCACCGAAATGCCGACAATCAGCAGCATCGCCCACGAGTAGACACCCTTCTCGAACGGCAGCCAGCCGACGTAGAATCCGAGGTCGTGCTGGAAATACGGGTCGGTCTCCCGGAAGGTGATCCCGAGACGCGCCACCGCCAGACTGGTCCAGTGCGGAAGCAGCGGAGTTGCGGCGGCCGCGATCATCAGCGAAACGAGAAATGCAAAGCGGTCGATGTACCTCCTCGGCACCGCCTCGCCAAACTCGACGTTCGCCATCCGCCGGGGCAGGGTCAGAATGCCGATGCTGCGGCCGAGCGCGGAGAGGTTGACGAAAGCGAGAAGCACCGCGACGACAGTGCCGATTCCGTAAATGAGCAGCACATCTCCGGCGCGTTCGCTCCACAGCGCGCCGGCTCCGAGGGATGAATACCACGTGTAATCCGCGAACACCGTCGAAGCGGCACGTCCCCCGACGAGTACGACAGCCGCGATGACGACTCCGACGAAGAGGCGTCTGCGGGCGTGCGTTGTCACATCACACCTTCACGCCTTTTGAGCCGAGCCAGCCTACCATCTCGGACTGGATTCGCTCGAGCTGCTCCCGAGTCCGTGCCTCGAAGCGCATCACCAGCACCGGCTGGGTGTTCGACGCGCGCAGCAATCCCCAGCCATCACCGAACAGAACTCTCGCCCCATCGACGGTGTTGATCTGGTACCTGGATCCGAAATACTTCTGCGCATCCTCGACGATGCCGAACTTCCTGTCGTCGGGACAATCGATGCGAATCTCGGGAGTGGAAACGAAGCGGGGAACGTCGGCGAGGAGCTCCCTGATGCTGCGGCCGGAGTCGGCGACGATTCGCAACAACCGTGCAGCGCCGTACAGCGCATCGTCGAATCCGTAGAAATTCTCGGCGAAGAACATGTGGCCCGAGACCTCGCCGCCAACCGGTGCGCGGGTCGAGTGGATTTTCTCCTCGATCACCGAATGCCCCGTCTTCCACATCACCGGAACGCCGCCCGCCTTCTCCACCGCTTCAGGGAGCGCCTGAGAGCTCTTCACGTCGAAAACGATCGACTGACCCTTCCCAGTGCGCGCCAACACATCCCGCGCGTAGATGATCAGCAGATAGTCGCCCCAGATGATCTCGCCGGTATCGTCGATCACACCGATCCTGTCCGCGTCGCCGTCGAACGCAATCCCCATATCCGCGCCGTCGCGCTTCACCGCGGCGATGAGGTCCTGGACATTCTCGGGCACCGTTGGATCTGGATGGTGGTTTGGGAACGTGCCGTCACTCTCGCAAAAAATGCAGCGCGGCTCTAGACCGAGCTTCGGGAACAGCTTCGGCGCAACGAGGGAGCCGGCGCCGTTGCCGCAGTCCAGAATTACATCGAGACTGCGGGGGAGTTTCCCGACTCGCGCGACGACGTCATCGATGTAGCGATCAATGATATGCTCGCTACGAACCACGCCGCGACCGCGCGGAAAGCTGCCCGCGACAGCGAGATCGTAGATTCGCTGGATGTCGGCGCCATGAATCGATTTCCTGGCGAGTCCGAGCTTGAACCCGTTGTACTCGGGCGGGTTGTGAGACCCCGTGATCTGGATGCCGGCGACCACATCGAGGTTGTGCTGCGACCAGTAGGCGAGCGGCGTCGGAACGATCCCAATGTCGACGACATCCACCCCGCTTGCCAGCAGTCCGCTCACCAGTGCGCGGTGAAGCCCCTCTCCGCTTGGGCGGTTGTCCCGGCCGACGGAGACCCTGCCCTCTGCTCCCTTCTCTTTCAGAAACGCGGCGAATGCGCCGCCGACGGTAGCCGCGAGCTCGTCGGTTAGATCCTTTCCGGTAATGCCGCGAATGTCGTACTCACGGAAGATTGCGCGCGGGATCGGCATCCCGGTTCACTGCTGCTGGAGTGCTACATCGCGGACGACAGCAGGAGCGCTCTTCTGAGTGAAGGAAACGATCGCATCGGGAAAGAGACCGAAGATGATGATGATCGCCGCGGAAGCCCAGACCACCGTCCGGGTCCATCCGCTGGTCCGCTCCGGCAGGATCGCCGTCGAAGCGCGCGGTTTCATGAACATCACCATCACCACGTACAGATAGTAGCCGGCGCTGACGACGCTCGTCACGACCAGCACGATGGCGAGCCGGGTTTGCGGGAATGGCGCCTGCAGCGCGGCCTGGAGCACGTACCACTTGGCGAAGAACCCGATCCCGCCGAAAATCGGGAAGCCGAGGAGGGCGAGCATGAAGATCGCCATGGCGATAGAGAGACCCGGGCGGACGCTCCACAGTCCCGCGTATTCCTCGACATCCATGTTGTCCTCGCCGGAGCGACCGAGGGCAACGACGACGCCGAAGGCTCCCAGCGTGGCCATGGTGTAGGCGAACAGGTAGAACATGAACGCCGAGCTTCCGAAGCTGGTGCCGACGACCAGCGCGACGAGAATGTAGCCGGCGTGCGCGATACTGGAGTACGCGAGCAGTCGCTTGATGTTGCGCTGCGCGAGCGCGACGACGTTGCCGACCACCAT
>CAMLDY010000028.1 GCA_946478895.1 uncultured Gemmatimonadota bacterium
GATGTTCGTCGGCGTCGGCGCCAGCCGCGTGCGCGACCTGTTCGAGCAGGGCAAGGCTCACGCTCCGTGCATCATCTTCATCGACGAAATCGACGCAGTCGGCCGCCATCGCGGCGCCGGACTTGGCGGCGGTCATGACGAGCGCGAGCAGACCCTGAATCAGCTGCTCGTCGAGATGGATGGCTTCGAGTCCAACGATGGCGTCATTCTGATCGCGGCGACGAACCGGCCTGACGTGCTCGATCCCGCGCTGATGCGTCCCGGTCGCTTCGACCGGCAGATCGTCGTAGACTCGCCCGATCTCCGCGGCCGCGAAGGGATTCTCCGCGTCCACATTCGGAACAAGCCGATGGCCGACGATGTCGACGTGACGACGCTGGCCCGCGGAACACCGGGAATGGCCGGTGCCGATCTCGCCAACCTCGTCAACGAAGGCGCGTTGCTCGCGGCCCGTCGCAACCACGACAAGGTCTACATGGCCGACCTCGAGGATGCGAAAGACAAGGTCATGATGGGCGCCGAGCGCAAGTCGATGGTGATGAAGGACGAGGAGCGCAAGCTCACCGCCTACCACGAAGGTGGTCACGCCATCTGCGCGATCAAGGTGAAGGGCAACGATCCTCTTCACAAAGTCACCATCGTCCCGCGCGGTCGCACCCTCGGTGTGGCGTGGACGCTGCCGGAGGACGACAGAGTTTCCGTGACGCGCGAGCAGCTCGAGGCGAATCTGGTCAAGGCCTACGGTGGTCGCGTGGCCGAGGAGCTGGTGTTCGGACGCGAACGCGTCACCACCGGTGCGGCGAGCGACATCCAGCAGGCAACCGCGCTGGCGCGCCGCTACGTCTCGCAGTGGGGTTTGTCGGACGCCGTGGGGCCAGTGCTGGTCGGCGACAATGAGCAGGAGCTTTTCCTCGGCCGCGAGCTTCAGACCCGGCGCGAAGTTTCCGAGCGCACCGCGCAGCTCGTCGATTCCGAAGTCACCCGCGTGATCCAGGAAGCGTACGCTCGCGCAACGGCTGTTCTCCAGGAGAACATCGAGCTGCTGCATACGGTTGCCAGCGCGCTGCTGGACCGAGAGACGTTGACCGGCGATGAGGTTGCCGCGCTCGCGCGCGGTGAGACCCTGCCGCCGCGGCCGATCGCGCCACCACCGTCGGCGCCGCCCGCCCTCACGACGCCGGTGATGCATCCCAAGCCCTCCAAGCCACCGCTCTTCGGAGGTCCGGAGGTCGCGCCCGCGTGAGCTTCGCCTGGCCGTCGAAGTCCCAGCGGCCTACCATCTTCGGAATTCTCAACGTTACCCCCGACAGCTTCAGCGACGGGGGTAACTTTTTTTCGACCGATGCCGCCATCGCCCAGGCAGATCGGATGATTTCGGAGGGAGCCGACGTCATCGACATCGGTGGAGAATCCACGAGGCCGGGCGCGAAGCCTGTCTCCGCGCGTGAAGAGCTCAAGCGGGTGCTGCCCACGATTCGCGCGATTCGTTCCAGATGGAGCGAGGTCACGATTTCCATCGACACAGTCAAAGCAGACGTCGCGAAAGCAGCGCTTGCCGAGGGGGCGGAGATCGTGAATGACGTTTCCGGGCTCTCGCTCGATCCAGCGATGGCTGGAGTGTGCGCCGAGGCCGGCTGCAACGTCGTGCTGATGCATTCGCGCGGAACCGTCGCCGAGATGGCGAGCTATGACAAGGCGGTGTATGGTCGTGATCCCGTCGGCGAGATCATCGCCGAGCTCGAGGAGAACGTCCAGAACGCACAGCGTGCCGGAATACACCCGGCCCGTATCGCGCTCGATCCGGGGATCGGCTTCTCCAAAAAAACGGCCCACTCGCTGGCGACCGTCGTCGAGCTGGCGCGCATCGTTGCGCTCGGCTACCCCGTGCTGGTCGGTGCATCCCGAAAGCGGGTGATCGCGGAGCTGATTCGCTACACCGCTGATCCCGCCAGCGCGTCGGCGGGCACCACTCTCGCGCCCCAGCTGATCTCGAACGACGACCGCGACATGGCGACTGTCGGGGTGAACGTCGTCGGCTTTTACGCCGGGGCCCGGGTATTTCGAGTGCATCGGGTGCGACCCAATCGCCTCGCACTCGATGCCGCGTGGGCGCTTACGCCGGACGAGTCAGAGCTGCTCTCCGACTGACGCTGTTCGAACCGCGGTGACTGGCTCTTCGAGGAAAATGCGGTCCTTTCCGAACCACCAGATCAGGAATCCGGTGGCGAAGACTTCCACGAGTATCAGCGTAGGCAGCACGTTCGGATGATTCATGAGCGGCGTCAGCGATCCGGAGGGAGGAAACATCAGCGGGATGTTCAGGAGATTGAAGACGACGATCCCGATCAGCAGCTCGCGCGAGCCGTCGAAGAATTTCCAGCACGCGGTGCAGAACGCGAGCTCGACGACGAAATCCAGAATCGGATAACCCTGGAGGTTGAGACCGAAGCGCGGCCCCCAGGAGAGTGGAAGAAGCGCGATGTCGGGCTCGTGATGGATGATGTCGAGCGCGATGTGGGACAGGATTCCGAGGGCGATCGCGACGCCGACGGTCGAGCGGCGCGCCGATT
Source organism: uncultured Gemmatimonadota bacterium (assembly GCA_946478895.1). Next base: position 2,571 of record CAMLDY010000028.1, read on the forward strand.
TTCCCATGCCCCACACCAGCGCCGCGAGCAGCAGTCCAGTGGCGATGGAGTGCGAGTACGGGAGAAAGCTCAGATGCACGGCGTCGGGAGTTATGACCGCGCGCTCGATCGAGAGGTAGCTGAAGATTATCCAGAGAAGCTCGACTGCCTGGACAGAAATGAGGAGCGGGATCAGTCCTACCCTCGGGAATTTCTTCTTCAAGACCAGTGCGGCTGAGGCATGACTGATGGGGTACGTAAGCCCTCCCGGCTGTTCGTTGGCTCCGCTCTCTCGGGCAACTCACGAGCCGCTGAATTAGTTTTGACTTCGTTACTCTCACCGAGGCGCTCCCGATAAGACGGTTTCCTTCGCCGGGTTGGACGACCGCCGTTCTCCTGTTGTTCGTTTACATGCTCACCCTCGCCCCGAGTGTCACGCTCTGGGATTCCGGTGAGTTCCTGGCTGCCATGCACTCGCTCGGCATCCCGCATCCGCCGGGCACCCCGCTTTACGTTCTGATCGGGAAGGTCTGGAGCCTCGCGTTCGCTTCCATCTTCGGTTTCGCCCGCTCGATCAACCTGCTCTCGGCCGTGAGCACTGCGTTCGCGTGCGGCATCCTCACCAGTCTGTTCACCAGGTGGACGGAGGATGGGTTTGCAGGCACTGCTGCCGGGCTCACCGCCGGATTGATGTCCACGGTTTGGCTCGGCGCGACCGAGACCGAGGTGTACGCGGTTGCGTTTCTCTTCGGTACGGTGGTGCTGTGGGCGGCCGATCGCGCCGGGCAGAACTCGGACGCGCGTTGGGCGCTGCTCGCCGCGTACCTGGCAGGGCTCTCGTGGACACTCCACCTCACTGCGCTGCTGGTTGTGCCAAGCGCGATTCTGCTCGTTTTCACCACCAGCGATGGGTACTTCGCGGTTCCGGTCGGGAGGCGCCACGCCGACGGCCGGCGCGAAGCGCATTCATTCGCCCGACTGCTGCGAAACGGGATCATCGTCACCGTCATCGGAATGACGTGTGTGCTATACCTGGTCATTCGCGCGCACCGCGATCCGGCAATCAATCAGGGCAATCCGTCCACCTTCGCATCTTTCATGGACGTCCTGCTCAGACATCAGTATGACGTGCCTTCGCTCTGGCCGCGCCAGGCTCCTTTTTATCTGCAGCTCGGGAATGTCTTCGAGTACGCCGACTGGCAGTTCGCGAAAGGGCTGACGCCCGACGCGCCCCCGAGCTGGTGGCGCACACCGGTAACGGTCTTGTACGCTCTCGTCGCTCTGTACGGGTGCATCGCGCATCGCGCCGCCGACCGCCGCAGCTGGCGCGCGATGGTGGTGCTGTTTCTGGTCGGCTCGCTGGGCGTCGTCATCTATCTGAACCTCAAGGCCGGCCCGTCGTTCGGCGCCGGAATTCTGCCGGCAACCGCGCTCCACGAAGCGCGGGAGCGTGACTATTTCTTTTTCTGGGCCTTCGCCTGCTGGGGATTGTGGGCGGGATTTGGCGCGATTCGGCTATCGCGCCGTCTGATGGCGCCGCTCGGAGTGGTGGCGATGATCCTGCCATTCGCGCCGGCGCTTCTCAACTGGACCGCGGTCGATCGACGCACTGACCCGGTCGAGGCGCGTGCGCGCCAGGATGAGTCCGATATGCTGGCGAAAGTTCCGCCGTCCGGCGTGCTGCTCGCCGTCGGCGACAACGACACTTATCCGCTCTGGTACCTGCAGCAGGTCGAGGGGACGCGTAAAGACGTCACCGTCGTGACGGTGCCGCTGCTGGCGGCGAAATGGTACCGCGCCGAGCTCGCGCGGCGCTACAAGCTGCTCGATGCGACCGCTGTGGATCGGTGGCTGGGACGTGACAGCACCATCGCGTTGCTCACCAGGCGCTCGTACGACCAGAACCGGCCGGTGGTGCGGTCTCCCTACTACGCGCTCGATTCCACGGGCAGAAAGTAGCTCCGCTTACTGAATAACCAGCGAGTAATTCCCGGTCGCGCCGGCGGTATTCGTCCGCGCGGTGATCACGTAGAAATCCCTTGCCGCCGGCGTGAAAACGAGCGTTGCGTTCTTCGTGGTCCCGTCCGCATCGTCGTTCGAGGCGAGGATGGTGAGATCAGACGCGGCGTGAATCTCCAGATACGAATCGACGTCGGGCGATGTCATTGAGACGGTCACGGGCTGGTTGGCGTCCAGCACGATCACGTACTCATCTCCAAAGATGCCGTTGAGAGCGCAATCGGTGGTCTGGAGGCTCTGCGCAGTCGTGATGCCGCGCACCACGAAAGCATCTTCACAGCCCGTTACGTGTGCGGTCGACGCAACGGACGCGATGGTGTAGGCGCCGGTCGCACCGGGCCAGTACGAGTTTGCGGCAAGGATGAAGTTGCCGGCCGGGAGGATCGCCTTGATCGAGGAGTGAGTGGTGTCGACGCCAACGTCGTCGTTGAGACCAAGGACTCCGCCCGCGGCATTCAGCAGTGCCAGGAACGTGTCGAAGTGTTGCGCCGCCTGGGTGAAGACATACGTACCCGCGGTGGGAATGTTGACCGCGTAGAAATCTGCGAAGGTGCCGTCGGAGAGCTCGCAATCCTGCTGCGTCAGCTGACCATTATTCGTCGTGCCCACCACGTGCACCTGCGCGAAGCCACAGGGATCGCTGCTCACCGCGGTGAAGGTAATGGGCGGAAGGTTGCCGGTTCGCGCCGACATCGTGTTGCTGCCCAGGATGGGCCCCAGGGTCCAGCCGCCTACGGTGGCGACGCCAGCCGAATCCGTGGTCGCGTTTCCGCCGCTCACGGCCCCACCGCCTGTTTCGATGCTGAACACCACCCGGGCGCCGACCACCGGCTGTCCGCTCCGGTTTCGGACAATCACCGACGGCAGTTCGAAGACGTCCCCGCCAGGAACCCCGGCAATGCTGGTCGAGGAATTTGCGTCAATGGTCGCCGGACTATTGTCGGGTCCCGTCGAATCGCCGCAGGAGATCTGAAAAACTGCGACGGCAGACAGCATTCCACGGACTGCGAGAGTTTTCGGGCGCATCATCCGGGGCAATATCGGCGGGGTTTCCCCCACGTCAAGCTGCACCCAAGCCAAATGCCGGTAAACCGGGGCGAAGCGCGGCCAACCCGCACCAGACGCCCGACAGGAGCATAATCGGGCGCTACTGAAGACTACCAGCTAATAGCAGTCGGCGGAGCGGCTGGCTGCTCCGAGCTGGTAGTCTTCAGTGATCTTAAACCAACGCTAGTACCGGTAGTGCTCCGACTTGTACGGTCCCTCGACCGGCACCGACAGGTACTCGGCCTGATCCTCGGTCAGTTTCGTCAGCTTCACACCGAGCTTGTCGAGGTGCAGTCTCGCCACCTTCTCGTCGAGCTTCTTCGGCAGCGTGTACACTCTGCACTCGTACGCATCGCAGTTGGTGTGCAGCTCGATCTGCGCCATCACCTGGTTGGTGAAGCTCGCCGACATCACGAAGCTCGGATGACCGGTCGCGCAGCCGAGGTTCAGCAGACGGCCCTCGGCGAGAATCATCACGCTGTGGCCGTCGGGAAACACATACTCGTCGTACTGGGGCTTGATCTGAATGCGCTTCACGCCCTTGGTCTTCTTCAGCCCGGCCATGTCGATCTCGTTGTCGAAGTGGCCGATGTTGCCGACGATCGCCTTGTCCTTCATCTGCGCCATGTGCGAGGCGGTGATGATGTTCTTGTTGCCGGTCGCCGTGACGAAGATGTCGCCGGTCTTCACGACGTCCTCGAGCGTCGTGACCTGATAGCCTTCCATGGCGGCCTGCAGCGCGCAAATGGGATCGATTTCGGTGATCACGACGCGAGCGCCCTGACCCTTCAACGCCTGCGCGCAGCCCTTGCCGACGTCGCCGTAGCCACACACGACGGCGACTTTACCGGCCAGCATCACGTCTGACGCGCGCAGAATTCCGTCGGTTAGCGAGTGCCGGCAGCCGTACAGATTGTCGAACTTGGACTTGGTGACCGAGTCGTTAACGTTGATCGCGGGGAAGAGAAGAGTACCAGCTTCCATCATCTGATAGAGGCGATGCACGCCGGTGGTCGTCTCCTCCGAGACGCCGCGCAGATCCTTCGACATCCGCGTCCAGCGCTGCGGATCTTTCCTGAACTCGCGCCGCAGCAGGTTGAGGATGACACCGTATTCCTCCGAGTCCTTGCTGGCGTCGAACTCCGGAACGCGGCCTGCCTTCTCGAACTCGACTCCCTTGTGGACGAGCAGCGTGGCGTCGCCACCGTCGTCGAGCAACAGATTCGGGCCCGATCCGTCCGGCCAGACGAGCGCCTGGTCGGTGCACCACCAGTACTCCTCGAGCGTCTCGCCCTTCCACGCGAACACCGGAGTGCCCTGCGGGTCATTGATGGTGCCGTTTTTTCCGACTACCACCGCCGCCGCGGCGTGGTCCTGGGTCGAGAAGATGTTGCAGGAGACCCAACGCACGTCCGCGCCGAGCTGAGTCAGAGTCTCGATCAGGACCGCGGTCTGCACCGTCATGTGCAGGGAGCCCATGATCTTCGCACCGGCGAGCGGTTGCTTGCCCTTGTACTCGGCGCGCAGCGCCATCAGGCCGGGCATCTCATGCTCGGCGAGACGAATCTCGTTACGACCGTATTCGGCGAGCGAAAGATCCTTGACCTTGTACGGCTCGCGTCCGGCTTCGGCAGCGGCGGTGAATGCGTTCATTGGTTCGGTGATGGTGCCCACTGTGCGCTCCATTGAGAGTCTGCGTTGTTTCTCACTAGGCGGTTTTCATGAGCGGAACCGCATCCGCTTTCTTTCGTGAAACGGTTTTGGACGCCGCAGCGCTTCGCTTGCCGGACGCCGCAAAAAGAGTCGGACCTTTCGCTTCGGGGTCGGCGGGAAGCTCGCTGTAACGAAAGCCGTCGAGCCCGGCCGCTTCCATCCAGGCACCGAGCGTTCCCCGGTCGAATCCCTGCCAGAGATGGCCCATCGTCTGTCGGAGGTCCTGGCGGTCGTGCGGCATCATATCCAGCACCAATAGACGGCCACCCGGCTTGAGGGCGCGAGCTGCTTCGGAGATCACTCTCGCTGGATCTGTCACGTAGTGCAGCACCAGGAAGAGCAGGGCAACATCGACCTCGCCGTCGTCAAGGGGCAAAGCTTCGAGCCGCCCATTTCGGATGTCGACGTTTCCGATTCCGTGAAGACGTTTCCTGGCGGCAGAGAGCATCGCCGTGGATTCGTCGACCGCGATGACGCGCTTGACGAAGGGCGCGAGCGACAGCGCGACCGCGCCGGTACCGCATCCGAGATCCGCGACGGTCCACGATTCGTCTAGCAGGCCGAGCAATGCGATGTCGGCGCGGCGACCAAAGAGCTCGAGGCGCATCTTGTCCCACTGGCCGGCCGAGGTCGAGAAGAACTGCTGCGAGCGCGTGGAGCGCTCGGCGAGGACTGCCTGCGTCCGCCGCGCGTCGTGCTCCGCAGCGCTGGTGCGCAGGACTTCGTCGCGCACGATGTGCCAGAGTCGTCGACTCGCCGGATCGAGGCTGTCTGTAGCCAGTCGATAATGGCGGCTCGTTCCCTCGGCGCGCGCCTCCACCCACCCTTCAGCGCCGAGCATCTTGAGATGTCTGCTGATGGTGGACTGCGGGAGCTGCAGGATGGCTCGCAGCTCGTTGACCGTCAGCTCGTTGCGTTCGAGCGCGAGCAGGACCCGGCTCCTCGTCGGGTCGGCGAGGGCCGTCATCTGCCCAAAGAGGGCGGGCGCAGTCAAAGCATCAATCCGTTCATCCGGATTAAAGGTTATAACTATCGGGAGCCGAAGTCAAGCGCGGCCAAGCCGGCACTTGGTATTTTCTCTTGGTCCCTGCTTCGGCTGCCCGCGCACAGGAGGAACCCAGCATGACGTTCGAAAAGAATCTTCGCCGCCTCGACGAGATCATGGCCTCTCTGGAGAGCGAGCAGATCGGTCTCGACGCGTCGCTCAAGCTGTTCGAGGAAGGCATCGACTTGCTGCGCGAGGCGTCGGCGGAGCTCGACAAGGCGGAGACGCGCGTCCAGATGCTGATCGAAAGAGCGGACGGCGGGTTCCAGCTCCGGGAGATGGATCTCTAAGAAGTGTCAGATGCATTCGAAGCCGATCGCGAAAAAATCGAAGCGCAGCTCGACGCGATTTGCGCCAGTGATGTTGTCGCATCCCTTCCCGGGCGGCTCGGTGAGGCAATTCGTTACGCGCTGAAGAGCCCGGGGAAGAGAATCCGCCCACTCCTGGTCCAGCTGTCGTACCGCGCGGCCGGTGGCGCGGGAGATTCGAGCCTGCTTGCCTGCGCGCCGGAAGTCATTCACGCCTACTCGCTCGTGCACGACGATTTGCCGTGTATGGACGACGACGACGTGCGGCGTGGGCGACCGACTGTGCACAAGGTGTTCGGCAATCGGGTCGCGATTCTCGCCGGCGTCGCCATGATCCCGCTTGCGGCGCGCGCCGTGCGCCATGGCGCGCAGGCCTTGCATCTGGCGCCCGGGACTATCGGCTCGATTCTCGATGTTCTTCTGGAGGCCGCCGGCGCCGGAGGGATGATCGGAGGACAGCTTCGCGATCTGACTGGAGAGGGAATCGCGCTCTCCCTCACTGAGAGAGAGTCGATCCACTCGGCGAAGACGGGCGCTTTAATCAACGCCTCAGTGCGCGTGGGCGCTCTGGCTGCCGGTGCGACCGAGGATCAGCTCGAGGCATTTGGCAGCTACGGCCGCACGATCGGGCTGGCGTTTCAAATCATGGACGACGTTCTCGACGTGACGGCGACGACCAGCGTGATGGGAAAAACGACCGGACGCGATGCCGCGCTCGGGAAGAGCACCTATCCGGCGCTGCTGGGCGTGGATGCCGCGCGTAAGCGCGCCTCGTCGCTGATCGACGACGGTCTCGAGAGCCTGGAGAAGCATGGCTTGCTGACGCAGGAGCTGACACAAGTTGCTAATTTCATGGTAACCCGAACGTCCTGAAAAACACGCTCCAATGGCAATTCTCGACAGAGTACAGACTCCAGCCGATCTGAAGTCCATGACCCGCGACGAGCTCCGCGCCGTCGCGGAAGAGATGCGCGCGCGACTCATCGAGATCTGCTCCCGGACGGGTGGCCACATCGGAGCCGGACTGGGGGTTGTCGAGCTGACGGTCGCCCTCCATGCGGCGTTCGACACGCCGAGCGACAAGTTGATCTGGGACGTCGGGCACCAGGGCTATCCGCACAAGCTGCTGACGGGCCGCGCCGATCGCATGGAAACGCTGCGCCAGGAAGGTGGGCTGTCGGGTTTCCTGAAGCGCACCGAGAGTGAGTACGACGCATTCGGCGCGGGCCACGCCGGCACCGCGATTTCGGCGGGGTACGGCATGGCTGTCGCGCGCGACCTCAACGGGGATTCGTTCAAGGTCGTCTCTGTCCTCGGTGACGGCGCGCTCACATGTGGTCTCGCGTACGAGGGATTGAATAACGCCGGCGCGTCCGACACGGATTTCATCGTCGTCCTGAACGACAACGAGATGTCGATCGCGCCGAACGTGGGGGCGATGTCCAAGTACCTGACCTCGATCCAGCGCAATCCGCTCTACAATCGCGTGCGCTCGGCGATCGGAAGTGTTGTCGATGCCGCGCCGGGCCCGCTGTCGGCGGTGGGGACACTGGTGCGCAAGTGGGAGGAGAGCATGAAGTCTTTCCTCACTCCCGGAGTCCTGTTCGAGGAGCTCGGCTTCCGCTACTTCGGACCGATCGACGGACACGACATCGATGCGTTGATGGATACCATGGTGGCGGTACGGGAGATGTCTGGTCCGCGCCTGATTCACTGCATAACTCAGAAGGGCAAAGGCTTTCCCGCCGGCGAGCACGTCGAGAAATGGCACGCATTGCCGCCCGGCCACGATCCGGCGACTGGGAAGCAGCGCAAGGTCTCTTCCGCCAACTCCGCCTATACCGCCGCGTTCGGCCAGGCGCTTGTCGACATCGCGCGCGAGAATCCGCGGGTCGTCGCGATCACCGGAGCAATGCCGAGCGGCACCGGAACGGGGGCCTTCGCGAAGGCGTATCCACAGCGATTCTTCGATGTCGGGATCGCCGAGGGCCACGCCGTGACTTTTGCCGCAGGTCTGGCGACTGAAGGCATTCGTCCGGTATGCGCGATCTACTCGACGTTCCTGCAGCGGGCCTACGACAACGTCATTCACGACGTGGCCATTCAGCATCTTCCGGTGGTCTTCGCGATGGATAGGGCAGGGGTCGTGGGTGAAGACGGACCGACCCATATGGGGCTTTACGACATCGCCTACATGCTGGCGGTGCCGGGGATGGTCGTCACCGCGCCAAAGAACGGTCGCGAGATGGTCGGGTTGCTGCGCAGCGGCATTGAGCACGATAGCGGCCCGTTCTGCCTTCGCTATCCGCGCGATGCGACGCCGGACGTCGTTCCAGCCACCGGGGAAATCGATGCTATCCCGCACGGGACGTGGGAGATTCTGCGGCGCGGGACCGGCTCGCACGATGCCCCGAGCGCGGTGGCTATCCTCGCCGTCGGAACGATGGTGCTACCCTCACTTGGAGCAGCCGAGATTCTGAACGAGAGCGGCATCAGCGCGACGGTCGTAAACTGCCGCTATCTCAAGCCGTATGATGCGAACATCCTCGCTGACATCGTCCGCGACCATCACAACATCCTGGTGGTCGAGGAAGGCACGGTGGTCAACGGCTTCGGATCTTTCATGTCCCGCGTCATCGGCGAGATGCAGCCGGCGGCGAAGGTCGTCGCGCATGGTGTGCTCGACGACTTCGTGGATCAGGCGCCGCGAGCGAAGCAGCTGGCATTGCTCGGGCTCGACGCCCCCGGCATCGCCCGACGCGCGAGCGAGGCGTTCAGTCTGGAGAGCTCGCGGGGCGCCCATCTCCGCGCCGTTTGATGCGTCTTGGCGTCATCGGCCACCAGGGATATGAGGAGCTTTCAGACATCCTCCGCACCCTGTTCAGCGTTGCACCGGCACTCAATATCGAGCCACTGCTCGAGCAAGGGCTGCACGAAGTGGCCGGCAAGGGCGCGCGCCTCGAGGATCCAGGCCAGTTAGACGCGCTCGTAACGCTTGGCGGGGATGGAACGCTGCTGCGCGGTGCGCGGCTGATCGACGGCCGGAACATCCCGATACTGGGTGTCAATCTCGGGCGACTCGGTTTTCTGACCAGCTGTCAGAGCGAGGACTTCGAGCCGGCGCTCAAGAACCTCGCAAGCGGCGATTACGTTGCGCAACCGCGCATGGCGCTCAGTGCGCGCGCGATCGACTCCGAAGGCGCGACCCGCAAACAATGGCGCGCGCTCAACGACTTCGTGCTCCACAAGGGCGGATTCGCGAGAGTCGTCAGGCTGAACGTCTTTGTGGACGGCGAGAGCATTGGCACCTACGCCGCGGACGGGGTGGTCATCTCCACGCCGACGGGATCGACTGCCTACAGTCTCTCTGCTGGCGGACCGGTTGTTGTCCCCACGGTCGAATCGATCATCATGACGCCGATCTCGCCGCACACCCTCGCGATCAGATCGCTGGTGATACCGGCCGACGCCGAGGTGACGGTGGAAGCAAACGAGACTCCCACCGAACTTCTGGTTACGGTCGACGGGCAGGTCGGTACGAGTTTCGTGAAGGGCGAGAAGCTCAAGGTGAGCAAGGCAGACAATCCGGTGCGCATCGTCCGCTTCCCGGGTGCGACGTTCTTCGAGCGCATGCGAGTGAAGCTTGGCTGGGGCGGCCTCCCCGACGACGACTAGCGGTCAGTGATGCTTACAGAGCTGCGGATCCGAAACTTCGCGATCATCGAGCAGGTCAACCTTCCGCTTGCCGAAGGGTTCAACGTGCTTTCGGGCGAGACGGGCGCCGGCAAGTCGATAATTGTCGGCGCGCTCGGCCTGCTGCTCGGCGAGCGGGCGAGCGCTGATCTGATTCGCACCGGTGCCGAGAAGGCGACTGTCGAAGGAGTCTTCGATGTGTCGCGCGTGAAAGGGATCGCGGCGCTCGCCGACGAGCGCGGCATCGAAGTCGAGGATGACACTCTCGTGCTGAAGCGCGAGATCTCGACCAACGGCCGCGGACGCGCGTGGATCAACGGCGCGACCGTAACCGCGACGGTGCTCGCCGAAATCGGACGGCAGCTCGTCAACCTCCACGGCCAGCATGACGCGCAGACGCTCCTCGATCCGGAGTCGCAGCGGCGGATTCTCGACGCATTCGGAGGCGCGGAGGCTCAGGCGGCGCTGGTGCGCTCGACTCACACCGAGCTGACGGGCATCCGACGTGAGATTGCAACGCTCAACCAGCGGCGCGCCGACGCCGAGAAGCGCGCCGACTATCTCCGCCACGTCGCCAAAGAGATCGAGGATGCGCGTCTCACGGCGGGCGAAGATGCACGGCTCGAGGATGAAGCGCGGGTTCTCGAGAACGCCGACGAGCTCCGCACGCTGGCGACCACTCTCGGCGAGCTGCTGTCGGGAGAGGAAGGCAGCGTGCTGTCCCAGCTGGGGGCAGCGCAGCGTCCGCTGACGTCGATCGAGAGAATCGATTCATCCGCGGCGAGGATGCAGGAGCTGTTCGACACGGCCTTCTACGCACTGCAGGAGCTCGCCCGAAGCGTCGAGGATTACGCGGGCTCGGTGGATCTGGATCCCGCCCGCCTGGAGGAGGTCCGTCAGCGTCGCGACCGGCTGTTCGGTCTGCTCAAGAAGTACGGGCCGACGCTGGATGCCGTGATCGAGACCGGAAAGTCGTCGCGTGCGGAGCTGGATCTCGTCGACACCGCCGGGTTGGATATCGCCAATCTCACCGCGCGCGAGGCCGAGGCGCGCCGGCGTCTCGGCGGTGAGGCCGAGAGGCTGACCGAGTTGCGGCTCTCCGCGGCGAAGAAGCTGGCGAAAGCTGTTGACGCTCTGCTGCCGTCGCTGGGAATGCCCGACGGCCGATTCACCGTTTCACTCACCTCGCGGGATGAGCCGACCTCCGACGGCGCCGAAGATGTCGAATTTCGAGTGGCGCTCAACGTGGGTCACGAAGACCGCCCGCTGGCACGGGTGGCGTCGGGTGGAGAGCTGTCCCGAGTCATGTTGGCCCTCAAGACCATTTTGGCGCGCGTCGATCGGGTGCCGACCCTGATCTTCGACGAAGTGGATGCCGGAATCGGGGGACGGGTCGGGCTACAGGTTGGCGACACCCTGCGCCGCGTCGCGAAGGAGCATCAGGTATTCGCGATCTCACACCTCCCGCAGATCGCCGCTCGCGCGCACCATCACATCGTCGTGGCAAAAGGTGCCAAGGGCGGCGTGACCACCGCCGACATCACCGTCCTCGATGGTGTGACTCGGGTCAACGAAATCGCGCGGATGCTGGGCGGGGATCCGGAGAGCAAGGTCAGCCGCGCGCACGCCAGGGAGTTGCTCGAGAGCGCGACTGCTTAACCCGGATTCTGGGACCTGACCGCTGTCGACTGGCACCCCTAGTCAAAAAGGCGGCAGGTGGGAGAGATGCGCAGAGATGCTCGGGCAAAAGTTGTCATGCTCGCCTTCTAGCTGCGTCACGCAGGGTTAGACGCGCAGGATAAACTGATACCTGTGCCTCTGGCCACGTCTCCCACCTGCCGCCTTTTTGACTAGGGGTGTCCGCCGAAGCGGCGCGATCCGTCCGCCGAGTTACTTCCCCCCGAATATCCGAGCGTAAAGTCGAAGCTGGATCTGGTCGGTGAAGAACTTCGGCTGATTGCCGCCGGCGCCCTTGGTGGTCTGCCAATGCAGGTAGGTCACCTCGAACGGGATCTTCGCCTTGCCCTGCTCGAACGAGTACAGGTTCGAGAACGAGATGCCGCCGCCGAAGCGGTGCTCTGTCTGCGCCGTCTCCTGATCGAGGGTGGAGGCGTCGAGGGTGAGGTCGGCAAAACCGGTGGTCGCCGCCGGAATCGTGAAGGTGCCGGTGTAGTGGTCTTCCTGCTTGTTGCGGTACATGTACCACCCGGACACCGCGAAGAAATCGTTCACCACAATGCGCGGCGCAGTCTCGAACTCGAATGCGCTGCCGAGCTTGCGGTCGACAGTCTGGCGACGATAGAGCGGCGCCAGCTCCTCGTTCGGCAGATCGGTGATGCGCATCGTCTGCTGGTCCGCGAACGGCTTGTTGTAGCGCAGCACGAACGATTCCCAGAACCGGCTGCCGAGCAGGATGTCTGTGAACCATCTGCCTTCGATCGCCTTGGCGCCGCGACCGGTGCCAATGTCGATGAAATTGTCCGCTGATTCGATCTCGCCGCTCGGGATGCGGAAGACCCCGCCGATGGCGGTGCGAAGATTGAAGCCGTGCGGTGACATCCGCGCTTCGGTGTTGCCGCCGAAGGTGTCGAACAGAGAGAACTTGCCGCCGACATCGATGTCGCCAACGTGCGACCGTCCGACAGACTCGAGCGGCGCGGCGGCAATGCCGAACAACGGGTCACTCAGGATCCGCTGCGCATCGCGAAGGCTCAGCCGCGTCTGCGCGGCGAAGGGGCCGGTGGTGGTCGGGTCGATGCTCGTGATGCCGAACTGATTGTAAAGCGCGCGGAATGCGGCGACCCGGGCTTCGATTGCCAGCTGCGCGTCGGTGCCGGCGATCGGTACGAACGGCGAGGTCGAGTAGATCTGGTTGACGCCGCCCGCAAATGCGCGGGAGTTCGCGATCAAGGATTGGGCACTCGCCTGATTGGCGAGGAGAGCGGGACACGATGGCGATGCCGCGGGATTCGCCTGGCACGCCGCCAGCGACCCCTCGAGGGTGTTGGCTGCGGTCGTGAACTGCGCGAGCAGCGCAGCATTCTGCGCCGCCGCCCCCTGCACCGCGAGCGCGGGATTGAATCCAAGGTTGCCGTTGGTACCGGCAGTGTTGACGCTGAAAAAGGCAGACGATTGAGTCTTGACGTAGGGGATCTGCACGCCGACGGAGAACTTCTTGGTCAGTCCTGCCTCGAGCACAATCGGAATGGCGGTTACGTGATCGCGGAGATTCACCACGGTGTTGCCGAGCGTCGCGTACCAGGTCGGATTGCCGGTTAGGCTCTGGAGGCCAGCCTGGAGGCTGGCGAGGTTCGGGAACTGCTTCACGCCGATCGTATCGAGGGTGAAATCGATTCCCAAAGGCTCGAGCGCGCCGTCGGGCCGGCCGGGCGTGTCCATTCCGTAGCGTTCGTTGAACCAGGTCCACTGACCGACGATGCGCATGCGAAAGACTCCGCGCGGGAGCACCAGGGCGTCGTCGCCGACACCGAGCACGCGCTGAGCGTTGCCGGGTGTGGCAAAAGTCGCGATGAAAGCCAGTGCTACGGTGGAAACGCGGACCAAAAGACGGCGCATAGATTCTCCGCACGATGTTGAAAGCTGGAAGGCGATCGTCTGAGTTACGACGGTCGCTGGCGGGGGAGACGTTATCATTCCGTCAAAGGTTTTGTCAACTGAAATTCGTCGCCGCGCGAGGGGCCCCAACGCGCTTGTTGGAGCCGTTTTACGCCCGTAGCTTTGTCATGCGCCGCGCCATGGCTCAGTCGGTCCTTTCTTCTCCGCTCGGGTGGCGAAACCGGTAGACGCGAGGGACTTAAAATCCCTTGGGATAAGATCCCATGCGGGTTCGATCCCCGCCCCGAGCATCTCACATCTAGGGAGCGCTTCGCCAGCCGGCGTAGCGCATCTCACATCCAGGGAGCGCTTCGCCAACCCCCGTACCGCGCGTACAGGGCCCGCAACGGAACGGGTGCGAGTCTTCAGTGGCACAGCTGAAAGCTTGCAGTTCACTGCCGCGCCGACTTTCACGTGAGGCCGGCGCCCGCGGTCGATTTCATCACCTGCGCAATTCCCTAAGCAGTGGACACATTCGCGGCGTGCCTTGATTGTCCCCCGGCCGCGACGGTGACGTCCCGACGTTGTGAACTGGCGACTCGCCACTATGCTTCTCTCACACCTCGCACCCGTTCAGTTGCAGTTACTTCGAATCCGGCCCCGCGCATCAAATCAACGAATGCCTGACCAGGCACCCCCCGTCCGGCCGAACGCCATCACCCGGGTGATGCTGGTCGTGAATCCGGCATCGCGGCGCGGCGCACGCATCCGGCAAAAGGCGATCGATGCCTTCTCGAACGCGGGAGTAGCTTGCGACGTCATGCTTACCGCGGCGCCCGGGCACGCCGCGACCCTCACCGCCGAGCACGCTCAGAAGTACGATGCTGTGTTCACGCTCGGCGGTGACGGAACCGTGATGGAGGTGCTCGGTGAGCTCGCGCATCGCGGCCCGCCAGTCGGCGTGCTGGCCGGTGGCACGGGCAATGTCGTCGCCCGGACCCTCGGCATTCCGCTCAATCCGCGGCGCGCCGTGCCGCTGCTGCTCGATGGGGATCAGGCAACTCTCGACCTTGGGCGGCTGGGCGATGGGCGCCGCTTCGCGATCGGCGTCGGAGTGGGCCTGGATGCTACGATGATCGCCGAGGCACCGGCGCGCCTCAAGAAACGGTTCGGCTTCATGGCGTACGTCATCGGTGGCTATAAAGCGGTGATACGGAACAAGAAGTTCTCTCTGCGTCTCACCGTGGACGGCGCCCTCTACGAGCGCACAGCCTCGGCCGTGCTGGTTGCGAACTTCGGCGCCGTTCTCAACGATCTGGTCTCCTTCGGCCACGGAATCGTCCACGACGATGGTCTGCTCAACGCCTGCGTCTTCTCTCCCAACACATTCTGGGATTCGGTGAGGATCCTCTGGCGAATGGTGCGGAAGGATTTCAGAGCCGATCCCTGCCTGTTCTACAAATCCGGCCGCGATTTCCTGATCGAGACTTCTCCGGCGATGCCCGCTCAGGCGGATGGCGAGCTGCTCCCGTCGTCCCGGATCTCAGTGGCGGTAGATCCGCTCGCCGCCCGGCTTCTCATTCCAAAAAAGCAATCGGGGAAGTGAAGGGGCGCACCGAAAAAAAGGCGGGCATTTCTGCCCGCCTTCGAAAGCTTGCGGTTGGCAACGTCAGTATTAGAAGGGTAGCTCCTCTTCGGTTGTGCCTACCAGCGCCGAGCTCGATGCCAGCCTATGTTCGTCCTTGGCGTCCGGGTTCGCCGCGCTGGCGGCGGCTTTGGCCGGCCAGATCACGCCGTCGCACGAGCGGTTCTGGCACTTGTAGTCCGGTGCGCGCGGATTCCGCTTGGTAAGACGGTTATCCCACATCCGGCCGCCGCACTTGGGGCAGCTCACCATTTCGGTGTCGGTCAGCATCGACGCCGGCACCGGGGCCGCGACCCCATTCGCCGTCGCCGGCGGGGCCACCAGACCCGGCTTGCCGTATCGCCGGGTGTAGGCCGCCTGCGGGTCCTCGACCGGTTTGGCGTATTTGCCGTCGCCGTCCATCTCGACCCAGTTCTGCTCGTAGGCGTAGAGCTCGTTGGCGATTCCAAATCGCACCGCGGCTCTCTTGAACGCGTCGGTCGAAGCCTGCTTGTAGTCCTTGCCGGTACCGACGTCCTCGCGGATCACGCCGAGGATCTGCAACCGCGCCTTGAACGAATACTGCGACCCGTCTCCGTCTTCGCCGGAGATGACGGGCAATAGCTCCAGCGTGAGGTCCCACTCGCCAGGGACGAGGTTGTCCAGTCTCTCACGCACCGTGTTCGCTTCGATGTAGGCGACGAACCTCGCGAAATATTTTCCGTCGCGCGCCGTCACTTTGCCGTCTTGTCGCCAGGAGATCACACCAGCGGGAAGGGGGGCGGAAAGCTTTGCCCAGACGTCAGTCTTCTCAATGTAGGCATCCTGTCTTGCGATCATGCTCTCATCCATCCGTTGTTAGTCGCTAAAGTTTGTTTCTGGTGAATTTCTGCACGTCTCCAACCGCACTGCACTGTTTGCCGTGCTCGCAATACCAGCCGTGCTTGTCGAAAAAAACGAGGTGGTGGATCCGGCCGTGGTCGAGGGTTTCCTCAACATGGTAGAGCTGAGTAACCGACGTGTCTTTGCCGCACAATCGAGTCGGTTCCATCGGCTGGATACGGACCTTCCGCTTCACCTCTTTTTTCCCCTTTCTCCTACTGTTGAGGCTCCTCCTTATGGGTGGCAATGTAAACTCCTCTCGTACCGCCACTTACGCTCCGACGCTTCGGCTCGTATTCGGGTCACTAAAAGTACCCGTTTACTACGCCTGACGCAAGCTTTTTCGGGCACAAGTTTCGCTTCTGTGCGAAGGGGGACGCGCGCGTCGAGATACGGCGTTCTTCCCGAGGCATAGTGTCTGTTTCACCAGCAATCGGAGACCAGCATGGATCACGGCAGCGCTTTCCTAAGAACTCAGGTCCACAACGCCGTCGTGCAGCACGGAACGTTTCTTCGCTCTCTCATCGACCACGAAGCCCAGGCAGACGATCCGCGCCTGAGCGACCTCTGCTCGCGCCACATTCCGCACATGCAGGAGCACCAGCGGATGCTGGAGGAATTCCAGTCGCAGCTGCTCGGAGCTGGCGGCCTCGGGAACCGCGTGGTGGGTGCCGCAGTCGGAGTCGCCCGGGATCTCGCCGATGCTGCGCGGGACAGCGACTACGAGCGTCTCATCGGCGATCTGGTGATGGCTCGCCAGTCGGAGGACAGCTTCAAGACCTTCCGCGAAGCCGGCAAAATGATGGGCAATCGCACGCTCCAGGAGATCGGCGACATCGGTGAGCGCCACCACGATGCGTACGTGAGGGAAGCGAACCGCCTTCTGCAGCACATGTTCGTCGAGCGCGTTCAGGGCGTCGACGGTGTCGCCCGTCAATCGGCGTTCACGCGGGTCAGCGCGACAACCTGACGATTGCATCCTTTCGACGGTCGTCCGGACTCACTGACACCGTCGCGCACGTGACGCTAACTTCTGCGCATGACTGATGTCGTCTCGCTGGCCGCTGAATTACTGGCGATTCAATCGACGACGGGTTCAGAAGGAAGCGTCGTGGATTTCGTATCGCGCTGGCTCGTCGCGCGCGGATGGAACGTCACGCTTCAGGAGGTGACCCGCGGTCGATCCAACGTCTGGGCATCGCGCTCCGGCGGAGGCGGTGGTGTGGCGTTTTCGACCCACCTCGATACCGTTCCTCCCTTCGTCCCGCCGCGACTCGAGGGCCGCAGACTGTTGGGGCGCGGTGCCGCGGACGCCAAGGGCATCGCCGCTGCGATGCTCGTCGCGGCCAACCGGCTGGTGGGCGACGGTGAGAAGCGCGTCGACCTGCTTTTTGTCGTCGGCGAGGAGAAAGGCTCCGATGGCGCGCGCGCCGCAAACAACCTTCGCAGTACCAGCCGCTTTCTCATCAACGGCGAGCCGACTGAGAGCAAGCTGGCAAGCGGAGCGAAGGGATCGCTGCGGGCTACGATTCGCACTCGCGGTCGCGAAGCCCACTCGGCATACCCGCAGCTGGGCCGCTCCGCCATCGAGCCAATGCTCGATCTGCTTCCGACGCTCCGAAAACTGCCACTCCCCTCCGACGACGTGCTCGGCGACACCACGGTCAACATCGGGACGATCAAAGGCGGCACCGAGGCCAACATCATTCCTGCGCACGCCGAGGCCGAGATAATGTTTCGACTGGTCGGTGACGTCGAGCCGATAAAGAAGATGGTGCTCGAGTGGGCTCGTGGTCACGCCGACGTCGAGTTCGGCTCGCACATTCCCGCGCAGCGATTTGCGACGGTGCCCGGATTCGAGACCGTCCCCGTCGCCTACACATCCGACATCCCACTGCTTTCGAGCTGGGGAGAGCCTTTGCTGTTTGGTCCAGGATCGATCCACGTCGCCCACACGCCGGACGAGTACATCGACGTCGAGGAGCTGAGAGCCAGCGTCGATACCTACGAGAAGCTCGCCCAAACCCTGCTCGCACGATGACGCCATTGCAAATTCCCGGAAAACGCAAGACGAAATGGCCGGTCGCGGTACTCGGCGCGACGGGCGCTGTCGGGCAGATGTTCGTGCGCCTGCTCTCCGACCACCCGTGGTTCGAGATCGCCGAGCTCGCTGCTTCCGAACGCTCGGCCGGTCACAAGTACGGCGAGATCACGCGATGGCTCGAGGGCAACCCGCCACCGCCGCGGGTGCAATCGATGCGGGTCATCGCGTGCGATCCGGGCGTCGTGAAAGCACCGATCGTCTTCTCGGCGCTCGATGCTACCGCCGCGGGCGAGGTGGAGATGGCGTTCGCGAAGGCGGGAAGATTCGTGCTGAGCAACGCCAAGAACTACCGCATGGAGCCGGACGTTCCGCTCGTCATTCCCGAGGTTAACGGCGATCATCTCGGCCTCATTGACTGTCAGCGGCAACGGCGCGGGTGGGACGGTGCAATCGTCACCAACGCCAACTGCTCGGCGACGGTCGCCGCGGTCGCGCTCGCGCCGCTGCACCAGAAGTTTGGCATCAAGCAGCTCTTTCTATCGACGATGCAGGCGGTCTCGGGCGCCGGGTATCCGGGTGTGCCTTCGCTCGACATTCTCGGCAACGTCATCCCGTACATCGCCGACGAAGAGCCCAAGCTCGAGCGCGAGATGCTCAAGCTCCTCGGGCGGTACGAGGATGGTGAAATCGCGAGCGCCGGCTTCAAAGTCAGCGCACACACCAATCGGGTCCCCGTCGAACACGGCCACACCATCTGCATGACCATCGGCTTTGACGATGTTCCCACGCCGGAAGCCGCGATCGAGACGATGCGCGGGTGGCAAGGCTACAGCGCCACCAGGGGCCTGCCGACCCGACCACCGCAGCCGATCGTCGTTACCGACGCACCCGATCGGCCCCAGGCCAAGCGCGATGTGAACGCCGGGAATGGAATGACCGTGACCGTCGGTCGAGTCCGTCGTGATGCAATTCTCGATCTGCGCATGGTAGCGCTCGGCCACAACACCGTGCGCGGCGCCGCGGGCGGGTCGGTGCTGAACGCCGAGCTGCTCGCGAGCACCGGCGCTTTCGACTCCGTGTGATCGTCGTCAAGTTCGGCGGCACCTCTGTCGGAGACGCCGAGGCGATCGAGCGCGCGGCCGCGATCGTCAAAGGGCGTCTGGACAGACAGCCGGCTGTGGTCGTCTCGGCGCTTGGCGGAGCAACCAACTCGCTCCTCGCCATCGGGGAGCAGTCGGCGAAGGGACACCTGATCGGCGCGTTGCGCGGCGTCGAGTCACTGCGCGACCGTCACTTTCAGCAGTGTGAGAAGCTGCTCGGCACTTCGGCGGAGGCGGCGGAGGTCGCGGGAGAGATGAGCGCGACCTTCGACGAGCTCGCGAGCCTGGCCGAGGCGTTGTCGGTGCTCGGTCACGCGACGCCGCGCAGCTTCGACGCAATCGCGGCATTCGGAGAGCAGCTCTCGTCTCACCTCGTTGCCGCGTTCTTTGCGCTGCGCGGGATTCCGGCGGAGCACATCGATGCGCGCGATGTCTTCGTCACCGATGACACATTCATGAGCGCCGAGCCGCAGGTCGACGCCATCGCCGAGCGGGCGCGCGAAATCGTGCAGCCGCTGCTTGGTGAAGGTAAAGTCCCCGTTATGGGCGGATTCATCGGCCGAACGGCGCGCGGGATAACGACCACCCTCGGGCGCGGCGGCTCGGATTACAGCGCTTCGCTGCTGGGCGCGGCGCTCCACGCCGACGCGATCGAGATCTGGACCGATGTCGATGGAATGCTGACCGCCGATCCCCGCGTCGTCAAAGGCTCGAGGCTCATCTCGCAGATCCGATTCGACGAAGCGTCGGAGCTGGCGTCGTTCGGCGCGAAGGTGCTTCACCCGAACACCATTGCACCGGCGGTGCGCCTCGGAATTCCGGTCTTCATCTACAATTCGCGGAATCCGAACGGCACAGGGACCCGCATTACCTTCGACGCGCCGCGTCGCGCAGTCAGTGCGATCGCGGGGAAATCGGGAATTACGCTCGTCAAGGTCGCAGCGGCAAAAATGCTGTTCGCGCGGGGATTCCTGCGCCGCGTTTTCGAGATCTTCGAGAGAAACGGCATCTCGGTCGATGTCGTCGCGACGTCGGAAATCTCGGTTTCGGTGACTGTGGATGATCCGTCCGGGCTCGAGTCGCTCGTCGTCGAGCTCTCGCAGCTCGGCGATGTATCGGTTGAGCGCGACCGTGCAATCGTTGCCGTCGTCGGCGCGGCGATCAGTGACGACAGCGCTGCGATGGGGAAGGCAATTGGAGCGCTCGACGGGATCAAGATTCACATGATGTCTCTCAGCGCGACCGGCATAAATCTGACGGTGATCGTCGATGGCGATCAGCTGAACGTGGCGATGGAGCGACTTCACCAGGCCTTCTTCAGTGGAGGCGGACGATGACCGCGCGGCGCCTGGCAATCATCGGCGATGGCAAAATGGGTCAGGCGATCCGGTCGCTGGCTATCGAGAAAGGCTGGAAGGTCACCGCGCTCATCGGCGAGCGAGAGAGCGCGCGGGGATCGGGAATCACCGCCGCTGCGCTGGGGAATCCCGAGGTCGCGGTCGAGTTCAGTCAACCCGATGCCGCGGTCGCCAACATCACCAGCACGCTGCGCGCCGGCATCCCGGTAGTGGTCGGCACGACGGGCTGGTACGAGTCGCTTGCCGATGTGACGCGCGTTGCATCGCAATCGGGCTCGGCGATGCTCTGGTCTCCGAACTTCTCGCTCGGAGTCAACGTGATGATCGAGCTGGCGAGGTATGCGGGCACGTTGATGCGAACCCTCGACGACTTCGACGCGCACATCGTCGAGACGCACCACACTCAGAAGAAGGACGCGCCGTCGGGAACAGCACTCGCGATCGGCAAGGCCGCGAGCGATGCACTGGACCGGCCGATTCCGATCACGAGCGTGCGGGCGGGCGCGGTGCCGGGCACCCACGAGCTGCTCTTCGACGGCCTTTTCGAGCAGATATCGCTGACCCACCTCGCGCGCGACCGCCGGGTGTTCGCCGAGGGCGCGCTGAAGGCCGCCGACTGGCTGGTGGGGCGGAAGGGCGTTTTCACAATGCGCGACGTGCTCGAGCTTCCGCAGCGCAAATAGCTTCGCCCTCTCCGCCGGCGCCGCATACATTTACAGAATGAACAGAGAGCGTCTCGCCGGATGCGGAACCGCGCTGGTTACACCGTTTACGCCGCAGGGCGAGATCGACGAGCGCTCGCTGCGCGCGTTCGTGGATTGGCAGATCGCAAGTGGAGTGCACTTCGTCGTGCCGTGCGGATCGACGGGCGAAGCAGCGACGATGAGCATCGCCGAGCACTGTCGGGTCGTCGAGATCACCGTGGAGCAGACAGCCGGCCGCGTTCCGGTCGTCGCCGGCGCCGCTTCCAACGATACGAAGAAAGCGATCGCGCTTTCGCGGGAGGTCGAGGCGATGGGTGCGACGCACCTCCTGCACGCCTCGCCGATGTACAACAAGCCGCCCCAGCGCGGGATCGTCGCCCATTTCCGCGCCATCGCCGACGCAGTCAGGATACCAATCGTCGTTTACAACGTGCCGGGGCGTACGGCGAGCAACATCGAGGCGGCGACGACCCTGGAGCTCGCGGAGCATCCGAACATCGTGGCGGTCAAAGAAGCTTCGGGAAACCTGGCGCAGATCGGGGAGATCATCCGGCATCGACCGGCCAGCTTCTCGGTTTTGTCTGGCGACGATCCAATGACTCTCCACATAATGGCGGATGGAGGCGATGGAGTCGTGTCGGTCACATCCAACGTCGCGCCCGCTGTCGTCGCCCAGCTCACCGAGCTGTGCGCAAAGGGAGATTTTGCCGGCGCGCGCGAGGTGAACCACAGGTTGGGGGAGCTAACGATCGCTGCTTTCGTCGAGTCCAATCCGATTCCGGTCAAGGCGGCGTTGGCAATGATGGGTCGCATGGCGAACTCGCTGCGCCTGCCGCTCGTTCCTCTGGCGCAGAAGTTCGAGCCGACGGTGCGCGCTGCGCTGGTGTCGGTCGGAGCGCTGGCTGCGTGAGCGCAACCGGCATCGCCGAAATCAAGCGAAGCATCGAAAGTCTTTCTGCCACGACGCCAGCCGGCGCGTTGCCCGAGGAAGTGCGGGGAATCGTGCGACGTCTGCTTGACGCGCTCGAGGCCGGAGAGGTTCGCGCCGCCGCAAAGGATCCGGTGTCGGGAGAATGGAACGCGGTGGCGTGGGTGAAGCGTGGGATCCTGCTCGGCTTCCGCGTCGGCGAGATCGTTGACATGTCGATGGAATCGGGGAGGGGCGACCGCGTCACGCTCTCGTTCTTCGACAAGGACACGTATCCGCCACGGCAGCTGACTCTCGCCGACGGCGTGCGGGTCGTGCCGGGTGGATCGAGCATCCGTCGCGGCGCCTACGTCGCGCGCGGTGTGGTTTGCATGCCGCCGATGTACATCAACGTCGGCGCGCGTGTTGAGACCGGTTCGATGATAGATTCGCACGCGCTGGTCGGATCGTGCGCGCAGGTCGGCGAGCGCGTGCATCTGAGCGCTGCCGCGCAGCTGGGCGGAGTGCTGGAGCCAGTGAACGCGTCGCCGGTGGTGGTCGAGGACGACGTTGTGGTCGGTGGCAACTGCGGGATTTACGAAGGCACCGTGGTGCGCAAAGGCGCCGTCATCGGCGCCGGGGTCGTGCTGACACGCGGCACCCCGGTCTTCGATCTGCCCCGCGAGACCGTGCACCGCGCCACCGAGGACAAGCCACTCGTGATCCCCGAAGGCGCGGTGGTAGTCCCGGGCGCACGAGCGGTAAAAGCCGACTGGGCGCAGAGCCAGGGCATCTCGCTGCAGACCCCGGTGATCGTGAAATACCGCGACGAAAAAACCGACGCCGCCACGGCGCTCGAGTCGTGGCTGCGCTGAAGGTGACGGGCACCGTCAGAGTGCCCGGCGACAAATCGATCTCCCACCGCGCCCTCATCCTCGGCGCTCTGGCGAGCGGCCGGTCGCAAGTCCGTGGCATTCTGGACTCCGAGGATGTTCGCTCGACGGCCGGAGTGCTTCGCGCTCTTGGTGCTCCGATCGGAGACATCGCCAGCGATATGCGCGTCGAAGGCGTTGGACTGCGCGGCCTCAGGCAGTCGCAACAGCCGCTGGATTGCGGCAATAGCGGGACGACCACTCGCCTGATGTCGGGAGTTGCAGCCGCGCATCCGTTCACGTCCCGTTTCGAGGGAGACGCGAGTCTAAGCCGCCGCCCCATGAAGCGCATCGCCGAGCCACTCAGCTCGATGGGCGCGCGATTCGAGTTCGCAGGGGGCGAGGGCCTCCCGATGACGATCCACGGCACCGATCTGAGAGGCATCGACTGGAATACCCGCGCCGCGAGCGCGCAGGTGAAGAGTGCAATAGTTCTCGCCGGACTCGTCGCGGGGGTAGAAGTCCGCGTAACCGAAAAATCTCCCTCGCGCGACCACACCGAGCGGATGCTGCGAGCGATGGGGGTGGACATCGAGAACGACGGAAATCAGGTCTGTCTGCGGCCGGCGAAATACCTTGCAGCGATCGAGATAACCGTGCCCGGTGACCCGTCGTCGGCGGCGTTCTTCGTCGCGATGGCAGCCCTGGCTTCTGGCGGCAGTCTTCTCCTGACCGATGTCCTCCTCAACCCCACGCGGACGGGCTTCATCGAGGTGATGAAAAGGATGGGCGCGCGAATTGACCAGCTGGATGCGAGCGAGACGGGTGGTGAAGCAATCGGAAATCTGCGCGTGGCGCCATCGCAGCTGGAGAGCGTGAGCGTCGGCGCCGACGAAGTGCCTTCGCTCATCGACGAGCTTCCAATGCTCGCCTGCACCGCCGCTGCCGCGGGCATCGATCTCGAGATTACGGGCGCCGAGGAGCTTCGTGTAAAGGAAAGCGACCGGATCGCGACGGTGGTCCACAACCTCCGCGCTGTCGGAGCGGAAGTGGAGGAGCTGCCGGATGGACTCAGGGTCATCGGCCGCAGGCGAAAGCTCGAGGGCGTGATCGATCCCCGCGGAGATCATCGTATCGCGATGGCGTTCGGGGTTCTCTCCGCCGTGTCAGGGAACCGAATCAAGGTCGGTAATCCCGGGTGCGTTGCGGTCTCCTACCCCGGGTTCTGGAACGACTTACAGCGAGTCACGGCGTGAGTCCGCGCACTCGTGTCATTGCCATCGATGGACCCGCGGCGTCGGGCAAATCATCCACCGCGCAGATGGTCGCCGAGAGGCTCGGATTTCTGCACGTCGATTCGGGGTCGCTTTACCGCGCGGCGACTGCGGCGATGCTTCGGGCCGAGGGCGACGCCGCGAAATGGACCGAAGAGTCGGTCCTACATGCCGCGCGCCAGGTAGAGCTGCGCGCTGCACGCACGTCGTTCTATCCGGTACTCGAGGGCAGGGCGATCGAAGATGAGATCCGCGGAGCGGACGTGACGCGCAACGTCTCCCGGGTCGCGCAAATGCAGCGCGTCAGGCAGTGGGTCAACGAGAAAGTCCGGGGTGCCGCGCTCTCCCACGACGTCGTGGTCGATGGGCGCGACATGGGGACCGTGGTATTCCCGGATGCCGACCTGAAAATTTTTCTGGTCGCCGATTCCCGCGAGCGCGCTGCGCGACGGCTGCGACAGCGCGGGACACCGACGTCGGAGCGGTTGCTCGATGACGAGACAATCCGAATCAGGGAGCGGGATGCCCTCGATGCCAGACAAACCGTCCCCGCAGCCGATGCGATCGTGATAGACACGACCGGGCTGACCCAGCAGGAGCAAGTGGAACAGATTGTGACTCTATCCGAGCAGCGCTCTGGCTGACACCGGGCGTTGCCTGGTACGCGCCCCTCAGGGCGCACTCGGAGGTAGTGGCTAATGCGTCGCTTTACAGATCGGGCCGGCCTGGACTGGAGCGCTTTCGAATCGTCTCGTCCCGACGGGCAACCGGACAGAAGGGTCAAACCGGCGAGTGTGACCGTCGCCTTCCGCTGCGACGACGGCAGCGAGGTCGCGATGGATCTCCCTGTGGGAGCGCTCGAGGGCCTGTCCGACGAAGAGCTGATCCTGCTTCTCGCCAAGGGACTCAAGTAGTCCGCGGCTCTCGAGCCGTCCTCTACGCTCGACGT
>CAMLDY010000029.1 GCA_946478895.1 uncultured Gemmatimonadota bacterium
TTGATGATGCCGGCGATGTTGCGCTCGGAGCCATTCGGGTTGGCGTCCGCGCTGATGTTGCCACTGGCGTCCGCATACCTGAAGATAACACGGCTCTCACCCTCGAGCTCATCGAGCATGTCCTCGGTGGCGACGAATCTGCCGTCGCCGTGCGCGATCGGAATGCGGAGCAGCTCGCCGCGCTCGTAGAGGTTGGTGAAGATCGTATCCGCGTTCTCCACACGCAGATGAACCGCGGCGGAAACGAACTGCAGATGTGCGTTGCGAAGCAGAGCGCCGGGAAGAAGTCCCGCCTCGCAGAGGATCTGGAATCCGTTGCAGAAGCCGACCACCGGCGCGCCGGCTCTGGCGTGGGCGGTGACTTCCTGCATGATCGGGCTGAACCGCGCGATCGCGCCGGCGCGAAGGTAATCTCCGTAACTGAAACCCCCGGGGAGGATGACGACGTCCGAGCCCTGGAGATCGTGATCCTTGTGCCAGAGATAAACCGCCTCCTCGCCAAGCACTTCCGTGACGGCGTGGTAGGCGTCGTAATCGCAGTTGGAGCCGGGGAATGTGACGATTCCGAATTTCACGCCGGCACCGCCGATTCTATCTCGAAATCTTCGGTCACGGGGTTTGCGAGCAGCTTTCGGCACATCTCGGTGACCGCTTCTTCGGCCGCGATGGCGTCATACGCCTCGGTCTCGATGATGATGTATCTGCCGACGTGCACGTCCCGCACGGGTTTGAATCCAAGAGTATGAAGCGCGCCCTTCACGGCGTTCCCCTGAGGATCCAGAAGCCCCTTGCGTGGCGTGATGTGCACGGCGATGCGAAACGTCGACTTCACGATTGCCCTCCGCTCGGGCCTGACGGTGGAAGATTGCCCGGTCCTCGCGGCGATTCGCCGGAACCAGGCGGCCGGCGGCGACGTCTGCGTCGATGCTGGCGGTGCGGGATGACCTCGCGACCGGTATCAATCACTCCGACACTCGAGAGAAGCAGCGGCTCGTCGTCATCGTCGATGGTCGGCGAATCCCCGCGCGGACGGCGGTCGAGAAGGCCAAAGATGACCGTCTTCGCCAGACCGTAGAGCACGTAGCAGATCAGCGCCGGAAAGTAGAATTCCTTACGCAGGAACAACACGCCGATAAAGGTGCCGACCACCACCAGCGTGCCAAGTATCTCGCTGATCTTGCGGAAGCCGACGGTGGGAACGGCGGGGTAGGAGACGTTGCTGATCATCAGGAATGCGAGCAGCATCATCAGCCCGCGCAGCCCGGTGGTCCAGTTGAGATCGCCGACGACGGTCTGGTTGTAGAGCGATGTCTGACTGAACCAGTAGTAAGTCGCCAGCGTCATTCCAGCCGCAGGGCTGGGCAGTCCGTGAAAATACTTCTTGGCGCGGCCTGCCTGTTCGACGTTGAACCGGGCGAGGCGGATCACCGCGCACGCCGTAAACAGGAACGAGAAGATCCAGTCCCAGCCGTTCCGGTTGAGCACCGCGAAGTACATGATCATCGCGGGCGCTAGCCCGAAGGTGATGGCATCGACGAGCGAATCGAGCTCGGAGCCGAATCGCGATCCGGTCCCCGTCGCTCGCGCAACCCGACCGTCGAGGGCATCGCAGACGCCGCCGAACACGACGTAGAGACCGGCGGTGTCGAACTGACTGCGCGATGATGCGACGATCGCGAAGACGCCAAAGAAAAGACTGGCCAGCGTGAAACCGTTGGGCAGAATGATCACACCGCGGTTGCGCGGTCGATCGACTTCGGCGCGGCTCACGTGACGGCGGGCGTGATCGGTGGGGATCGTCAACGCGGCAGCTCTCCGAGCACGGTGACTCCCGCCGTGGTCGCGTCACCCAGCTTCGCGCGGATGGTGGATCCGGGTGGCAGAAATACATCGACGCGGGAGCCGAATCTGATGATGCCCATCCTGTCGCCCTGCTTCACTTCCTGACCGACTTTGCTGTAGGTCACGATACGCCGCGCGATCAAGCCGGCGATCTGTCGCACCATCACTTTATACGACGGGCCCTCGATGCCAACCGACATCTGCTCGTTCTCAAGGCTGGATTTTTCGGCGGCGGCGTTGAAGAACTTGCCCTTGTTGTAGTGGACGTAACCGATCTTGCCGCTGACCGGATATCGATTGACGTGAACGTTGAAGACGTTCATGAAGATCGAAAGCCTGATGGCGCGACCACGTATGAAGGCCGGCTCGTCGACTTCGGTGATCATGATGAGCTTACCGTCCGCGGGGGAGACGACCAGGGAAGGTCCGCGCTCGCCGACGCGCTCCGGGTCGCGAAAGAAGTAGGCGACCCACAAAGCGAGGAGAAGAAGGACGAATGCGGCGAGCCAAAGCCCCCAGGAGCGGCGGCTGATCGCGAAACCGAAGGCACTGACGGCGATGACAGCGGCAATTCCAATGAAAAGCAGGCCTTCGCGCGCGAAATTCAAAATTAGCCGTTCGGGTCGAGTGAGTGTCCGGTCAGGCGACGATAAATGTCGAGGTAGCGCTCGCTCGTCGCATCGATCACTTCTTTCGGAAGCCGCGGTGGCGGATAGTTCCCGTCCCAGCGTCCGGCGCGGCGCTCGCCATCCAGATAGTCGCGCAGAGGCTGCTTGTCGAAGCTGGGCTGCCCGTGCCCCGGCTCGTACCTGTCCGCGGGCCAGAACCGCGAGCTGTCCGGAGTGAGCACTTCATCCACCAATATAACCTTTTCGCCGGTGGTTTCCCCAGTGCCGGATGGCCGGCCGAACTCGAATTTTGTGTCCGCGATGATGATGCCGCGCTCGGCCGCGATCACCCGACCAGCCTCATAGATCCGGCGCGACATCGTCTCGAGCTGCTCCGCAGCGCTGGCTCCGATCAGCGCGCGCATGCGGTCGATCGTGATGTTCTCGTCGTGACCCTGTTCGGCCTTGGTCGCCGGACTGAAGATCGCCGGGTCCAGGCGATCCGACTCGCGCAGGCCTTTCGGCAGCGGCTCGCCGGCGAGGGTGCCACGCTCGCGGTACTCCTTCCACGCTGAACCCGAGATATAGCCGCGTACAACGCACTCGATCGGGAACACGGTGGATCGGCGGCACAGCATCGCGCGTCCCGCCAGCTCCTGCTCGTGATCGCGGAGCGCCGGAACCTCGCGAACGATTTCGGCGATGTTCGCGCTGATCAGGTGGTGAGGGACGGTCTTTTCCAGCTGCCGCAGCCACCAGGCGGTGATCTGGGTCAGGACCGCGCCCTTATGTGGGATGGTCTCCTTCATCACCACGTCGAAAGCGCTCACCCGATCGGTTGCGACGAGCAGCAGCCGCTCGGCGTCGACCACGTAAACGTCCCGGACTTTCCCGCGCCTGTACCTCGTGAGTGGCAGCGAGCTCGCTTGCATCAACATCAGACTCTGATCTCCTCTCGATCGACGCTGACGGTCTCGCCGGCAAACAGCGGCGTGATGACATCGCGCAGAAACTCGTCGACCTGCTCCGGTGCGCGTCCGACGAAGCGCCTCGGATCGAGAGCGCCCTCGAGGTCCTTGAGCTTTACGCCAAACGACTTGTCGCCGGCGAGACGGTCAAGAAGGTCGTTGGTCGCAGCGCCGTCCTTCATCGCGCGCGCCGCGGCGATGCTGTGTTTGCGGATCGTCTCGTGCGCTACCTGCCGGTCGCCGCCGGCGCGAACGGCGCGCACAATGAGCTGTTCGGTGGCCATGAATGGAAGCTCCACGGCGAGCCGCCGCTCGATCACCGCCGGATGGACTTCCAGCCCCCGCGCAATGTTCTCCATCAATAGAAGGATGGCGTCGGTGGAGAGGAACATCTCCGGAATGACGAGCCTTCGGTTGGCGCTGTCGTCGAGAGTACGCTCGAAGTACTGGACGGCGTGGGTCTGATTGGCATTCCCCTCGAGCGAGTTTACGAATCGCGCCAGGGAAGCGATGCGCTCCGACCGCATCGGGTTGCGCTTGTACGCCATCGCCGACGAGCCGACCTGCTCGCTCTCGAATGGCTCCTCGATCTCTCCGAATGACTGGAGCATCCGGATGTCGCTGCTGAATTTCGCCGCGCTGGCCGCGAGGCCCGCGACGACCGACAGCACGAACGCGTCCAGCTTGCGGGTGTAGGTCTGGCCGGTCACTGCGAGTGGGGCAGGGAAGCCCATCTTCTCGGTGACCATCAGGTCCAGACGCCGCACCTTCTCGTGGTCGCCGTCGAAGATCTCGAGAAAGCTCGCCTGGGTTCCGGTCGTTCCTTTCACGCCGCGGAACGGAAGCGTGCGACGCCGATAGTCGAGGTCTTCGATGTCCAGCACCAGATCCTGCATCCAGAGCGTCGCGCGCTTTCCGACGGTCGTCAGCTGGGCTGGCTGAAGATGCGTGTAACCAAGCGTCGCCTGGTCTCGCCACTTCTCGGCGAAGCCCGCCAGCGAGCGCACCACATCTAGCGCGCGACTCCGCAGCAAGTCGAGGCCGCGGCGCATCATGATTAGATCGGTGTTGTCAGTTACGAACGCGCTCGTCGCACCGAGGTGGATGAATGCCTTGGCTGCCGGAGCCATGTCGCCGAAAGCGTGAACATGAGCCATCACATCGTGGCGGAAGCGTTTCTCATATGCCGCGACCGCCCCGAAATCGATCTTGTCGAGATGCGCGCGCATCTGTGCGATCGCCTCGTCGGGGATCGGTACGCCGAGCTCACGCTCGGACTCGGCGAGCGCCAGCCAGAGGCGGCGCCACAGGCCGTGCCTGGTTGCCGGCGACCACAGCTCCAGCATCGCCTTCGATGCGTAGCGCTCCGCCAACGGTGAGCTGTACCGGTCTGTCGTCACTTACTGAAGGCTGAATTCCGTGGCGTAGATCTGTCCCCCGCGCTCGAAGTACATCCGTAAAGCTCCTCGACCATAGCTCGTGAGAATGCGATTGACGTCTTCCGCAGTTGCGACCGGCGTGCGATTGATCTGGACGATGACGTCGCCGGCGGTGAGCCCGATCTGTTCCTGGATCCGCTCACTGACCCGGTTGACCAGCGCGCCTTGCCGGCTTTGCACCTGGTACTGCGCGCGAATCTGCGGTGTCAAAGTTATGAGCTCGATCTCACGCAGCACCGTGACGCGCGGCGCGTTGACGTCGGGAAGATCCACGACCTGCACGCTGACCGGCATCTCACGCAGGCCCCGCTTCACCAGAAGAGTGTCGTTCTCGCCGACCCGCAGCTCGAGCAGTTCGGCGTACCAGTCGTACGCGTTGTGAAGCGTGCGATTTCGCGACCGCAGCAGAACATCGCCCGGGCGAATGCCCGCCTTGGCCGCCGGTGAGCCCGGCACCACCGATCCCACGACCACGCCATTGCTCGCCGCGCGAGTACCGCCCGGAGTCACCGCGCGCGCGATCTGGGGCTGGAGTCCCACCCACGGCCGACGCACTACACCATGCGCGAGCAGATCCTCGGCGACCCGCCGCGCGCGGTTGATCGGGATTGCGAAGCCAAGTCCGATCGAGCCACCGCTGGGCGAGAAAATCGAGCTGTTCACGCCGATCACTTCGCCCGCGGCGTTGACGAGCGGCCCACCCGAATTGCCCGGGTTGATCGACGCGTCGGTCTGGATCATGTCGACGTAAACGCCGGATCCTTCGCTCTGCGCGGCGAGATTCCGTCCCACCCCGCTTACCACTCCGACCGTGACACTGGGCTCGGAGTTCGCCAGCAGAAAGCCGTACGGGTTGCCGATCGCGATGGTCCACTCACCGATCATCAGATCGCTCGACGACCCGAGCGGCGCGACGGGCAGATTGTGGGCGTCTATCTTGAGTACGGCGAGGTCGTTGGTCTCGTCGCTGCCGAGCAGCCGCGCCGGGTAAGTCGTGCCGTCCTTCATCGCCACCGATATTTTCGTCGCGCCCGCTACTACGTGCGCGTTGGTGAGGATAGCGCCGTCGGAGCGAACGATGAAGCCGGAGCCAAGTCCCGCCGCGGCCCGCTGTCCGGATCTGCCGCCAAAGAACTGCTCGAAGACGTCGGCAGGAACCCGCTCCACGACTTCGGTCTGCACCGTCACCACCGATGGCGCGACGCGGGCGACGGCTTCGGTGATCGCAGTGCGCCGCGACGCATTCACCTGAGTGGTGGTGGTCGGGATCGTGGACGACGACTGTGCCGAAGACGGCGTCGTCGATGCGCCCTGACATGCTACGAAGAGGAGCGCGCCGAGCGCGCGGCTGAACCTCGCCTTCATGTCGGAGTGCGCACCTTTGGCCGACGTGCAAGCTCGCTCAGGAAACGGTCGACTCCGCGGTCGCTGAGCGGGTGCACCACAAGCTGGCGCAGCGCTTCGGGCGTGACGGTGATGATGTCGGCGCCGGCGAGCGCACACTCGGCGAACTGAACTCCGGTGCGTGGCGAATCAGCCATCACGTCGCACTCCTCACCACCCGACTCGAGCGCGTTCTTGATGTCGGCCAGGGTGCGGGTAGCGTGCTGGCCGTAACTGTCGAGATCGTCGAGGGTCACTCGCACGGCCGCGGCACCGGTCTTCGCGGCGATGATCGCCTGCGCCGGGCTGAATACGTAGGTCGCGCAGACGACCACGCCTTCGGCCGTGAGCCGCGCCATTGGGATCAGAGAATCTTCGACGAGCGGAATCTGGACGATGACGTGGTCGGAGACCTTCGCCAGCTCGCGGGCCTCACTGTAGATGTCCGCCGAGCTCAGGGCGGCGACCGGAACACAGACGGGAATGGCGAACTCGCGGGAAATCTCCTCGAGCCTCTCACGCGTGCTCTCGTCGCCGGTGTCGGTCGCCGACGCGCTGCGTGAGAACGCGACGCCGTCGGCGAGCCCGGCGGCGGCGGCGTTTCTGATCTCGTCCAGATCTACGCTCTCGATGTAGAGGTTCATTCAGCTCTCAGGTAGAGGTCCTTCGGATATTCGACACGCTCCAGGAACAGGGCGTGCGCGGGCGCCGGCGGCGAGACTTCCCTGTTGTCCTCCTGTGCGAGCAGGTCGGCCATCACTGCTGGCTCCCGCCGGCCTTCGCCAATGTCGAGCATAGTTCCGACCAGAAAGCGGACCATGTGGTGAAGGAATCGGTCAGCCTGGATGTCGAACACGACTCCGCCTTCACGGCGTCGCCAGGCAGCACGCCTGATGTTGCAACGGTGGTGGTCGCGCTCCGGCGCGGTTCCTTTGACGGCGAAGGCGCGAAAACAGTGCTCGCCCTCGATGGCGCGCGCGGCATCCGACATTCGGTCGAGATCGAGCGGCTTGGTCCAGACAAGCTCGGTTGTGCGCCGGAACGGGGAAGATGCGAATTCGTCGGTGCCTACGAAGTAGCTGTAGCTGCGTGACACCGCGCTATAGCGTGGGTGAAACTCTTCATTCATCTCGTAGGCTGCCGCAATCCATACATCATCCGGAAGAATGGCGTTCATGGCTCGCCGGAGGGTGGAGCTGCTCCACTTTTCCGGGACACGCACCCCGGCTGCCTGACCCCGAGCGTGCACACCTGCGTCCGTCCGACCAGCACCAACGACGGCAACGGGTGCGCTGCAGAGCCTGGCTACCGCCGCCTCGAGAACACCCTGAACCGTTCGCTCATCAGGCTGCCGCTGCCAGCCGGAAAACCCCGCGCCATCGTAGTGCAACACGAGTTGCACGGAACGCGACAGCATCGCGTGAAATTACCCGGCGCGAACCCTCAGTGCAAGGAACGTAACCCGTTGGAGATGATTGACTTTCGTGTGTCGGCTGGTCAATGTGGATCGTCTTTCCCGCGAACGGGCGTTCCCTCCTGATTTTCGACGATGGCACCAAGAACTCTGGCTGGTCTGTCAAACGTGCTCTCCGCAGCCGGTAACGTTGCGGAGGCGTTGAACGCGCTTGCACAGGACGTAACCGAGTTCGATCGCAACGGCCACCTGGCGCTGTTCATCTACGACGCGCGTCGCGATCTCCTCAGCGAGCGGCTAATCCCCGCGCACGAAGGCATGCGCAGCGCGCAGATCCAGATTGCCATCGATCATCTTCCGACCGCGGTGCGGCGCACTCTTACCGCGGGGAAGCAGTTTGCCGACCTCGGTGGCGAGTCCGGCGACTATCAGAAACTCCTCGGCGTCGGCGCGAATCCCGAAGCAGGAGTTCTGCTGCTGCGCGGGCTTCTCGTCGACGGAGAGCTGGCCGCGGTGCTCTCACTGTCGGAGCCCAAAACCCGCTTCGGACACCGACTGTCGGAGAAAGTCGCTCCGGCCGTCGATTTGTTCGCGCTCGCCTTCGCGCGACTCGCCGAGCGGCGCGCGAGAGAGGAAGCTGTGCGCGCACTCGAGGAAGTCACCCGCTCGCTCAATGACGAACACGCGCGTGCAGTCGCGGAGCTCCAGCAAAAGCTGACCGAAGCGCAGGCGGCGCTGAACGGCAAGGGGACCGGCGACTCGATTCGCGTCACCCAGCTCAAGCGGGCGATCGAAGTCGCCGCTGTCGAAGCAAGAGCGACGGCGCAGAGACTTTCCGCGGTCGAAGAGCAGGTGCGAGTCGCCGTCACAAAGCTCGAGAAAGCTCACGTCCAGCTCCACGCGCAGGGCGAGGCTCTCCAGACCCAGAGCAACATCATCTATAAGGTTGAGCAGGCGCTGCGAGAGGCGATGGAGGGGCAGGACTCTCGCAAGATCATCGAGGAAGTCCTCCAGATCGTCGCTTCGAGAGAGCAAGCTTCTCCGTTCTGACCGCAAGCCAATGAGCGCTCCGCCGGCCAACGCGCTCCAGAGCGCCATCCATAAACTCGCCTTTCGCGAGCCGCTGACTGCCGCTGACGCCGAGGCGGCTTTCGACGTCGTGATGCAGGGACAGGCGACCGCGGTACAGGTTGCAGCGCTCCTGTCAGCGCTCCGCGCGACGGGCGAGACTCCGGAAGTGGTCGCGGGCGTCGTCCGCGCGCTTCGCTCAGCGATGATCGCGCTCGAGGCAGAAAGTCCTGACGCGCTGGTGGACACCTGCGGGACGGGGGGCGGATCAGTCTCGACGTTCAACATCTCGACCGCGGCGGCGATCGTCGCCGCTGGCGCCGGAGTGCGGATCGCCAAGCACGGAAATCGGTCGTTCAGCTCGAAGTGCGGCAGCGCGGACGTGCTCGAAGCCCTCGGCGTCCCGATCGAGGTAACTGTCCCTGTCATGGAGAACGCGCTCAGGGAAGCCGGAATCGTGTTCATGTTCGCGCCGCTGATGCACCCGGCGATGCGGCACGTCGGGCCGGTACGGCGCGAGCTGGCGATCCCGACCGTGATGAACATCGTCGGCCCGCTTGCCAATCCGGCGCGTGCGGGTCGGCAGGTAGTCGGAGTTGCAGACCTGGAGCGGACTCCGCTTCTCGCCGGTGCGTTGTCAGCGCTGGGCGCTAC
Organism: uncultured Gemmatimonadota bacterium; assembly: GCA_946478895.1. The sequence goes on from CAMLDY010000029.1 coordinate 9,377, forward strand.
CCACGCGCTCGTCGTGCACGGGGAGCCGGGCCTGGACGAGGTCTCGCCCCTCGGGCCTACTCATGTGATCGAGGTGAAGAACGGATCGAGCAGCCGGTGGACGATTCACCCCGAAGATCACGGCTACAAGAAAATTCCGCGCGAGGACCTCGCCGGCAGCGAGCCGGCGGAGAATGCGCGCATCATCGAAACAATTCTGGCGGGGTCCGGTCCGAAAGGCGGGCGGGCGGCGATAGCACTAAATGCAGGGGCTGCGATCTACGTCAGCGGCCAGGTCGAGACCTACGGTGAAGGCGTGGCGGCGGCCGAAAGGTCGATCGATTCGGGTGCCGCTAAATCGGTCCTGGACCGCTTGAGACGAGCCTACACAAACGTAAAAAGACCAAAGAGTTAGGCTCCAGAACTTCTAGAACCTTCTCAGCACTCCGACGACGATACCCTGGATCGAGATGTCGTTCTCGTGGACATAGATTGGGTTCATCGTTTCGTTGGCCGGCTGGAGCCTGATCCTGCCGTCGCGCTCCCGATAAAATTTCTTGACTGTCGCCGACGACCCGTCGATCAGAGCAATGACCATCTCTCCGTTGTCGGCGGTGTTCTTCTCGTTGACGATCACGAAATCACCGTCCCGGATCTGCTCGTCGATCATCGAGTTTCCGCGGACCCGAAGGACGTAGTGGTTCCCACCGCGGCGGACCAGATCTTCGGGGACGCCAATCGTCTCGGGCATGTGGACGGCCTCGATCGGCATACCGGCCGCAACGGTGCCGAGTAGCGGCAGCGACGCCGCGCGTGGCAGAACCTCGGACGGCATCAGCTCGATGCCGCGGCTCTCGTTGTACGCGCGCTTGATGTAGCCTTTGCGCTCGAGATTGGTGAGATGCTCGTGGACCGTCGCGAGGGAGTTATAGTTAAACTGCGTCGCGATCTCCTCGAAGCTTGGCGCGTAGCCGTGCTCTTCGGTGTAGGTGGCGAGGTAGGTCAGTATCTCCCGCTGGCGTTTTGTGAGCGACATATCCCTTTTCGCGGCTGGTTTAGCTACTTTGGACCGGTCCGCCGATCCCACCGAACATTTGCCGAATTCCTACGTTAGCCGAAGATCGACCGAAGCGCAAGCTTTTTCGGCCTGGACGCCACCAGTCGGTACCCTCGGTGTTCTGACGGACGAGGCACGAGCGCGCGCGGCAACTCTTCAGGGCCGCTTAAGCGAGCTGCGGCGCCTCGCGGAGCGCCAACCGCCACCGCCATCCCTCAAGGCGGCACTCAGACGCCCGAATGTCTCCATCATCGCTGAGGTGAAACGAGCGTCGCCGTCGAAGGGGTCGATCAACCCCGGGCTGGACGTAAGAGCTCAGGTCCTCGCCTACGAGCGCGGGGGTGCAGCGGCTATCTCCATCCTCACCGAGCCGACCCGCTTCGGTGGCTCCAACGACGACCTCGTCACGGCGCGCCAGGCGGTGCCGTTGCCGGTTCTCAAGAAGGACTTTCATGTCGACGTCGCGCAGCTCGTCGAGGCAAAAGCCATCGGCGCGTCGGCTGCGCTGGTGATCGCCCGTGCGTTGGCTCCCCACCGGCTGGGCGAGCTCCTCACCGCGGGCGACGATTTCGGCCTGGAACTGCTCGTCGAAGTGCGCGATGATCGGGAGCTGGATCTCGCACTCGGATTTGGCGCAACGATTGTCGGGGTCAACAATCGGAACCTGGAGACGCTCGAAATCGACCCCGAAACGTCGCTTCGTCTGCTGCCGATGATTCCGAAGGACGTGATCGCCGTGGCGGAAAGCGGGATGAAGGGCGCGCCCGACATGGCGCGGATCGCGCTCGCCGGAGCGGATGCGGCGCTCATCGGCTCGGAGCTCTCTGGCTCGCCGGATCCTGAATCGACGCTTCGCGCGCTCACGAATACCCAGCGGGTAAGCGGTGCTCGCAAAGGTTAAGTTCTGCGGCATGACTCGCCCCCAGGACGCCGCGCTCGCCTCGGAGATCGGCGCATCGTACATCGGCGTCGTCTTTGCCGACGGCCCTCGCCAGGTGTCGCCCTCCCAGGGCCGCGAGATTCTGGACGCCGGCGGTAGCAAAGTCCGGCGGGTCGGAGTCTTCGGCACCAACGCCGCCGACGACATCGCGCGCGCCTCCGATGCCGCGGGGCTCGATGTCGTCCAGCTTCACGCTGATCCCACTCCCTCGGAAGTGCGCTCGATTCGAAAAAACTTCCGCGGCGAAGTGTGGGCGGCGATTCGCATCGCCGGCCACCACATACCTGCCGACGCGGAAGCGCTGTTCGACACCGCCGATGCCGTAGTCCTTGACGCACGGAGTGAGCAACAACTCGGCGGCACGGGGCGGCCGCTTCCGTGGAGCGAGGTCGCTGTCGATCTGGCTCGCGATCGGGGCAGCTCCGCGGTGGTACTCGCCGGTGGACTCAAGCCGACCAACGTAGCCTCGGCGATTCGCACGCTCGCGCCCGACGTGGTGGATGTCTCATCGGGTGTCGAGAGCGCGCCGGGCATCAAGGACCCGTGGCTGATGCGTGAGTTTTTTGCCGCTGCCACGGGCCTGCGCGCGCATTAGGTGGCGCAGGATACCGCTTACCGGTTCGGAGTCTTCGGCGGTCGATATGTGCCGGAGACCCTCATCCCGGCGCTCGACGAGCTCGACGCTGCATTCGATGACGCGATGCGCGACGCCGATTTCCGGAAGGATCTCGACCGCCTTCTGAAGGAGTACGTAGGTCGCCCCTCACCGCTAAGCAGTGCGCCACGGCTGTCAGCGGAAGTTGGTTGCTCCGTGTACCTCAAGCGCGAGGACCTGAATCACACCGGCGCGCACAAGATCAACAGCGCGCTTGGGCAGGCCCTTCTGGCGCAGCGGATGGGCAAGCGGCGCATCATCGCCGAAACGGGTGCGGGGCAGCACGGCGTTGCGACTGCGACCGTATGTGCGCGCTTTGGGCTGGACTGCACCGTCTACATGGGCGAGGAGGACATGCGGAGACAGCAGCTCAACGTCTACCGCATGCGGTTGATGGGCGCCAAGGTCGTACCCGTCCTGTCCGGCACCCGCACTCTCAAGGACGCCACCAGCGAGGCGATCCGCGACTGGGTGACCAACGTCAACGACAGCTACTACATCATCGGGTCCGTGGTCGGTCCGGCGCCGTACCCGCGGATGGTTCGCGACTTCCAGGCGGTGATCGGCCGCGAAGCGAAATCCCAGATGCTGGAAACCGTGGGTCGCCTGCCGTCGAGCGTGGTGGCCTGCGTCGGAGGGGGATCCAACGCGATGGGAATCTTTCACCCCTTTGTCGGCGACAAGGGCGTGGAGCTGGTGGGGGTGGAGGCCGCCGGCCGCGGCCTGGATTCCGGAGAGCATTCGGCGTCCCTCGAGAGAGGGGTGCCCGGGGTGCTCCATGGCTCCCTGAGCTATCTGCTGCAGGACGAATCGGGGCAGGTTCATCCCGCGCACTCGATCTCCGCCGGGCTCGATTACCCCGGCGTGGGTCCCGAGCATTCGTATCTCAAGGAAACTGGTCGCGCGCGCTACGTATCGGTTACGGATGAGGAAGCCGTGGAGGGATTGGGAATCCTGAGCCGGCTGGAAGGCATCATCCCCGCCCTGGAGACGTCACACGCCGTGGCCTGGGTCGTCAAAGAGAAGGAGCGGTGGGGCAGGGATGACGCGGTGCTTATCTGCATCAGCGGCAGGGGCGACAAGGATCTCGCGCAGATAACGGAAATGGGTCTTCTTCCCAAATGACAACTTCGGTTCCCCCGAAGACAGAGGAGCGTGTGCTCGACGAGCCATCGTTCCCGATAGTCTACGTCACCGACCTGCTGAAGGCCTTTGTCAAGGCTGTCCGCGCTCATCAGCTGTACCTGCCCAACAATCCGATGCACGCGCGGTCGCTCGAGACGGTGCGCGAAGCATTCGCGGCGCTCTGGCAGCACACCGACGAGCTGGTGCTCCAGGTAATCGAAACGCGACTTGAATGGGAAGGCCGCGTTGTGCTCGACGAGCACGAGCGCACCAGCGATAACGTCGCCTGGCTGCTCTACAAGGACGGCATCCGTGAGCTCAAGATGCTCGAGGGCTTCGAGCAGGAAGAGCTGGGGATTCTGTTCAATCTGTTGCAGCGGGTGCGCAAGGCGACTGACGATGACGACGATCTTCTGACCCTGATGTGGGAGCAGGAGTTCGCGACCCTCCAATACCGCTACGTCGATCTCACCCAGGAAGCCGGACCCGGCGTCGAGTCGATGGAACGCGCCGAGCAAAAGGAAAAGATCCTCTCCCCGGCACAGGCGGAAGCAGGGCTCGAATCGACCCAATCGTCGATCGCCAAGCTGGATGACTTCGACTCCACGCTCTACTTCCTCGACGACAGCGAAGTCGAATACCTACAGAGCGAGATCAAGCGCGAGTTCTCGACCGATCTCCGCCCCGCCGTCATAGCATCGCTGCTCGATACCTTCGAGAATCAGAAGGATCCGACGGTGCGCGAGGAGATCTGCGGACTCCTCGACTACTTTCTGCTCATTCTGCTCTCCACCGCGCAGTATCGGAACGCCGCCTACCTGCTCCGTGAAGCCGGCGTCACGGCGAATCGCGCCGCCGAAGTTCTCGACGCCCAGAAACAGCGGCTGACTCAGCTCAATGAGCTGATGAGCGATCCGAAGCCCCTCGGGCAGCTGCTCCAGGCGCTGGAAGATTCACCGCTGCGCGCCCCGCAGCACGAGCTCGACGAGCTCTTTGGAATCCTCCAGCCGCGCGCGCTCGAGACCATCCTCAGCTGGATCGGACGAAGCAGCAATCCGCAGCTCAAGATGCTGCTCGAGGTCGCCGCCACGCGGCTCGCCAGCAGCAACAGCGCGGAGCTCATTCGGCTGATCGGATCCGATGATGAGGCAGTCGTGCTCGAGGCGATCCGCCGCGCCGCTGCTCTCAAGTCGCCGGCGGCGGTGCCCGCGCTCGGAAAAATGCTCACCGTCGGCGAGCCGGACATGCGGCTTGCCGCCGTCACCGCTTTGACCGAGATCGGCTCACCGGGCGCAATGCAGATGCTGGAGCGCGCGCTGATCGACGAAGACCGGGAGGTACGCATCGTCGCCGTCCGCGCCATCGGCGCGAAAAACGCGCGCGCCGCGCTGCCCCGCATCGAGGCGGCGATCAAGGGCAAGGAGTTGCGCGAGAGCAATCTCACCGAGAAGATGGCGTTCTTCGAGGCGTTCGGACTGCTTTGTGGAGATGCCGGCGTGCCGCTGCTGGATAGCCTGCTCAACTCCAAGGGCTTCATGGGCAAGAAGGACGATCCGGAGATCCGCGCCTGCGCCGCGATGGCACTTGGCAAGATCAACACGGCGAAGGCAAGCGACTCGTTGAATCGCGCAGCCGGTGAAAAAGACGTGATCGTACGCAACGCGGTTAGTCGGGCGATCAGGAGCGGGACTGCATGACGGCCCCGGCGACCCGCACCGTGAAGAGCGACGCGGAAAAACAGTCCGGCGCGAGCGTTCGTCGCGGCGGCAGGAACTTCATGATCGCGTTCTACGCCGCGCTGCGGGCGATCAAGCTTTACCCGCTCGAGCACAGCGCGGTGCAGAAGACTCTCGCCGAGCTGGCGCAGGTGGCCGAGGAGCTCCGCGCGGAAGAGGGAGAGCTCGAGTTCCGGATTTCCGGTGAATTCATCTTCCTGAACGAGACCCGGCTTCGCCTCGATCTCAGCAATTACGCGACTTTCGGGCACATCCTGACGCTCTGCAGACTGGCGGGAATCGGAGCGATCCACGTCGGTACTAACGGCAGCGCTCGGGACTGGTCGCTGCTCCTCTCCCTCCTCGGCGGAGAAACCAAAAGCTCTCCCGCCGAACGCTTCAAGGAGATCGTCGCCCGGCTCAGGGAAGCCAAAATCGAGACGTTCCAGCTCGATGCGCCGGCTGAGACCGCCAGCGACAAGGAGTTCAACGAGGAAGCAAAAGCAGCGGCGAATCGCACCTACTCGCAGTCGGTCGCGGTGACGAAGGACGTCATCAACTCCGTCCGGATCGGCAAGACTCCGAACATCCGCAAGATCAAGCGCGTCGTGCAGGGAATCGTCGATCAGGTGTTGAACGAGGAAACATCGCTCATCGGCCTCACCGCGATTCGCGACTACGACGAGTACACCTTCACCCATTCGGTCAACGTTTGCATTTTCTCGATCGCGCTCGGCAGGCGACTTGGGATGACCAAGCTCCAGCTGTACGAGCTGGGCCTCGCCGCGCTGATGCACGACATCGGGAAGTCGCGGGTGCCGCTCGATCTGCTTCAGAAGTCGGGCGAGCTCACCGACGAGGAATGGAAATGGATGGCAGCGCACCCATGGCTTGGAGTGCTGGTGTTGTTCCAGTTCCGACGGCAGCAGGAAGAGCTCTCGTATCGCGCGATGACGGTGTGCCAGGAGCACCACATGAAGATCGATCTCACCGGCTACCCGAAGTCCATCAGGCCGCGGCAGGTAAGCCTCCTGAGCAAGATCGTCTCGATCGCCGACGGTTACGACGCCGCGACATCGCGACGCGTTTACAAGACCGAGGCGCTGGCGCCGTCGGCGGTGCTCGAGGAAATGCGCGACAACCCGCGTCGTGGGCTGGACCCGGTTCTCGTCAAGGCGTTCATCAACCTTCTCGGGATCTATCCTGTGGGAACGCTCGTCGTGCTCGATACCTTCGAGCTGGCGATCGTGTCGGCGGCGAACCCGAATCCCGAGGCCCTTTCGCGGCCGATCGTCAAGATCATCAGTGATGCACAGGGGAACAGAATCAGTCCGCCGCTCCAGGTGGACCTAGCCGTCCCGGAAGCAGGAGGCCAATATGCCCGGACCATCATCAAGACGGCGGACCCCGATCGTTATGGCATCACCCCCGGCGACTACCTCATCTAATTCCATCTCGCGTCGCTTCGACGCGCTAAAAAGATCCTCCCGGCGCGCGTTGGTCTGCTACGTGACGGCGGGCCATCCGGATCGTGAGCGCTCGCTCGCGACGCTGCATGCGCTCGAGGAAGGCGGCGCCGACATCATCGAGCTGGGCGTGCCTTTCTCCGACCCGATCGCCGACGGGCCGATCATCCAGGCCAGCTCTCAGAAGGCGTTGGAAAACGGAACGAGCTACGACGGCGTCATCGACCTTGTCGCCGAAGCGAGCCTGCGTTCTCCCGTCGTTCTGTTCAGCTATCTGAATCCGATTCTGGCGGCCGGACCCGACGCTCTGGCGAGAGCAGCAGAAGCGGGTGCGGCTGGAATTCTGGTGACCGACATTCCGGTCGGCGCCGATCCGGAACGGGAGGAGTGGCTGGGGAGCAGCCCGCTTGCGTTCATCAGGCTCGTCGCGCCTACTACGCCGCGCGAACGTATGGCGGAGATCGCCCGGCACGGAAGCGGATTCGTTTATCTTATCAGTCGGCTCGGTGTCACAGGGGTTCGCGAGCACACCGACTCGTCGCTCCCCGAGACAGTTCGGCGGCTGCGCTCAGCGACGACTCTGCCGATCTGCGTTGGATTCGGGATCTCGACGCCCGCGCAGGCCCGTGCTGTCGGAGAAATGGCAGATGGAGTCGTGGTTGGAAGTGCGCTCGTGAAAGCCGCAGAGGCTGGGCCGGAGGAAGTACTGAAGCTGACACGCAGTCTGCGAGAGGCGCTTGATGGCTAGCTCTAACACCTCAAAAAAAACTGCCTCCGCGACGACTTCCGGTAGTGACGCTCAGACTGATGTCGTTACACTCAAGGCGATGCGATTTCACGCCCGGATCGGAGTCCTCCCGCACGAGGCTGAGATCGCTCAGTCGATCGAGGTCGATGCCTCACTGTGGGTTCGCCGCGGCGGCGCGAAACCAACCACCAAGGACATTGTGGACTACAGGCGCGTCTACGATCTCGTCGCCGAAGTCGTCACGCGCGGTCACATCAACTTCCTCGAGGAGGCAGGCGAGCGTATCGCGGAGCGCGCGCTGCAGGTGCCTCTCGTGGAGCGTGTTCGCATCGCCGTTCGCAAGCCCAACGTCGCGCTCCCGGGCCCGCTCGCCTACGCCGAGGTCGCCCTCGAGCGAGAGCGTGCGTGAAGGATGTCGCGTACATAGCACTGGGCTCCAACCTCGGCCAGCGTGAAGTATTTTTGGCGGAGGCCAGGCGTCGGATCGCCGCACTTCCGCGAACTAGGGTGCTGGGTGAAACCGACGCCGAGGAAACCGCCCCGATCGGACCTGTCGCGCAGGGCCCCTTTCTCAATCAGATGATCGCCATCGAAACAGAGCTGTCTCCGCAAAAACTTCTCGAGGAGCTGCAGCGAATCGAAAAGGATGCCGGTCGTGTCCGTACCGTGCGCTGGGGACCGCGCACGTTGGACCTCGATATCGTTCTGTTCGAGCGGCAGAGCGTGGCGGAGCCTGGCCTTACCGTGCCGCATCCAGAGCTGTCGAACCGCCACTTCTGGCTCAGGGAGCTGACCGCCCTGAGGAGTGCACGCGTTGGATAAAAAGAGTGAGCGGCCCGTAACCGTTCGAGATTTCGCGGACCGGAAGCGCAAAGGCGAAAAGATCGTGGTGATGACCGCGTATGACGCTCTGTTCGGAAGACTCGTCGACGAGTCCGGCGTTGACGCGATCCTGGTGGGAGACTCGCTGGGCACGGCGATCATGGGATACCCGTCGACGCTCCCCGTCACGCTGGATCACATGATCTACCATGCCTCGGCGGTACGGCGGGGCGCGAAACGCGCGCTCATCATAATCGACATGCCGTTCCTGTCGTACCAGGCGAGCATCGAGAGTGCGGTGCTCAACTGCGGCCGCGCGATTCAGGAGACTGGCGTCGGGGCCGTGAAAGTCGAAGGCGGAAGCCCGGAGATGCTCGACACGGTGCACGCGCTGGTGCGCACAGGCATCCCGGTGATGGCGCACATCGGCTTCACACCTCAATCGGTCAACACGATCGGTGGTGCGCGAGTGCAGGGGCGCGAAGAGGAAGGCGCCGAGCGCTTGATCGAGGAAGCAAAGGGACTGGAGCAGGCCGGCGCGTTCGGCGTGGTCCTCGAACTGGTTCCGGCGGCAGTCTCGGCGCGGATCACCTCCGCCGTGACGATTCCTACGATTGGCATCGGTGCCGGTCCGAGCTGCGATGGTCAGGTGCTGGTGCTCCCCGACGTGCTCGGGCTCAATGACACCTTTCAGCCCAAGTTTCTGAAGCGCTACGCCGAGATGGCCGAGGAAGTTCGAGCCGCGCTTGGCGCCTGGGCGAGCGACGTACGCAGCGGCACGTATCCGGACGCGGAGCACAGTTTCTGAGATGCAGGCAGTCGGAAAAATCTCGGAGATGCGCCACGTCGTCGCGGATCAGAGGGCTAAAGGGAAGAGCATCGCCTTCGTGCCGACAATGGGAGCGCTGCACGAAGGGCACCTGACTCTCGTCGACGAGGCAAAGCGGGTCGCCGACATTGTTGTGATGAGCGTCTTCGTCAATCCGCTGCAGTTCGGACCGAGCGAGGATTTCGATCGTTACCCGCGTACTCTCGACGACGATTCGCGACTCGCCTCGGAGCGCGGCGTCGATTTCATCTTCACGCCGACGCTCGCCGACATGTACCCGGAGCACGCACCGGTGGTGATCGTGCACCCGGGAAGCATCGGCAAGGAATGGGAAGGCGCGGTGCGGCCGCACCATTTCGAGGGTGTTCTGACGGTGGTGGCGAAACTGTTTCACATCGTCATGCCGGATGTCGCGGTGTTCGGTCAGAAGGACCTGCAGCAGGTTGCCGCGGTCAAAGCCATGGTTCGGGATCTCAATTTTCCGGTCGGCATTCACGTCGTGCCCATCGTGAGGGAGCCCGACGGCCTCGCGATGTCGAGTCGAAATCGCTACCTGTCGGAGAAGGACCGGGAGCTGGGCTTGAAACTGTCGAAGGCGCTTTTCGCGATGCGCGATGTTTTCGCGCGCGGAGAGAGGCGCGCGAGTGCGCTCGAAGCGACTGGCTGGAGAATGCTGGAGCGCGTCGTTGGGCTGACGCCGCGCTATCTCGCGGTGGTGAACGCCGACACCTTCCAGCGTGTCAACAACGTCAGACACGGCGATGCGGCCGTAGGCGCCGTAAGAGTTGGCGAAACGCGGCTCATCGACAACATCATCTTCTGAGATGGTTCAGCTTCAGGCTTCGGGGCTTCCGGTTTGGGCGCAGGTGAGCGAGCGCCGGTTCGCGCACATCCAGCGAGTAACCTCGCTGTTGCGGGCGTGGGGCGCGGCGATGCGCGTGCCGGCCGAGGAAGCCAACGCCTGGATCGACGCCGGCACGTGGCACGATGCGCTGCGCGACGCACCGGTCGCCGAGCTGCGCGAGATCACGGGCGACCGCACTTCTCCAGACGGTCTGTTGCACGGACCCGCTGTCGCGCTCAAGCTCGCCGCGGAAGGCGAGCGGAGGGAGAATCTGCTCGAGGCTATCAGGTATCACACCGTCGGTCACGCGCACTGGGACCGAACGGGTCGCGCACTGTACATGGCGGACTATCTGGAGCCGGGCAGAAAATTCCTCGCCGAGGACAGAGGTTTTCTCGCCAGTCAGGTTCCCCACAATTTCGACGGCGTGTTCAGGCAGGTCGTCCGATTTCGTCTCGAGTGGTCCGTGCGCGAGGGCAATCACATCTTCCCCGAGACCGTCGAGCTCTGGAACAGCTTGCGCTGATGGGCGGGAAGGGAAAGGCGGGAGGCGGGAAGGGCGAAACGCCAGGCGGGAAGGTGGGGTGATGTCTCCGCGGAGGCGCTACGGAAGAATCGTTGTCGTCATTCTCATACTGTGCGTTGTCGGTGTGACAGGATGGATGGCGTGGTCGGCGTTCCGTCCCGGGGGCGACGAGATCTACGCACCGGCCGACGCCCGCGCTCCGGAAAACGTCCGCATCAAAGTCGAAGTGCTGAACGCTACCAAGACTCGTGGACTCGCCCGGCGCGCGACGCTCTATCTTCGCGACCGCGGATTCGACGTCGTCGGCTCGGGCAACGTCAGCGAACAGCGCGCGACAACGATCGTCTACGATCGGTCGTCGCATCCCGAATGGGCGAAGCTGGTTGCGCGAGCCATGAATGCGCCGGTCGTCTCGCGACCTGACAGCTCACGCTACCTGGATGTCACTGTCCTGATTGGCGCCGACTGGCGTCCGCCGGCGCTGCCGTTCCACCCGTAACTGGCCGCACGCCGCGGCGATGTCCATGCCGCGGCTCTTTCTGATTGCCACTTCGACACCTTCGGCACGAAGCCGCCGCGCGAACCAGCTGATTTGTTCAGGCGTGCTCGGGGTGAAATCTCCGGCGCCGCCGGGATGAAGCGGAATCAGATTTACGAAAGCGCGGCACGCCCGCGCGAGAGCGCCGAGCTGTTTCGCCTGCTCCGCCGCGTCGTTGATCCCGCCGAGCATCACGTACTCGAAGGTCACCCGCCTGTCGAAAACCTTCGCGGCATCGATCACGCTCGCGAGTGGATACTTGGTGTTGATCGGCATCAGCGACTGGCGCAGCTCGTCGTTTGGAGCATGAATGGAGATTGCGAGCCTGAATTGCTCGGGTCGCTCACCGAGCGCGACGATGCCGGGCAAAACTCCAACGGTCGAGACGGTGATGTGTCGCGCACCGATTCCAAAGCCGTTCGGCGCATTGAGCACAGTGAGCGTGGGATCGACCGCCCTCCAGTTCATGAGCGGCTCGCCCATTCCCATGAAGACGATGTTCGTCACCTGCTTTGGCGGCGAAAGCAGCTTCATCTCGCGCACCTGTCCCGCGATCTCCCAGAGCTGGAGGTTGCGGGTGAACCCCATCGCGCCAGTCGCGCAGAACGCGCACTGGAGGGCGCACCCGGCCTGTGACGAGATGCAGAGCGTCAGGCGCGACCCTTCAGGAATCGCGACTGTCTCGATGAATTCACCGTCCTCGAGGCGGAAGAGAAACTTCTCGGTGCCATCGCTCGATGTCTGTCGCATCGCCAGACCGAGCCGCGGAATCTCGAAGTGCTCGGAGAGCTGTTGGCGGAACGCGACCGGGAGGTCGGTCATCGCGTCGAAGCTTTCCGTCGGGCTCTGCCAGAGATGGCGAACGACCTGTGATCCGCGGAACGGTTTTTCGCCGCGCTCCACGGCAAAAGCCCTCAACCGCTCCTCGGCCGCTGTCGGGAGCATGTTGAGCAGGTTCTGCCTGGCCACCGCCGCTGCGCGGGGCGCGATTTCGTCCGACATGCTCCTTCCACCAAGTCTATGCAACTACTAAATTTAACCCCTCTCGATGGCTTATTCGACCCAGAATTCCCGGCGCTGACCTCCACGGCCTCCAACTCCCGCTTCGCAACGGCAAAACGCTCCCATCTGGCGGGCGAGCTGAGGCTCGCTGACGCCGGGGCCAAGGTCAGACTCGGGGGCTGGGTTCACCGGACGCGAAATCTTGGCGGGATCGTTTTCATCGATCTGCGCGATCGCGCCGGACTGGTGCAGGTCTCCTTCGATCCGAAGTGGACGCCGGCCGCCGTCATCGATCGCGCCGGCAAGCTTGGCCTCGAAACGGTAGTGATCGTCGACGGTGAAGTCGCGCCTCGCCCCGCCGAGATGAAAAACGCCGAAATGGAGACCGGCGAGATCGAAGTGCGCGCTCGCGATTTCCAGATCGTCGGGCCCGCGGAGACTCCGGCGATTCCGGTCGCACGCGGTCGCGGTGAAAAACTTCCCGCCGAGGAGCTGCGACTCAAGCATCGGAATCTCGATCTCCGGCGACCCGAGCTCCAGAAAAACCTGATTCTGCGGCATCGCCTCGCGCAGACAACCCGTCGGTATCTGGACGAACGCGGTTTCCTAGAGATCGAAACGCCGATTCTCACCAAGCCGACGCCGGAAGGTGCGCGCGATTACGTGGTGCCGAGCAGAGTGCACCCCGGGGAGTTCTACGCGCTGCCACAGTCGCCACAGCTTTACAAGCAGCTGCTGATGGTGTCGGGCTTCGATCGCTATTTCCAGATCGCGCGCTGCTTCCGCGATGAAGATCTGCGCGCCGATCGTCAGCCGGAGTTCACCCAGATCGACATCGAGGCGTCCTTCATCGAGCCCGACGACATCATCTCGCTCACCGAGGGAATGCTCGCCGCGATGTTCAGTGATGCCGGCATCGAGATCCCGGCGAAGTTCGAGCGTCTCACCTACGCCGACGCGATGGAGCGGTTTGGATCCGATCGCCCCGATCTGCGTTACAGCCTCGAGTTGTTCGATGCCAGCGAGGCATTCCGGGGGTCGGAGTTCTCGATCACGACCGCGGCGCTCAGTTCTGGCGGCCGGGTCCGGGGGCTGCGCATTCCGGGCGGCGCGGCGCTGTCGCGCAAGCAGGTTGACGAGCTGGAAGCGGTTGCGAAGTCAGCCGGAGCCGGCGGACTGATTCGCCTCAAGCGCGGCGCATCGGGACTCGAGGGGCCCGCGGCGAAGTTTCTCAACGAAGCTGCGGCGCAGCGCCTCGCCATCGGTGAGGGTGAGCTATGCGTGCTGGTTGCCGGCCCCGAGCACGTTACCAGCCCGGCTCTGGATCGCGTCCGACAGGATGTTGCGCAGCGTCTTGGGATGATTCCGGAGAACAAGCACTCGTTTCTCTGGGTTGTCGATTTTCCGGCGTTCATCAGGGAGCAGAACGGAACGTTGAGCTCCGTGCATCATCCATTCACGTCCCCGAATCCCGCAGACTTCGCGCTTCTGGACTCGAAGCCCGAAGACGCGCGCGCACTCGCGTACGATGTCGTGTACAACGGCCTCGAGCTCGGTGGCGGCAGCATCCGCATCAACGACCCAGCCCTGCAACGGAAGGTGCTCGGACTGCTGGGATTCGACGCCGAACACGCCCAGGCGCGGTTCGGTTTTCTGCTCGACGCATTGAGCGCGGGCGCGCCCCCGCACGGAGGAATCGCGCTCGGCTTCGATCGACTCGCGATGGTGCTCGCTGGAGCAACATCGTTGCGCGACGTGATCGCTTTTCCCAAGACGACTGCGGCGAGGGCGTTGTTCGAGGACGCGCCATCGACCGTGCCACCCGAAGACCTGAGGGACCTTCATCTTCAGACTATGACGAGCTGACGTGAGCGAAGAGACAACGATTCAGCGCCTGTCCACCGAAGGCGCGGACATGCTGACGCTCGCCGGCGTGAACGACGAGAACCTCGTCGAGCTGGCGCGGCAAACCGGAGCCAAGGTCGCACTGCGCGGCGACACTCTGGCGATTAGCGGAAATGCGGATGCGGTAACAAGGGCCGTCCCGATCGCGCAACGGATGATCGACACCGCCAAGCAGCAGATGCCGCTCACCGCGGACGACGTGCTGCGAATGAGCATCGAAGGCCCGCGCGACGGAAACGGCAACGGCTCCGAGAACGGCACCCGCATCGTTCTTCCCGGCGTCCGCAAGATCATCCAGGCCAAGACCACCGGCCAAGCCGAGTACATGAAGCTGATGGCCGAGAACGATATCGTCGTCGGTATCGGTCCCGCGGGAACCGGCAAGACGTATCTCGCTGTCGCTGCCGCTGTCGATGCGCTTTCGCGCAAACGCGTGCGGCGGATCGTTCTCGCCCGGCCAGCGGTCGAGGCCGGCGAAAGCCTCGGTTTCCTGCCCGGCGACATGCAGGCCAAGGTCGATCCGTATCTGCGTCCGCTGTACGACGCGCTGGAAGACATGATGCCGCAGGAGCGCGTCCAGAAATCGCTCGAGACGCGCACCATCGAGATCGCGCCGCTCGCTTACATGCGCGGCCGCACCCTCGCCGACGCCTTCGTCATTCTCGACGAGGCGCAGAACGCGACGACGGCGCAGATGAAGATGTTCCTCACCCGTCTCGGCGTTAACTCGAAAGCAGTCATCACCGGCGACAAGACCCAGATCGACCTACCGAAGCGCGAAGAGTCGGGTCTGGTTCAGATCGAGCGCATCTTGCCGGGGATCGAGGGCATCGGCTTTCATTATCTGAATGACGCCGATGTGGTGCGGCACCGGCTGGTTCGCGAGATCATCAAGGCGTACGCCGAGGATTCGGGCGCCTGAAATCGCGACGCGCGGTTACTGAATGAAGAGCCCACCGCGCGGGCTGGCGATCGACATATCGTCGAGCGTGAGACGACTCAGCGTGTCACGTGCCCGAATCAGGGAGGCGGCAATCGCGACACTCCGCGCTGAACGCGTGAAAGACGCCATGCTTTCCGTCACCTTCGTCGGACGCGCCGCGATCTCGCGCCTCAACCGCCGCTATCTTGGCCACGAAGGTCCGACGGACGTCATCTCGTTCGGGCTGCGCCGGGTCGGCAAGCGCGGCGCAGTCGTGGGCGATGTGTACATTTGCGCTGAAGTCGCGCGGGAGAACGCGAAGCGCCGGGGGATTTCCGCCGGAGAGGAGCTGTTGCGACTGGTGGTCCACGGGACTCTGCACGTCCTCGGACGAGATCATCCCGGCGGAGCGATGCGCACGACTTCGCCAATGTGGCGCCGCCAGGAGAAGATTCTTGCGCGCATCCTCTGAGAAGCTGCTCGAGGAGTTCACCGCCGGAAAGCCGGCGGCGCTCGCGCGCGTCGTCTCCATCGTCGAGAATCATCGCGAGGGCTTCGAGGACCTGCTCGGCGCTTTGCACCCGCGCACGGGTCGAGCGCGACGCGTCGGCCTTACCGGGCCGCCGGGCGCCGGCAAGAGCACCATCACGGCGCTGCTGGTAAAACGGTACCGCGACGCGGGACTCAAGGTCGGAGTGATAGCCGTCGATCCCACTTCGCCTTTCACGGGAGGCGCGTTGCTCGGCGACCGGGTGAGGATGGAGAACGTCGCGCTGGATCCCGGCGTGTTCATCCGATCGATGGCGACGCGCGGCTCGCTGGGCGGGCTTGCGGCCGCGACACGTGAGGTCGCCGACGTGCTCGACGCATTCGGCTTCGATCGTTTGTTGATCGAGACTGTCGGGGTCGGCCAGTCCGAGCTGGATGTGGCGCGCACAGCCGATTCGACGCTGCTCATTCTCGTTCCCGAATCCGGCGATTCCATCCAGACTCTCAAAGCGGGCGTGATGGAAGTCGCGGACATCTTCGTGGTGAACAAGGCCGATCGCCCTGGCGCCGACCGCTTGCGAAACGATGTCGAGCTGATGCTGGGCCTGCGGAAAGGTGTGTCGTACAGCGGTGCGCCGGGTCATCACGGCGTCGATCTCAAGATGATCAACCCGGCGCGGGCAGCGCGGAAAGCGGCGGCGATGGACAATCCGACGGAGTGGACGCCGCCCGTCCTCAGCGCAGTCGGCATCAAGGAAGAAGGGATCGACGAAATCGTGTCGGCCCTCGACCGGCACTTTGCTTATCTTGAGCAGAGCGGGAGGCTGCACGCGCGCCGCCGGCAGCGAATGCGGGAGCGCGTCATGGATGCCGTCGAGCAGAAGGTGCGCGGCCGCTTGTGGCAGGACACCGGCACCATGAGCTGGCTCGAGCAGCAGCTGCCCGCCGTCGAGGAGGGCAGGGCGACACCTTTCGCGGTCGCCGACCAGCTGTTGCGACAGAGCGCCGAGCTCGTACGTGGAGAAGAGGATAAATGACGAAACTGAAAAGCCCGGGCTCCAACGGAGCCGCGGACAGCGAGCTGATCGCGACTATCGAGGAGCAGAGCGCCGAGCTGCGGCTGCTCCGCCAGGAAGTCGCGGAGTGGCGCAAGAAGTACGAGACGGGAGAGCTGCGCGACATCGCCTTCACGAACTCCGAGAAGGAAGTTCAGCCCATCTACACGCCCCTCGATGCGGCGGAGACGAGCGCCGAAGCGCTCGGAATGCCCGGCTTCTATCCGTACACCCGCGGCATTCATCCCACCGGTTACCGCGGCCGCCTGTGGACGATGCGGCAGTTCGCCGGCTTCGGCAGCGCGCGCGATACCAATGAGCGTTACAAGTTTCTGCTCGAGCACGGGCAGACCGGACTGTCGGTTGCCTTCGATTTTCCGACGCTGATGGGTTACGACTCCGACCATCCGCGCTCCGAGGGCGAGGTCGGGAAATGCGGTGTCGCAATCTCGAGTCTCGCCGACATGGAGACGCTCTTCGACGGGATTCCGCTCGACCAGGTCTCGACATCGATGACCATCAATGGGCCGGCGGTCATCCTGTACTGCTTCTATATCGCGGCCGCCGAAAAACAGGGCGTCGATTCGAGGAAGCTGCGCGGCACGATCCAGAACGACATCCTCAAGGAGTACATGGCACAGCACGCGTGGGTGTATCCGATCGAGCCCGCGCTTCGACTTATCGTGGACTGCTTCGAATGGTCTGCCGAGCACGTTCCGCAGTGGAACACCATCTCCATCTCCGGCTACCATATTCGCGAAGCAGGTGCAACCGCCGCGCAGGAGCTCGCGTTCACCCTCGCCGACGGATTTACATACGTAGAGCGCGGAATCGCACGGGGCCTGAACGTCGACACGTTCGCGCCCCGTTTGTCTTTCTTCTGGGACATTCACAACGATTTCTTCGAGGAGATCGCCAAGCTGCGCGCGGC
>CAMLDY010000030.1 GCA_946478895.1 uncultured Gemmatimonadota bacterium
CCGACTGCTACGCCGGGATCTGGGCTCACTCGACCGATCAGCGGCAGATGCTGCAAGCCGGCGACGTCGATGAGGCGTTGAATGCCGCCGCCTCGGTCGGCGACGACCGCATCCAGCAGGAGACGACGGGACGGATCAACGTCGATTCCTTTACGCACGGCTCCGCGGCGCAAAGATCAGCGTCGTTCAAGCGCGGATTTCAGTCAGGCGATCCCCGGAGCTGCACACTCTGACGCGCTTAACTGTAACGGAACGGGTGCGAGATGTGAGTAGCATAGTGGCCAGTTTGAGGGTTCAGGGACGTCGGGACGTTACCGGCGCATCCACGGTACCGGCAACGCTTTTGCCCTACTCCACTTGGAAACGTCCCGACGTAGTGAACCAATCACTTGCATCGACGCTACTGACGTCTCGCACCCGTTCCGTTGCAGTTGTTCGCGGCGGGTTCGATGATTCCACGGAAAACCGAGGTGGGGCGGAGTTTTACAGGTAGCGCGCCGAGAGAATCGCCCGGTGGTGCAGCTCGTGTCCGGCGATGATGTAGGCGAGCGCTCGCACTGACACTTCGGCGTTGTTGGCAATGCCACGCCGCATCCATGCGGCGTCGTCCATGTGCCTGAACAGAAACACCGTCGACTGTCGAACCGCCTCGAGCTCCGACGCGAGATCCGCCAACGGATAAGCGTCGAAGTTGGCGTTGCGGACGTAGTCATCCTGCTCAAAGCCGGGAACAGGTGCCGCGTCGTTGCGCGCGAATCGGAGGGCTCGGAAAGCAAACTGTCGCTCGCTGTCGATCAGATGGCCGACGACCTCGTTGACGCTCCACTTGTCGGGCGCGTAGCGGTAGGTCGCAACGGACGCGGGTAGACTTCGCAACAGCTCCTGGGTCTCGTTCATCTGGGTAACGAGGTTTGCGACTACGTCTCCTTCCGGTACGAGGTCGATGTATCGCTCGTAGTAGGGAAGGAACTCCGATTTCTCCGGCCTCGTCGCGCCCGCTGTCGTCAAAGTTGCGCTGCTCACGTTCGCCTCCTGGAGACGCCTGACCCACCGCAGTCTAATAAAATGGAGCGCGCGATGGCGCGCTACGGGTACTGATTGCCGCCGTCGACCGTGCTGGGTATCATCCGGCTTCCCGTTTCCGTCTGAGGAATGGCCGAGCGACACGACCCGTACATATCGCTGCGCATCGCGAGTTTTCGGTGGTACCTTGCCAGCCTGGTAGTGTTGACGCTCGGAACCCAGATCCAGGCCACGGTCGTGGCGTGGCAGGTTTATGCACTGACCAAGGACCCTCTCTCGCTCGGCCTCGTTGGACTCGCGGAGGCGTTACCGTTCATCACCGCCGCACTTTACGCCGGTCACATTGCCGACCGCCACGACCGAAAACTGCTGTCGCTGGTCGCGATCGGAGTGCAGCTCCTTTGCGGCGCCGCGTTGCTCGTGCTCGCTATGTATCCGCGGCGATTTCTGACGGGCACCGTCATGCCGATCTACGCGGTCGTCTTTGTCAGCGGCCTCGCGCGCAGCTTCCTGTCACCGGCGCGCACGGCACTGGGCGCCGAAATCGTCCCACGAAAGGTTTACACCAACGCGATTACGTGGCGTTCTTCCCTGTGGGAGTTCGCGGCGGTCGTTGGACCGGCAACCGGCGGAATGCTGTACGCTTTCTCGGGGGCTCGTCTCGCCTACACCGTCGAAGCAGTCTTTTGCGCGCTGGCGCTGGGGCTATTCGCGCAGGTCGCCTACGTTCGACAACCTCCCGTCATCAGCGACGCGACGATCGCCCAGAACCTGACGGTTGGAATTCGGTTCCTTATCACTCAGCCGGAGCTGCTCGGCGCGCAGGTGCTGGACCTGTTCTCGGTGCTGTTCGGCGGTGCACCGGCGCTGCTGCCGATCTTCACTTCGGACATCCTGCATACTGGTCCCGAGGCGCTTGGCGTCCTCCGCGCGGCTCCAGCGGCGGGCGCTGTTCTGATTTCCCTGTTGCTCGTTCACCGGAGGCTCCGGAATGCCGGTCTGACCCTATTTGCCTGCGTCGGGGCGTTCGGGTTGTGCTGGATCTTCTTCGCGCTCTCCCGATGGTTCTGGCTGTCGCTGACGCTACTGGTGATCAGCGGGATGGTCGACAACGTCAGCGTCGTGATTCGATCCACCCTCATGACCTTGCGCACACCGCCTCACTTGCTGGGCAGGGTCTCCGCCGCCAATCAGATCTTCATCGGCTCGTCGAATGAGATTGGCTCGTTCGAGTCGGGTGTCGCGGCGCGGCTCCTCGGGACAGTGAGGTCAGTCGTGCTCGGCGGCTTCGTCACGCTTGGCGTAGTCGGACTCACCGCGGCCACCATCCCGAGTCTGCGGGCGCTCGACGAATTGAATTAGGGGAGCCGGACCCAAATTCCTTCTGTCCGTCTCCCGCGCCGGATGCGAAATTAGGGCGGCCAGCGCGCATCGGCGCGCGACCCGTCCACAGGCTCACTCGTACGATGGAGCTGTCATGGCGCGCCTAACCACTTCAGGCGATACGACAATGCTCACGCCAACCGACCCTGTGCCGGGCTGGACGGCTGAATACGCGGTGCCGCTCGGCGGCCCGGGCCACCTTCTCCTTGCGACCTTCGAGCAGGCCGCGATCGGCATCGCCCACCTCACTCTCGACGAAGAGTGGATCTCGGTCAATCAGCGCTACTGCGACATCACCGGATACTCGCGCGAGGAGATCCTCCAGTTCAAGGTCGAGCAGCTCACCCATCCGGAAGATGTGCCTGCGAGTCTCGAGTTCATTCGCCGCATTCGCGATGGCGAGCTGCCTGAGTACCGCATGGAGAAGCGCTACATCCGAAAGGACGGCCGCGTCATCTGGGTGAATCTCACCGTCTCAATCGTTCGGTCCGTCGAGGGGCAGCCATTGTACCTGGTTGGGTTCATCGAGGACATCACCCTGCGCCGCGAGGCGGAGGCCGAGGCGAGCCGGTCCCTTTCGTTGTTGCGCGCGACACTGGAATCCACGGCTGATGGGATCCTCGTCGTCGATTTGAACGGCAAGATTCTGAGCTTCAATCAGAAGATGGCGGACATGTGGGAGATTCCGGCGGAGATCTTCGCCTGCGGTGACGATCAGCGCGCGATCGACGCGGCGCTCGACAAGCTCGTCCACCCCGAGGAGTTCATGTCGAAGGTGATCGAGCTCTATCGGCATCCGGACGAAGCCAGCTACGACGTGCTCGAGCTCAAGGACGGTCGCACCTTCGAGCGATATTCCCAGCCGCAGCGCATCGACGACCTGCCGGTCGGACGGGTCTGGAGCTTCCGGGATGTCACGGCGCGCCGTCGCGCCGAGGAGCACGCGCGGGCGCTGGCGCGCGAGCAGGCGGCCCGCGCCGAAGCGGAGCACTCCCAGAAACGCGCCGCGCTGCTCGCGGAAGCGAGCAGAGTGCTGAGCGCTTCGTTCGACTATCAGACGACCCTCGCAGCGCTGGTGCGACTCGCCGTTCCGGCGCTCGCCGACTATTGCGCGCTGGACATTGTCGAAGCCGAGGACAGGTTCGAGCGCATCGGTGAAGCGCACGTCGACCCTGCAAAGTCCCAGCTGTTGCGGGAGGTCGCGACATTCCCGAAAAGCGCGCTCACCGACCGTCATCCGCTCATTCGCGTGATGAACACGGGCGCGCCGGTGCTTGAGGCGGACATCACATCTGCCTTCATTCGCGCTTCGTTTGCCGAGCCGGGCCAGCGAAAGATCGTCGAAGCGCTTGGGCCTCGGTCCCTGATCTGCGTGCCACTCGTGACGTCCGGAAGGCCGATTGGAGCGCTGACCCTCGTTACGTCCGGCTCCGGCCGGCGCTTCGAGGTCGCCGACCTGTCGCTGGCGGCGGACCTCGCCCGGCGCGCGGCGGTGGTGGTCGAGCACGCCCGACTTTTCCACGAAGCGCAGCAGGCGACGCGCGCGCGCGATGACGTGTTGGCCGTCGTCGCGCATGATCTGCGCAATCCGTTGAACACGGTCACCATGGCGGTCAGCCTCATGCTCGAGACCACGCCGCCGGAGCGCGTCCAGGAGCGCCGTCAGGCGGAAATTGTGCGCAGAGCGGCCGACCGCATGAACCGGATGATCCAGGATTTGCTGGATGTGAAGCGCATGGAATCCGGCCGTCTCACCATCGATCCGCGGCCTGAGCACCCGGGTGCGCTCATCAACGACACGGTCGATATGCTCCGGCCCCTCGCGGTGGGGAGCACCATTCGGATGGAGACCAACGTCGAGGACAATCTGCCGCTCGTCATCGCGGACGCCGCCAGAGTTCAGCAGGTGCTGTCGAATCTCGTCGGAAACGCGGTCAAGTTCACGCCGCGCGCGGGCACGATCACCGTCTGTGCCGAGCGCATCGACGGGGAGGTGCGATTCTCGGTGATCGACACCGGACCCGGCATTCCAGCCGAGCAGCTGCCACACATCTTCGGTCGATTCTGGCAGGCAAAGACGTCCGATCGCCGCGGTATCGGGCTTGGTCTCGCCATCGCCAAGGGCATCGTCGAAGCCCACAACGGCCGCATCTGGGTGGAGAGCAGCGTCGGGCTTGGGAGCACTTTTTACTTCACGCTTCCCACCGCGAACGGCGCGACCAGCTAGGGCAGAGAGGCCAGGTTGGTGACCGTGATGGTGTAGCCGGTATCGGGCACGTTCGAGCCGGACGTGATGCTTTCCGGGAAGCCCAGGGCGGCGTTGTACTGAACGCGGATGCCGTTGGACGGATGCGCGATGAGCGATGACACGCGCGCAAAGAGCGAATCGACAGTCGGATTTCCCGCGTTCATCAAGATCTCTCCGGTGACGCGGTCGGTGACGCGGTTCACCGTGTCGGCCCGGACCTCGATGTGGAGCGGCTGCGTCTGAATCATTGCCGCGAAATCGTAGTCAAATGAGTAATCATGGATGCCCTTGCTCTGCCATCGCTCGCGATTCGTGCCGAGCTGCAGCAGCGCGGTGTTGGTCGCGCTGTCGTTGATGCTGGAGCAGGCACCAGCAACGAGCAGCGACAGAAGTGCGCTGACGAAAAGAGTCTTCATATCGTTTTCCTCCGGCAATGCGCCGCGATCGCGGTGCGACAAATCGGGTCGCCTCACCGAAAACTAGGAAAAGGACCTGGCTGACGGCACCGAGGAGGGCGCGACAGCAAACGGTCATGATGCCGGGCGCGCTTCGGGGTTTTCGCCGTGTGGGCTCGCAATAGGAGTGTTCGGGGCCCTTAAGGCAGCCCCGACGTTGCCGCCGGCCGTGCCTCTCGTCCATATCGCGACGCCCCGCCTCAGCCGTAGCGGCCAGGCGTGTCCACAGTGCGCGCAGTCGGGAGGATTTCTGGGACAATCAGTCTCACGTGAATACATCGGGTCCGCGGTCGCCGCGGGACTCAGATACGTTACCGACGCGATGCCGGGAATCCGCCGGCACCGCCACGGTCGCGGCTTCACGTACGTCGGACCCGACGGAACCGTCATCAGATCCACCGAATCCCTGAAGCGTTTTCGGTCTCTCGTGATACCGCCCGCGTGGACGGAGGTCTGGATTTGTCCGCACGAGGATGGCCACCTCCAGGTCACCGCGCGCGACGCGCGCGGGCGAAAGCAGTACCGCTACCATCCGCAGTTCAGACAGCACCGCGACGGAACCAAGTTCGAGCGCATGTTCGAGCTGAGCGATGTGCTCTGGAAGATCCGCGAACGAGTCGAATCGGACATCGCGCTGCCCGGTCTCGCCCGCGACAAGATCAT
Source organism: uncultured Gemmatimonadota bacterium (assembly GCA_946478895.1). Next base: position 5,773 of record CAMLDY010000030.1, read on the forward strand.
GGCGACCGTGGTTTGGCTGCTTGAGACGACGCTGATCCGCATTGGCTCGGACGAGTATCGCAAAGCCAACAAGTCGTTCGGCCTCACGACCCTGCGGCGCCGGCACGTCGCGGTGGTCGGCTCAGAGCTTCGCTTCGAGTTCCGCGGGAAGAGCGGAATTCAGCACGCCGTCTCGGTTACTGACAAGCGCATCGCGAGGATCGTCCAGCGCTGCCAGGAGCTGCGCGGCGAGGAGCTGTTCAAGTACCTCGATGACGAAGGCAAGCGTCAGGAAGTAGACGCCGAAGACGTCAATGCGTACCTGCAGGAGATCACCGGGCGCGACATTACCGCCAAGGATTTCCGTACCTGGGCGGGAACGATGCTCGCCGCCGAAGCGTTGCGCGCCATGGGCCCCGCAAAGACCAAGCGCGAGGCGGAGCGAAACATTGTCGCTGCTGTCGACATGACGGCGAAGAGACTCGGCAACACCCGCAGCGTCTGCCGCAAGTACTACATCCATCCCGCGCTGATCGAGGCCTACCTCGATGGTTCGGTGCTGCCGCCGATGCCCGAACGCCGGTGGAACAAGCGCAAATCGAAGGGACCGACGCTGCGTCAGCATGAGATGGATGTGCTCGCGTTCATCAAAGCGCGTCTCAAGGGCAAGTCCCGACGCGCCGCTAATCCGCGCCCGATTAAGCTCGTCGAATCGGAAGCGGCGACGGAACCATCGCAGCCAGCCACGGAGCCGGCTCAGGCGGCTGCGGCAGACGGCGAAACCGACAGCTAGTCGAGGTAGGGGTAGTCGGGGTCCGCGAGCCGCGCGGCGCGCGCGGCAGCCTCGGGCCCGGCAATCTCTTTCGCGAGATCGAGGAGCATCGGGCTCAGGTGCCCTCCGTACCGCAGCAGGCTCGCCGCGCGTGCGCGCCGCGCCAGCAGAAACGCCAGGAACGGCTGGTCCGCCTTGAGCGCGTTGCATGCTGGACACGCCAGCACGAGGTTGTCGCGGCGGTCGTACGCTGTCTTTCCCTTGCGGGGAGTAACGTGATCCATGGTGATCGCCTTCGCGCTCACCCGGCGCTCACAGTAGGCGCAGACAGGCCCGTGCCGATCGAGCAGCCACTGGCGCGTTTCCATGTACGCGTTGCGACTCGTCGGAAGCGAGGTGTGCTGATGGGTTGGCCGGCGTCGGGCGGTTTTTTTCGCCTTAGCGGGCCTTCTTCTTCTTCGTGATGGACTCAAAGTGGACGGGTTTACTCAATGCTATCCCTGAAACCGTTGGGGCAGCAATGTGTCTTCATAACTTAGTTTGACCGGAGCATCAGCGACACCAAGCCGCTAGATGCGGATTCCGCTGGCGGTTAGCTTTTCGCATCCATGACGATGCGAGAGAAGCTCGAGCTGCTCGAGCGGCGGCGGGCCGAATCGGAGCTTGGCGGCGGTGAAGCCCGGCTCCAGGCGCAGCACGAAAAAGGAAAGCTGTCGGCGCGCGAACGACTCGAGCTGCTGCTCGACGAAGGTTCGTTCGTCGAGCTCGATCGATTCGTAGTACACCGCTCCACCGATTTCGGTCTCGAAACGCAGAAGTTCTATGGCGACGGGGTCATAACCGGATACGGCAAGATCGATGGCCGGCTCGTTTACGTCTTTTCTCAGGACTTTACCGTATTCGGCGGCTCGCTCTCCGAGGCGTTCGCAGAGAAGATCGTAAAGATCATGGACCTGGCGATGCGGAACGGCGCGCCAGTCATCGGACTCAACGACTCAGGCGGTGCGCGCATCCAGGAGGGCGTCGTCTCGCTCGGCGGATACGCGGAGATCTTCCTCCGCAATACACTCGCGTCTGGTGTGGTGCCGCAGATCTCGGCGATCATGGGCCCGTGCGCGGGCGGCGCGGTCTATTCGCCGGCGATCACCGATTTCACTTACATGGTGCGCGGCTCTTCCTACATGTTCGTCACCGGGCCGAACGTCGTTAAGACCGTGACCCACGAAGACGTGACGATGGAGGAGCTGGGTGGCGCCGACACCCACGCCGGGAAGTCGGGCGTCGCGCACTTCGCGGCGGATTCCGAGCCTGAATGCCTGCAGCAGATCAGGGATCTGTTCCGTTTCATTCCGTCAAACAACCTCGGCGACCCGCCGCGCGGTCCTGGTACCGACTCCCGCGACCGCCGCGACGAGTCCTTACTCGAGATCGTCCCCGACAACGCCAACAAGCCGTACGACATGCGCGAGGTAATCAGGCGCGTGATCGACGATGGCGAGTTCTACGAGGTGCAGAGCGACTACGCGATGAACATTCTCTGTGGGTTCGCGCACCTCGGAGGTTACAGCGTCGGGATCGTGGCAAACCAGCCGGCAGTGCTGGCCGGAGTACTGGACATCAACGCCTCGCTCAAGGCGGCGCGATTCATTCGCTTCTGCGACGCGTTCAACATCCCGCTGGTGACTTTCGAGGATGTGCCGGGATTCCTGCCCGGCGTCGCCCAGGAGCACGGCGGTATCATCAAGCATGGTGCGAAGCTCCTGTTCGCCTACTGCGAGGCGACGGTGCCGAAGCTGACCGTGATAACGCGCAAGGCGTATGGCGGCGCGTACGACGTCATGAGCTCCAAGCACATTCGGGGCGACTTCAACGTCGCGTGGCCGACGGCCGAAATCGCGGTGATGGGCCCGAAGGGTGCGGTCGAGATCCTGTTCCGGAAAGAAATCTCGGAGAGCAGCGACCAGGCGGCAGCGACTGATGCAAAGATCGAGGAGTACCGGGACAAGTTCGCGCACCCCTACATCGCCGCCGGCCGCGGATACGTCGATGACATCATCGATCCACGCGATACCAGGCCGTCGTTGATCAGCGCGCTCGAGACGTTGCAGACCAAGCGCGACAAGAATCCGCCCAAGAAACACGGCAACATCCCGCTCTAGCCGGCAGTGTTCAGGAAAGTTCTGATTGCAAACCGCGGCGAGATCGCCCTGCGCGTCATCCGCGCCTGCAACGAGCTTGGCGTAAAGACGGTTGCCGTGTACAGCGAGGCCGACGCGCGCGCGCCGCACGTACGTGAGGCAGACGAAGCCGTGTTGATCGGGCCGCCGCCGTCGACGGAGAGCTACTTGCGCGGCGACCGGATCATCGAGGCCGCGCGGACCACGGGCGCAGATGCCATTCATCCCGGCTATGGATTCCTGTCCGAGCGCGAGTGGTTCGCGCGCGCCGTTCGTGACGCCGGCGTTGTATGGATCGGCCCGCCCGCCGAGGCGATCGCGGCGATGGGGAGCAAGACCGCCGCGCGGACGCTGGCGGTTGCGAACAACGTTCCCGTTGTCCCGGGCACGACCGAGCCGCTCGCCGATGCCGCGGTCGCGGCGAAGGTCGCCACGAGCTTCGGCTATCCGATCCTGCTCAAGGCCGCGGCTGGGGGAGGTGGGAAGGGCATGCGAGTGGTGTCTGATCCCAAGGATCTCGCCAGCGCTTTTGGCGCAGCGCAGCGGGAGGCGAAGGCCGCCTTCGGCGACGATGCGATTTACCTCGAGAAATTCATCTCGCGGCCGCGTCACGTCGAGATTCAGGTGCTCGCCGATGCGCATGGCAACGTACTCTCACTCGGCGAGCGCGAATGCTCGGTCCAGCGCCGGCACCAGAAAATGATCGAAGAGTCGCCCAGCGTCGCGGTGAATCCCGAATTGCGCAGGAAGATGGGCGAGACAGCGGTGCGCGCGGCGCGCGCGGCCGGTTACGTGAACGCCGGTACCTGCGAGTTTCTGCTCGACCAGAGCGGCGACTTCTATTTCCTCGAGATGAACACCCGCCTTCAGGTCGAGCACCCCGTGACCGAGCTTGTGACGGGCATCGACCTCGTGCAGTGGCAGCTGCGGATCGCGTCGGGAGAGAGGCTTCCGTTCAGTCAGGCGGAGATAGTTCCCCGCGGATGGGCGATGGAGTGCCGGATTACCAGTGAGGACGCGTCCAACAATTTTCTGCCCTCCACCGGACGCGTGGAACACCTGCATTTGCCGAGTGGTCCGGGGGTTCGCTGGGACGGCGGCATCGAGCAGGGAAGCGAGGTCAGCCTCTACTATGATCCGATGCTGGCGAAGCTGATCGTCTGGGGGGCGGATCGCGAGCAGGCCGTCACCCGCATGCGGCGTTCGCTGGTCGACCTGATCATCCAGGGCGTGGAAACATCGCGCGATTTTCACATTCGCCTGATGGACGACGAAGAATTTCGTCGCGGTGACATCGACATCCAGTGGCTCGAGCGGCGTCTTGCGTCGATCCTGGAGCGAAAGCCGCCGGCTGACACGGTGCGGGTCGCAGCCATCGCCGCGGCGATGCTGGCGGATCGCGACCGGCGAGCTCGCTCGGTGTCGACGGGCGGGTTGCCATCGCCGGGTACGGGAGGATCAACTGGTCCCGCGACGAGCGCCGTAGATGGGTGGAAGCAGGCGGCCCGGATCGAGGGGCTCAACAACTGATGGCGGTCGTCAGCTTATCCATCGACTCGATCGCTGTTGGCGGCGACGGTGTCGGCCGCAGCGCGGGCCTGGTGGTTTTCGTTCCGCGCACCGCTCCAGGCGATGTCGTCACGGCGCAGATCGCGAGCAAGGGTCAATTCGCGCGCGGCAAGCTCGCCGACGTCGTCAGTCCCGCCGCGGTGCGCATCGAGCCGCCGTGCCCGCACTACACCCGCGACAAATGTGGCGGCTGCCAGCTGCAGCACATGACCTACGATTCACAGCTTATCGCCAAGCAGCTGATCATCCGCGATTCCATCCAGCGAATCGGAAAGCGAATCGTGGACGCCCCACTCGTCGAGCGGAGCCCGAAGGACTGGCGCTATCGGACCAAGCTGACCCTGGCGATGCGCCGGCGCGGAGCGCGCTGGATAGCGGGTCTGCATCCCTACGACGATCCCGCGCGCGTTTTTGCTCTCGCCGACTGTCCGATCACCGATCGTCGCGTCGTCGCGGCGTGGCGCGAGATCATGGACGCCGATGCATTTTTCCCGGACGCCAGGGAGCTTCGTGGCAGCGTCCGGATCACGAGCGGGGGTCCGACCTTCGTGATGATCGGCGGCGCGAAGTGGAGCGCGAGCAAAGAATTTGTTGCTGCCGTGCCATCGATATCGGCACTCTGGTGGCAGCCGGCGGGTGAAATGCCGCGCCGGTTGCTCTTCGACAGGCGTGACGATCGCTCGCCAAGTGCCTCGTTCGCGCAGGTGAACGCGGAGATGGCGGAGGTGATGCGCCGATATCTCCTGGAGCGCGTGACGTCGTATGAGCCGCGAACGGTTGTCGATGCCTATGCAGGCGCCGGGCACACCGCGATCGCGCTGAGCGAGCAGGGGATCCGCGTCACTGCGATCGAGCTCGATTCGGATGCGTCGGCGTGGTCCGCTGCGCGGATCGGCGTCGAGTCTCGCGCGATTGCCGCGCGCGTCGAAGATGCGCTCCCCGGCGTCCTGCCCGCCGATGTAGTGCTGCTCAATCCGCCGCGCGCCGGCGTCGACAAGCGCGTTACTGAAACGCTCGAGGCGGAGGCTGCACACCTGCGCGCGATCGTCTATGTGAGCTGCAACCCCGCCACTCTGGCGAGAGATCTGGCGCGACTCCCGAGCTACAGGATCGAATCACTCCGCGGGTTCGACATGTTCCCGCAGACGGCGCACGTCGAGACCGTCTGCGAGCTGCGGCCCGACATCGCCGCCGCATGAAGTACATCGTCGAGCTCGATGCCGAGCGGCACTCGGTGGCAATGGATGGCGCGGCTGTCCAGTTCGAGGCTGACGCGGCCGTGCATGCCGAGCTGGCTGAGGTCGAGGGTAGCCCGGTACGGACGGTCAAGCTCGGAAGTCACGTTTATCGGGTGGTTGTCCGCAAGCAGCCGGGCAAGGGCCGATACACCTTGTGGGTAGACGGGCATCGCTTCGAGGCGGAGGCGCTGGACGAGCGGACCCGCGCGATTCGAGACATCTCCGCCGCCAACGCAGCGCCGGCGGGGCCGGCCCCGATTCTGGCGCCGATGCCCGGCCTCATCATCAGGATCAACGTCAGTCCCGGCGATCGTGTCGAGGCCGGCGACGGCGTGGTGGTGATGGAAGCGATGAAAATGGAGAATGAGCTGCGGGCGACGAGCTCAGGCACGGTCAAAGCCGTCAAAGTGTCCCCGGGAACCGCGGTCGAGCGAGGTGCCTTGCTCGTGGAAATGGAGTAGGCTGCGCCGGAGCGCCCGCGGTTGACATGACTGCTCGTGCCGGATACCTTAAAAGGCTGTCGCAAAACCACTTAGTCGCAATTAACCGCTTGGACCCTACTCGAACGAAAGGGGGCCGGCACTTTCATACGTTCTGCTTCACATGAAGACATACTCCGCGACCCCGCGGGATATCGAGCACCAATGGTATATCGTCGACGCTGAGGGCATGGTCCTCGGCCGTCTGGCGACCGAGGTCGCCAGGATCATCCGTGGCAAGCACAAGCCGATGTACACGCCCCACATGGACACGGGCGACAACGTCATCGTGATCAATGCAGCGAAGGTTCGCGTCACGGGCCGAAAAGCAGAGCAGAAGCGGTACTTCAGACACACCGGCTACATGGGTCACGAGCGCTTCATGCCGTTCGAGACCATGCTGGAGAAGCACCCCGAGCGCGTGATCGAGAAGGCCGTCTACGGCATGCTGCCCAAGACCGCCCTCGGCCGTCAGAAGCTCCGCAACAAGCTCCGCGTCTTTGCCGACGCAAAGCACACCCATGCCGCGCAGCAGCCGAAAGTGCTCGACCTCAACAAGAAGAGTGAGAAGTAATGGCGTCTGACAACACCCATACGATCGGCCGGCGCAAGGAAGCCGTCTGCCGTCTCTACATCAAGCCGGGCTCGGGCAAGTGGTCGGTCAACGGCCGCACCCTCGGAGATTATTTCCCGCGTCCCGCGCACGTCTCGGCGATCCAGCAGCCGTTCACCATCACGGACACGCTTGGCCGCTATGATGTAAAAGCGAAGGTCGAAGGCGGTGGGCTCACCGGACAGGCAGGCGCGCTGCGTCTTGCCGTTGCCCGCGCCCTCGTCAAGATCGATGAAGCGCACCGTCGGAAGCTGCGCGATCTGCAGCTCCTGACCCGCGATGCACGCGCTGTCGAGCGCAAGAAGCCCGGCCGTCCGAAGGCAAGAAAGAAATTCCAGTTCTCGAAGCGTTAACCGAAGGAATCACTACTTAATGGCTCAGCCAAACCTGGAGCAGCTACTCGAAGCCGGTGTCCACTTCGGACACCAGACCCGCCGCTGGAACCCGAAGATGCGTCGTTTCATCTTCGCCGAGCGCAACGGCATTCACATCATCGACCTGCAGAAGACGCTGCGTCAGCTGGAGCTGGCTCAGAAGCTCGCCCGCGAAGTCATCCTTCGTGGCGACAACGTCCTCTTCGTCTGCACCAAGCGCCAGCTCGTCAATATCGTGAAGAGCGAGGCCGAGCGTTGCGGAGCGATGTACGTGACCGAGAGATGGCTGGGTGGACTGCTGACCAACTTCCAGACGGTGAAGAAGCAGGTTCGCCGCCTGAAGGAGCTGGAAGCTGGGTCCGAGGCCGGCGGTGATTTCGAGAACTACACCAAGAAAGAGCAGCTGATGATGTCACGTCAGCGCGACAAGCTTTCAAAGAACCTTGCTGGTATCAAGAACCTTACGAGACTGCCCGGACTCATGTTCGTGATCGACTCCAAGAAGGAGCGCATCGCGGTCAACGAGGCCAACAAGCTGAACATCCCGATCATCGCGCTGGTCGACACCAACGCCGATCCCGATCTGATCACCGTTCCGATCGCCGGCAACGATGACGCGATCCGCTCCGTCGAGCTGATGACCAAGGCGATTGCCGATGCGATCGTCGAGGCTCGGAGAGAGGCACCGGTACGCGAGGAAGTCGAGGAGGCCGAATCGTACACCTACAGCTCCGATCGCGGCGCGGAGCCCGAGGGCGAGGGCGACAAGAAGAGAAAGAGACGGCCACGCAGGCGACGGGCGAAGCCCGAAGCGATTGCCGCGCGGCTCAAGACAGGCGGCGACGAAGGTGGCGGAGCAGAGGAAGCCACCGAGACCGAGCAGGAAGGTTAACTTTCACGCCGCCGGAGAACTCCGGCGGCGTTTTAACGAGATACGATATATGACAATGACCAAAGAGAAGTTCACCGCGAAGGATGTCCAGTCACTGCGCCAGAAGACCGGCGCGGGGATGATGGAATGCAAGAAGGCGCTCGAGGAAACCAATGGCGACATGGACAAGGCCGTCGAGTACCTTCGCGCCAAAGGAATCGCCAAGGCGGAGAAGCGCGTCGGCAAGCAGACCAGCGAGGGCGTGATCGGCAGCTACATCCACCACAACGCGAAGGTCGGCGTGATGGTGGAAGTGAACTGCGAGACGGACTTCGTCGCGCGCACCGACGACTTCAAGCAGCTGGTGAAGTACATCGCCGAGCACATCGCGGCCGCGGCTCCGGTTGCGGTCGACAAGGATCAGGTTCCGGCCGACAAGGTCGAGAAGGAGAAGCGCATCTTCGTCGAGCAGGTCAGGGAGAGCGGCAAGCCCGATCACCTGATCGAGAAGATCGTCGCCGGCAAGATCGAGGCGTACTACAAGGATGTCGCGCTGGTCCACCAGGCCTGGATCCGGGAGCCGAAGAAGACGATCGGCGATCTGATCAAGGAAGCGTCGGCGAAGGTTGGAGAGAACATCCAGGTGAGAAGGTTCGTCAGGTTCCAGATGGGGGAAGAGTAGAACCAGGCAACTCGAGCCACTCCGGCTTGCCAACTGCAAACGAACGGGTGCCAGACGTCAGAGAGCGCAGATGTCAGTTATCCGTTCACGACGTCGGGACGTCACCAGAACGATTGACGCTACAAGCAGCTGCATGTGCCGTAAGTCGAGTAGTGACATCCCGACGTCGTTAACTAACAGCGCGCAACTACGCTACTGACGTCTGGCACCCGTTCAGTTGCAGTTTATTTCCTAGACCGTTCACCCAACTCCGACTTGCCCGACCTCAAGTACAACCGCGTCCTCCTCAAAATTTCCGGCGAAGCCCTCGCCGGGAAAAAGGCCACCGGTTTCGACTTCGAGATTCTGAAACGGCTCGCCACCGAGATCAGTGACATCGCCAAGATGGGCGCGAGCGTGGGGCTGGTGATCGGGGGCGGCAACATCGTCCGCGGGGTGCAGCTGTCGAAGATGGGAATGGAACGCGCCGGCGCCGACTACATGGGGATGCTCGGCACCGTCATCAACGCGCTCGCGCTGCAGGATGTGCTCGAGAAGGCGGAGCTCGAGACGCGCGTCATGACTGCGATCGCGATGGAATCGATCGCCGAGCCGTTCATCAGACGCCGCGCGATGCGGCACTTCGAAAAAGGACGCGTCGTCATCTTCGCCGCCGGGACCGGCAACCCCTATTTTTCCACCGATACAGCGGCCGCGCTGCGAGCGATCCAGATCCACGCCGACGTCATCATCAAGGCGACGAGCGTCGACGGCGTTTACAGCGCCGACCCCAAGCGCGATCCGGATGCGACGCGCTTTACCGAGATCAGCTACCGCGATGTCATGGTCAACGAGCTAGGTGTGATGGACCAGACGGCCATCACTCTCTGCAAGGAGAACAAGCTCCCGATCATCGTACTCAACATTCACCGTCACGGAGAGGTTGCGAAGGCGCTGCTGGGCGAGCGCGTCGGAACGATCGTACAATGACGACAATTCCTCAGATCACCAAGGACTGCCGGACCGCGATGGAGAAATCACTCGAGTCGTCCAAGCGCGAGCTGGCGTCGATTCGAACTGGCAAGGCGACGGTCAATCTTCTCGACACCATCCGCGTCGATGCCTACGGACAGCAAATGCCGATCAACCAGGTCGCCAGCGTCTCGGCGCCGGAGCCGCGGCTGCTTACCGTGACGCCGTGGGACAAGGGGCTGACCCATGCAATCGAAAAGGCACTGCGCGAATCCGACCTCGGCCTCAATCCCCAGACCCAGTCGGGGGTGATAAGAGTTCCATTGCCCGCGTTGAACGAGCAGCGGCGCAAGGAGCTGGTGAAAGTGGTACACAAGCTGGCCGAGGAAGCCCGCATCGGAATCAGGCACGCCAGGACCGGGGCACGAGACCAGCTCAAGCATCTCGAGAAGACTTCAGAGGACGAGCAGAAGCGCGCGGAGAAAGAGCTTCAGAAACTCCACGACGACTACATCGGCAAGATCGATGAGCTGCTGAAGGCGAAAGAAGCAGAAATCATGGAAGTCTGAGCCGTGTCCGAGCTGACACGGCGCGTTTTATTCGCGGTTATTGCCGCGCCGATCGCGATCGCAATCGTGTATTTCGGTGACTGGGCGCTCGCAATTCTGCTCTCCGTTCTGGCCGCGCTCGCGGCCTGGGAGCTGTATCGCATGGGACGTGAGTCCGGGGTGATGGCGCTCGAGCCGGCGGGAATCGCCCTCGCTGCGCTGTTGCCGATCGCGGTGCATGCGCAGCGGCTGGGAGTGTATACGCTTTCGCTGACGGTGATTGTGGCGATGGCACTTCTGCTCTTTGCGAGCACCATCTGGCTGAGGGGACCGGCGGGGAAGCCGCTCGCATCGGTTGCGATCACCATCTTCGGCGTCATGTACGCGGGACTGTTCTCGTACATCTACGCGCTTCGCTACCACAACTACGCCGTCGGCGCTGCCGCGGGAACGGCACTGGTGCTTCTTCCCGTGCTGCTGACCTGGGCGACCGACATCGGCGCCTACATGTTCGGGCGCACCTTCGGGCACAAGAAGCTCATTCCATCGATCAGCCCCGGTAAGACCGTAGAAGGTGCGGTGGGAGGTCTCGGTCTCGCGATAGTGATCTGTCTGCTCTACGTCCGATTCATTCTGATGCCGTACGCCCAGCTCGGACTCACGATCCAGGGCGCAGTCTTGTTCGCGATCGTGGTCAGCGTCGCCGCACAGACGGGCGATCTCGCCGAGTCGCTGCTCAAGCGCGAAGCGGGCATCAAGGACAGCTCGCGCATCATTCCCGGTCACGGCGGGATTCTCGATCGGTTCGACAGTCTGCTGTTCGTGATGCCGATCGCATTCCTGTTGCTGGGGCGGCTGCTGCTGCCGGTCCCGCGATGACGCCGGCCGCCGCGCACCAGAAAGGTGTGGCGGTGCTCGGGTCGACGGGCTCCATCGGAACGACAGCGCTCCGGGTTCTCGACCGACAGCGCCAGCGCTTCAGCGTTCGTGCGCTCACCGCGAACAGCAATGGGGCGCTGCTGCGCGAACAGGCTCGGCAATTTTCACCGGCATTTGTCGGAATGGTCGAGTCCCAGCCCGACGCCGATGATGCGTGGCAGAGTGGCACCGAAGCGCTGATCACCGCCGCGACCCGCGACGACGTCGACATCGTGCTGAACGCGATCGTCGGCGCGGCGGGACTGGACGCCACGCTCGCCGCCCTGGAGGGCGGGAAGCGCGTGGCGCTGGCGAACAAGGAGACGCTGGTCATCGCCGGCGACCTCGTGCGCAAGGCATGCGGCACGGGGAGCGGGGAAGTGGTGCCCGTCGACAGCGAGCACAGCGCGATCCTGCAATGCATCACCGGTCACCCGACGGCGCAGGTGCGACGCGTCGTGCTCACCGCATCCGGTGGACCTTTCCGCGACTGGAGCGACGAGCGACTGGCTTCGGCGACCGTGGAAGACGCGCTGCGTCACCCGACGTGGCGGATGGGAAAGAAGATCACCATCGACAGCGCGACGCTCGCCAACAAGGCGCTCGAGGTAATCGAGGCGCATTTTCTGTTCGGTCTGCCGTACGAGAACATCGAAGTCGTAGTCCACCCGCAGAGCGTAGTTCACTCTTTCGTCGAGTTCATCGACGGCAGCGTCGTGGCGCAGATGAGCGTCCCGACGATGGAGCTGCCGGTGCTTTACGCACTCACCCATCCGGAGCGAGTACCGGACAACGGGGTACCAGCCTTCGACCCCGTCAAGCTTTCACCGATGACCTACGAGCCCGTGAATCACGAGCGTTTTCCGGCGCTGCGGCTGGGAGTTGCGGCTGGAATCGCGGGCGGAGCCGCGCCGGCGGTATTCAACGCCGCCAACGAGTGCGCCGTTGCTGCCTTCCTCGGCGGCAGGATCCGCTTCGCCGACATCCCGCGCGCGATTTCGTCGGCGCTCGACAGGCTCGGCGCTTTGCCCGGTGGCTCGCGCGAGGAGCTGCTCGCCGCCGATGCTTCCGCGCGGCGTCATGTGAAGGAGATGTTCGGGTGCTGAGCTGGCTCGCTCCGATCATCGTCTTCGGGCTCGTCGTATTCGTGCACGAGCTCGGACACTTCATTGCGGCAAAGCTCACCGGCGTCTACGCGCCGAGGTTTTCGATCGGATTCGGGCCGGCGCTGCTCAAGAAGCGCTGGGGGGAGACCGAGTACGTGCTCGCGGCGCTGCCGCTCGGCGGATACGTGCGCATGGCTTCGCGCGAGGACGAAGCGACGGCGTTCCTCGAGGGCGGAAGCGAGAATTCCGCAACGGTGGCCACCCAGAAAGACGATTTCGATCCGAACGCGATGATTCCATTCGGGCCGAAGCCCATTCCTGAATCGCGCTGGTTCGAGTCCAAGCCGCTGGTGCTGCGTCTCGTAATCATGCTTGCGGGTGTCACCATGAACGCCTTGCTCGCATACGTGATCTACGCCGGCCTGCTGCTCCACTCGGGGATGCCGACGCTGGTGCCGGTCGCTGCTGCCGTCACACCCGGCAAGCCCGCCGCTGCGGCGGGAATCCAGGTCGGTGACAGCATCGTCTCGTTGAACGGGCACCCGCTACAGGGCTGGGAGACGCTCCTCGACAGCATCGGTGCGGCAGCCGGACGGCCGATCGATCTCGGAGTGATGCGCAAAGGCCAACCCGTCCACATCACGGTCACCCCCGCCCCCGAAGCGGTGGTCGATCCGGCGACGGGGAGGAAGGAAAAGGTGGGGAGAATTGGTGTGATGGCCACCGAGGCATTCACGCCGATCTCCGCCGGCGCAGCGCTCGGCGCGGCGTGGGGCCTCACGATCGACAACGGCAGCAAGATTTTTTCCGCCCTCGGAGCACTCGTCCACGGCGTGGGAGTCAAGGATCTCGGCGGACCAATCGCGATCGCCCAGGTCTCGGTGCAGGCGGCTCGCAACGGCATCGAGACACTGCTGCTGCTGGTCGCGCTGATAAGCATCAACGTCGCGGTATTCAACCTTCTGCCAATTCCGATTCTTGACGGCGGTCAGATTCTTCTCAACGTTGCGGAGACCATCAAGGGGAGCGCGTTCAGCACCCAGACGCGCGAACGGATTCTCAAGGGTGGATTGCTGATCATCGGCCTGCTCTTCGTGACGGTGATGTTCAACGACATCAGCAGAAACATGCAGAACATCGTGAAACTGCTGGGTCGACTGTTCGGACGCTCTGGCTGAACACATTCCTGCAGCTGCGGCGTAGTGTAAGGGACTTTCATTCCCCGGGCCGGCATGAGCGAATACAACCCGGAAGACTATCGCTTGACGGGTCGGGCGTCTGATCCCGCGTCGGCGTATTCGGCGGGCGGGCTGACTCAGCCGCGCTCGGCAGCGGGCGTTGTGTCTTTTCTCAGCAGCAACGAAAGGAAGGGACGCTGGGAAATGCCGCGTCAGTTTCGCGCGCTGGCGGTGCTCGGCAACGTCGAGCTCGATCTCAGAGACGCGGAGATTGGCTATGGCCTCTCGGTGGTCGAGGCCGTCGCGGTGATGGGCGGCATCGATCTCATCATTCCCCCGCATGTCACGGTCGAGTGCGATGGCGATTCACTGCTCGGCAGTTTCACCCTCAAGTACGAGGGAAAGGCGAGCCCGTCGGTGGCAAGCCGGGAGCGGGTGATTCGGGTTACGGGGACGGCGTATCTCGGCGCGGTGAACGTGAAGGTCAAAGGTCCTGACGAGCGGATACTCGACCGGTTGGCGCGAACGTTTGGCATGGACCGTCAACCGTAGCTCCAAGTCGTTGGCGCATCGTGAGATGAATTGAACGCGGGCGCGCGAGCCGCTAAATTCCACAGCTATGGCTTTTCCCGGCCTGGCGGAGCGCGTCGCCGAAGTCAGAAGCAGAATCGACGCGGCCGTGGCGCGGGGCGGGCATCGTCAGCAGGTGCGGATCGTTGCTGTGACGAAGACCCACGGACCTGATGCTGTTTCCGCCGCCTACAGCGTCGGGCTGCACGACGTCGGCGAGAACAAGGTTCAGGAAGCGTTGAAGAAGATGGCCGGTGTCGAAGTGCCGGTGCGCTGGCATTTGATCGGGCATCTTCAGCGCAACAAGGTGAAAGCGCTCGAGCAGTTCGTGCTGCTGCATTCACTCGACAGTTCGCGGCTCGCCGACGCCGTCTGTGCATTCGGCATAGCGCGCGGGCGGGCGGTCGACGCACTTCTCGAGCTCAACCTTTCGGGCGAAGAGTCGAAGGGCGGCTACAGTCTCTCCGAGCTATTGCCGGAAGCGGAACGGCTCGTATCGCTTTCGGGCATCCGGATTCGGGGAGTCATGACAATGGCTAGCTTTACTGCGACTGAGTCACAGCTCCGGCGGACTTTTGCGGATGCGCGGGAAGCGCGCGCGGCGCTGGTTGGCGTTGGCCATCCGGCCGAGGAGCTTTCGATGGGAATGTCGAACGATTACGAGATCGCTGTAGAAGAAGGCGCGACAATGGTACGAATTGGAACCACCCTCTTCGGAGCGAGGGAGAAATGATCGACGAAGCCTTTCATCTCACACCACTGGACGTGCGGCGCTACGACTTCGGTCGCGCGCTGCGCGGCTACAATCCGGCGCGCGTCGATCAGTTCAGGGATCAGGTCGCGGAAGAGATGGAGCGACTTACCCGCATCAACCAGGATCTCGACGCCAAGGCGCGGAGCTTTCACGAGCAGCTGCGTGCGTTTCGCGAGCGCGACAAGGCGCTCAATGACGCGCTCATCGCGGCGCAGCAGCTGCGGGGCGAGGTGCGTGAGCAAGCCGAGCGCGAGGCGCAGCTGATTCTGCGCGAGGCGCAGGCCGAGGGCGAGCGCATCGTCGAGTCGGCGCGCGCGGACGTGCGGCGGATGGAAGAGGAGCTGGACAATCTCGATCGTTCACGCCGCACGTACCTGGCGCAGATGCGCACCCTCATCGCCCGCCAGCTGTCGGAGGTCGAGGCGTCCGACTCGCAGGTGGTGGCGAGCACGCTCCGGGGCGCGGGCTCGAACTCCTCGGGATCGTCCCAGGAATGACCGCAGTTCGCCCCGCGCGACCCGCGGCGGGGGCAAGCGGAGAAGGCAAGGCAGGTGACAGATCCGGTCACTTTCGCCTGCTTCCAACCGATCGCTCGCCCGACGACCTCGAGCAGGAGATGCTGGCTCTCTGGAAGGAGGAGAAGCTCTTCGAGCAGACGCTTTCAGCCAGCGAAGGCAAGCCGGAGTTCGTCTTCTTCGAGGGGCCGCCGACGGCCAACGGCAAGCCCGGAATCCACCACGTCTTCGCGCGCACTGTAAAGGACTTGTTCTGCCGCTATCGCGCGATGCGCGGGAATCACGTCGCGCGCAAGGCCGGTTGGGATACCCAAGGCCTCCCGGTGGAGATCGAAGTCGAGAAACGGATCGAAAGCGATTTCGGGATCCGCACCGCCAAACAGCAGATCGAGAAGATCGGCGTCGCGCGCTTCAACGAGATGTGCCGCGAGAGCGTGTGGACGTACCGCGCCGACTGGGAGGAGCTCAGCGAGCGCATCGGGTACTGGCTCGACTACAGCGATCCGTACGTCACCTACTCCAACGATTACATCGAGAGCGTTTGGTGGGCGCTGGCGACGATGTTCCGGCGCGGCAGGCTTTACCGCGGCTACAAGGTGCTGCCCTACTGCGCCCGCTGCGGGACGACTCTCTCCAGCCACGAAGTCGCGCAGGGCTACAAGGACGTCAAGGATCCGAGCGCGTACGTCGCGCTCGATCTGGTGGAGGAAAAGTCGGCCGCGACGCGGCGTCGGATCCTGGTGTGGACCACCACTCCGTGGACGCTGGTTTCCAACGTTGCGCTCGCGATCAACCCGGACCTCGAGTACGTCGAGCTCCGCAAGCGCAAGGGCGCAGACGACGAGACGATCATTCTCGCGATCAGCCGCGCGGCGGGTGTGCTGGGCGACGACTTCGCCGACCGCTGGGAAGTCGTGCGCTCGTTCCGTGGCTCGCAACTGGTCGGAAAGCGCTACAATCGTCCGCTCGATTGGGTCGAGTACCCGAAGGGCAACCACGAGATCATCGTCGGCGAGTCGTTCGTTTCCGCCGCGGAAGGGACGGGCGTCGTGCACATGGCGCCTGCGTTTGGCGCCGATGATTACGCGGCCGGCCAGAGGCACGGCCTTGCATTCCTGCAGCCCGTAGATCTTCGCGGTGAGTTTCCGGCCGACACGCCGCTCGTCGGCGGGATGTTCGTGAAGGACGCGGACCCGGTCATCCTCGAGGAGCTCAAGCGGCGCGGAATCCTCTGGAAATCATCGCTCCACGAACATTCCTATCCCCACTGCTGGCGCTGCGAGACGCCGCTGCTTTACTACGCGCGGACGTCGTGGTTCATTCGCACCACCGAGTTCAAGGATGCGATGCTCGTCCGCAACTCGCGCGTCGACTGGCATCCGGTGGAAACCGGTGCGGGTCGTTTCGCCGGTTGGCTGACTGACAACATTGATTGGGCGGTGTCGCGCGACCGGTACTGGGGCACGCCACTCCCGATCTGGCTCTGCGACCGTGACGCCTCGCACGCGGAGGCGGTCGGCGGCTACGCCGAGCTCGCGGAGCGGACTGGTAAATCGCTGCCCGCTGATTTCGACCCACACAAGCCCTTCATCGACGACTACACCTGGAAATGCAGCTGTGGCGGCACCATGTCGCGCACGCCCGAGGTGATCGACGCCTGGTTCGATTCGGGATCGATGCCGTTTGCGCAGTGGCACTTTCCGTTCGAGAATCGCGACAAGTTCGAGCGCTACTATCCGGCCGACTTCATCGCCGAAGGCATCGACCAGACGCGAGGCTGGTTCTATTCGCTGCTCGCGATCGCGACGGGTCTGGGCGAGGCGTTGCCCAACAACGTTCTGACGCACGAATCACATTCTGAAAACGCGGTCGACACCGCACCTTATCGCGCAGTCGTCGTCAACGACCTCGTCCTGGACGCTGAAGGTCGGAAGATGTCGAAGCGTCTCGGCAACATCATCGACCCCAAGTCGGTGATTCCGCGCTATGGTGCAGACGCAATCCGCCTATTCCTCACGACGTCGAGCCAGATCTGGACATCGCGCCGCTTCGACGAGGCGGGAATTCGCGATACCGCCGGCAGATTCCTGCTGACGTTCAAGAACGTCTACACCGGCATCTTCGCCGAGTACGCCAATTTCGGGTGGGCGCCATCGAAGGACGATCCCGCACCGAGCGAGCGGCCGGCTCTGGACCGCTGGATCCTTTCTCGCCTGGCGACGATCGAGGCGGAGGCGGATCAGCAGCTCGAGAGATACGAGGCGACCAACGCCGCCAAGGCGGTCATGACCTTCTTCGACGACGACGTCTCGAAATGGTACGTCAGGCAGAGTCGGCACCGCTTCTACGACGTGGACCGGCCGGACAACCGCGCCGCGTTCGCGACCCTGCACGAGGTCATTTCAGTCACCTGCCGGCTGTTGGCGCCCTTTGCGCCCTTCGTCACCGACTGGGTGCACCGCGAGCTGACCGGGACTTCGGTTCATCTTGCGCCCTTCAAGCGCGAGGATCCGGGACAGATCGATGTCGATCTCGAGCGCGCGATGTCGCACATTCGGACCATTGCCACTCTCGGGAGGGCCGCGCGGGAAGAGGCGGGGGTGAAGGTGCGTCAGCCGCTGTCCCGAATGGTGTGCGTCGTGCCCGTCCCGGGAGTGCTTTACCGGGGCGCCGCCGAACGCGCCGAAGCCCTTTTCGAGGAGCTGAGCCCTCTCCTGGCCGCCGAGCTGAACATTAAGAAAATCGAGTTCATCTCAAGCGCCGCCAACCTAGTAACTTTAAAGGCTAAGCCGAATTTCCGTTCGCTGGGTAAGAAGTTCGGCAAGGACACGCCGTTGGCAGCGGAGGCGGTGCAGGCTCTGGGCAGCGACGCACTCCGTGATTTCGAGGCTGGCAAACCGCTGTATGTCTCGGTTGGAAATGAATCGCGCGAGCTGAGTCCGGAAGATCTGACGATCGTGCGGAGTGCGTCCGGCGATTTGGTGGTGAAGGAGGAGGCCGGCTATTTTGCCGCGCTCGATCCAACGGTGTCACGCGAGCTGAGACTGGAAGGTCTGGCGCGGGAGCTGGTGAGCCGCGTTCAGCGGCTGAGGAAAGAATTGGGTTTCGCGGTGAGCGATCGAATTACGCTCTCCGTCGCAGGCGGTCAGGAAATTCAGGACGCGGTGAACGCGTTCGAGAAGTGGATAGCGGCAGAAGTGCTGGCGGTGAAGATCACCGTCGGCGAAAAAATCGACGAAACACACGCGACGCACTCGTTCGACCTTGATGGTCAGAACGTTGAAGTCGCCCTGGAGAGGGTTGGTTAGAACATGGCAACAGCAGCTAAGGGCAAAAAGCCGAAGGCTATGCCGAAGAAGAACCTGCAGCACTTCGAGAAACGCCTACTCGAGGAGAGGAAGCGTGTTCTGAAGGAGCTCGGGCATTACGACGAGACTTTCGGATCGACTCCGCAGGGTGCGGACGGCGATCTCAGCGCGTACTCGTTCCACATGGCGGATCAGGGCACCGACGCAATGGAGCGCGAGAAGGCGTTCCTGTTCGCGAGTCAGGAAGGTCGCTTCCTCTGGCACATCGACGAAGCCCTGCGCCGGTTGTACCGGAACCCCGAGCAGTTCGGCAAGTGCCACAACTGTGGAAAGGATATCAGCTTCGAGCGACTCGACGCGCTCCCCCACGCCAGATACTGCATCGAGTGTAAGCAGCGCGAAGAAGATGGAAAGCGCCAAGCCTAACCCGCCTCTTTTCTGGGGCACCCTCGTCACAGTGGTGGCGCTCGATCTGGTTACCAAACTGATCGCCGCCGCCACCCTGGCGCCGCAGCACATTCCTCACGAGATAATCGGCAATCACCTCCGGCTGACGCTCGTTTACAATCCGGGCGCGGCGTTCGGGCTCAACCTTGGCGTTTACTCGCGCTGGATCTTCATGGCCCTCACTGCAGGTGCCCTCATCATCCTCGGCAGGCTCTACAAGGCGACGAGGCAGGGCGATCTTCTTCGCGTGCTTGCGCTCGGTCTGGTGTGCGGGGGAGCGGTTGGGAATCTGATCGACCGAGTGCGATCGGCAGCAGGGGTGGTGGATTTCATCGACGTAGGCATCGGCGACCTGCGTTGGCCGACCTTCAATGTCGCGGACATGGCCGTCAGCGTTGGAGCCTTCCTGCTGGCGTGGGTGCTCTGGGGCGAAGAAAGGTCGTCTGCGGCCGTAGTTGCCACTCCCGTCTCGGATACGCCGGCGGAGAGCTAGCCCCTGAGCGACAGCAAAGAGTTTCCCGTCGAGGCGGACAGCAATGTCCGCCTCGATCTCTTTGTTGCCCAGCGGGCCGACCTGTCGCGGACCCAGGCGGCGACCCTGATCGCGCTCGGGAACGTGCTGGTGGATGGACGGCGGGAGAAGGCGAGCTACCGGCCCGAGCCGGGTGAGGTCGTACGGGTCGAGATACCCAAGGTCGAAAAGCGGACCATCACCGGCGAGGACATCCCGGTCAGCGTCATCTACGAGGACGAGGCGCTGATGGTGGTCGACAAGCCCGCTGGAATGGTGGTGCACCCGGCGCCGGGGAACTGGTCCGGAACTCTGGTGAACGCGCTACTGGGACGGGGGGGACAGCTGTCCGGCGAGGGAGAGCCGGAGCGCGCCGGGGTCGTCCACCGGCTCGACAAGGAGACATCGGGGCTCCTGATCGTCGCCAAGACGGACCGCGCCCATCGGCTCTTGAGCGCCGCGATCGCGGCGAGGCGGGTCACGCGGCGCTATGCGGTGATGATCTGGGGACACCTGTCACAGGACAAGATCACCATCGACAAGCCGTTAGCCCGCGATCCGCGAGACCGGAAGCGCATGGCAATCGTCAATAATGGTCGGCCGGCCAGGACCGACCTCATACGCCTTGCTCGGTTCGATGCGGGGGACCTTCTTCGTGCCCATCTCCATTCCGGACGGACTCACCAGATCCGCGTTCATCTCGCGTCTATCGGCCATCCTGTCATGGGCGATGACACGTATGGCGGAGGCGGAGGACGTCGTGTGGCCGGACTTCCTCCCAAGCGGCATTTCCTGCACGCGGCCTGGCTCGCATTCAATCATCCCGTGACCGGCAAGCCGCTCGATTTTCGTTCGCCGCTTCCCCCCGATCTGCGCAACGCGTTGGCGGTCGTGGCCGGCGAACACGCCCAGCCCCCGGAGATCGACGCACTCACCGCGCTCGGATTCTATGAGTGATGCGGTAGAGGCGCCGCCGCCCCCAGATCAGGACCTGGTCAACGAGGAGCCGAATGTCCCTACACGGCGGCTGCTGCTCTTCAACGTTGCGCGTGGCTCCTTTGCCTGCGACATGGACGCCTTCCGCGAGATCGTCCCTCCGCCGCAGATGACCCGTCTGCCCGGCGCGTCGGACGCCGTTTGCGGGCTCATCAATCTCCGCGGAACTATCGTGACGGTAATTGACGGCGGGAGAGCTCTGGACCTGCAGCCCTTCGTCCGCGACGAGGGGCTCATACTGATTGTCGATTACTTCGATCGGTGGATTGGCATCGGCGTCGACGACGTGCGGGACATTCAGGACGTTCCGATCGATCAATTCGTGAGCACCGACGGCTCGGAGCTCCCGGTTCCGGGCGTGGTCACTGCCGTGGTCGAACTCGAAGGCAAGCGGGTGATAGTGTTGGACATCAAGACGGTAATTCAGCAAGTCATCGGACAAGGGAGGTAGGGTGAGCAGCACTGTGCTGGTTTGCGACGACGCCGTATTCATGCGGACGATGGTGAGTGACATCCTCTCCCAGGCCGGGTTTACGGT
>CAMLDY010000031.1 GCA_946478895.1 uncultured Gemmatimonadota bacterium
GCTAGGCCAACAGCACGACACGTCCGCATCCCTTCGCAATTCCAACTACGGACTCTGACGACGGGACGCGATGCTTCCCGAGGGCTGTCAGCGTAGCTGCTGCAAAGCTTGCGGCTGCCCGCTTTCTTTCATGCGGTGAGCCGCCGAAGGGCCAACAACCGTACGCCGAGAAAACACTGATGTCGAAAGCCCCGCGACTAACGATTCGAATCAAGAAAAACGCGGACGGCCGCTCTGCGCTCACCTGCACCCGTCCCGATGGAACTGCGACGTGGCAAAGCCTCAATGCGACTCAAGGTCGGTTCTTCCCACGCCACGATCTCACCCACTACGCGGTCGAGACCGTGCTCGGACACCGGCGGGGTTTTTACGGACTGGTAGCCGAGGGCTGGAATCTCACCGATTTCGGGGCGCCGTGGCCGCGCGGAAGAATTCCGGCCGAGGCGGTTCTGTCCGAAACCATCGTCGGCTTGCTGGACCTCGAGCGCGCCACCGGTGAGCGCGTCAACGCCTCCGATGTGAATGCAAGGCTTGCTGAGGTGGCGGAGGAAGCAGGCATCTCTTCGCCCGAGATCTCGGATTCGGATTTGGATCAGATCCGACACCGGCGCGCCGAGCTTTTTGCGGCCTGGGATGCGGTGAGCCCGGGGGATGCGCTGGAGCTGCCCTTCGATCTTCGCTGAGGAATTTTCCCCTCCCCGCCAGGGCGTCGTTCTTGCTAATTTAAGTGATCAGCCCGCCCGTTCTCACTCTGAACGGCGCCACCTGGCTACGTGTAAAGGCCGCACCAACACAATCGCGTTGAATCCGGAGAAGTCATGGGAACCGCGACACTTACGGCACCTGAACAGCAGACCGACACCTTTCCGATCAACGGAACGGATTACATAGAGTTCTACGTGGGCAACGCCAAGCAGGCGGCCCACTTCTACCGCCTGGTTTTCGGCTACAGGATCGTGGCCTATCGCGGGCCCGAAACGGGCACCCGCGACCGCGCCAGCTACGTTCTCGAGCAGGGCAAGGTCAGACTGGTTCTCACCACGGCGCTGCGACCCGACAGCGATATCGCGACCCACGTGCACAAGCACGGCGACGGCGTCAAGGATATTGCCCTGTGGGTCGATGACGCGAGGAAAGCATTCAAGCTGGCAGTCGAGCGTGGCGCGAAGGCCGCGTACGAGCCAAAAGCGCTCGTCGACGAGCAGGGCGAAGTGGTGATCGCCGGCATTCATACCTACGGCGAGACCATCCACAGCCTCGTCGAGCGCAAGAACTACAAGGGCGCGTTCATGCCGGGCTTCGTTCCGTTCGCCGGCGTCGGTGACGCGGAGAGTGTCGGGCTCAAGTACGTCGATCACTGCGTCGGCAACGTCGAGCTCGGCGCCATGAACAAGTGGGTGAAGTACTACGCCGACGTCCTCGGCTTCAGCCAGCTCATCTCCTTCGACGACAAAACGATCTCGACGGAGTACTCGGCGTTGATGTCAAAGGTCGTCGCCAACGGCAACGGCAGGATCAAGTTCCCCCTCAACGAGCCGGCGAAAGGCAAGAAGAAATCGCAGATCGACGAGTACCTCGAGTTTTATCAGGGTCCGGGCTGCCAGCACATCGCGATCGCGACCGACAACATCATCGAGACCGTGACCAAGCTGCGCGACAACGGCGTCGAGTTCCTGCGCGTGCCGGGCACCTACTACGACACCGTCATCGACCGCGTCGGGAAGATCGACGAGGACGTCGCGAAGCTGCGTGATCTGGGAATTCTCGTCGATCGCGACGACGAGGGATATCTGCTCCAGATCTTCTCGAAGCCGATGGAAGATCGGCCGACGCTGTTTTACGAGATCATCCAGCGAAAGGGCGCGAAGAGCTTCGGCGCCGGCAACTTCAAGGCGCTGTTCGAGGCGCTCGAGCGCGAGCAGGACCTTCGCGGTAATCTCTGAGCCATGCCGATCTATCACACCCTCGGCCGAATTCCGCGCAAGCGGCACATCGCGTTCAGAAAACCGGACGGCGGGATCTACGCCGAGGAGCTGGTCGGCCACGAAGGATTTACGGGCACTTCGTCGCTGCTGTATCACATCCACCCGCCGACGACGGTGAAATCTGCGCGTCGGATTCGCGAGACCAAGCTCGAGGCTGATCCCGATCAGACGCTGCGACATCGCCACTTTCTTACGTCACGCGTGAAGAAGGGCGGCAGCGCCACGCTCGACCGGCTGCCGCTGCTGTTCAATCAGGACATTGCGATGCTGTACGTCGAGCCCGATGAGAACGACGCCCATTTTTATCGGAATGCTCAGGCTGACGAGCTCGTTTATATCAGCAAAGGCAAAGGCGTGCTCGAGACGTCGTACGGTCAGCTGCCGTTCGGCGAAGGCGATTATCTCATCATCCACCGCGGCATTCTCCATCGTTATCGCTTCGACCTGAAAGCGGAGCAGCCAAAGCTGGTCGTGTTCGAGAGCAGGGGACACGTGCGCTGGCCGAAGCGGTATCGCAACGAATTCGGGCAGCTCATCGAAGGCGCGCCGTACTCTGAACGCGACATCAGGCGGCCCACTTTTGTCGAGCCCATCGACGAGATGGGAGACTTCCCGATTCTGGTGAAGCAGTACGACGGCATCAACGAGATCGTGCTCGATCACAATCCTCTCGACGTCGTCGGCTGGGATGGCTACTTCTACCCGTGGGCGTTCAACATCAACGACTTCGAGCCGATCGTCGGTCGCGTGCACCAGCCGCCGCCGGTGCACCAGACCTTCCAGGGTGACGGCTTCGTGGTGTGCTCGTTCTGCCCACGCCCGTACGATTTCCATCCCGAAGCAGTCCCGGCGCCGTACAACCACAGCAACGTCGATTCCGACGAGGTTCTCTACTACGCGTCGAGCGAGTTCATGAGCAGGAAGGGAATCGAGTTCGGAAGCATCACCCACCATCCCGATGGAATTCCGCATGGCCCGCATCCGGGGCGCGCTGAAGCGAGTATCGGCGCGAAGTACACCGACGAGCTGGCGGTGATGATGGACAGCTTCCGGCCGCTCAAAGTCGCGAAGCCCGCGCTGGCGATCGAAGATCCGAATTACCACAAGTCATGGCTGCAGGGCCAGCACGCCCAGTTCAATCCACCAACGAGCTGAGGCCTAAGCTGACGAAATGAGCGAAGCGCTCTGGACTCCCTCGCCCGAGCGCGTCATCAAGGCGAACATGACCGAGTTCCTCCGATACGTGGAGGAACGCGGCGGTCCGCCGGTGCCCGACTATTCAGCCGAGTCCTACTGGCAGCTCCACGAGTGGTCGATCAATAACCCCGAGCGCTTCTGGTCGCTGGCGTGGCGGTTCTGCGGAATCATTGGACACCGCGGCACCGGGGGCGGCGCCGAGCGCGTTGGAGTCGGTCTCGATAACATGGGACCGCCGGATCCGGAAAAGGGACCGAAGTGGTTTCCCGACGCGAGTCTCAACTTCGCCGAGAATCTCCTGCGGTTCTCCGACGACGAGCCCGCGCTGTCGTCGTGGAATGAAGAAGGTCACCAGCGCACAATCAGCTACCAGGCGTTGCGCGAAGCGGTCGGAACTCTCGCGATCGCACTCGACGCCGCCGGTGTCCAGCCGGGCGACAGGGTTGCCGGCTGGCTGCCGAACATTCCCGAATCTGTAATCGCGATGCTTGCGGCGACATCGCTGGGCGCAATCTGGTCGTCGTGCTCACCCGATTTCGGCGCGCAGGGCGTGATGGATCGCTTCGGTCAGATCGAGCCCAGGATTCTTTTTGCCGCCGACGGTTATCTGTATAACGGCAAAGAGATCGACCTGCTGCCGCGGCTCCGCCAGATCGCGTTCAGGATTCCGACCCTCGAGCACGTCGTCGTGACACCGTATCGCCGGCAGATGCCCGATCTCGACGGGGTGCGCAAGGGAATCCTCTGGTCGCGATTCATCGCGACCCAGTGGACGGCGATGTCTACCCAGAACACACCGCCCGAAGGATACAAGACGCCCGGCGAGGGATACCGTCGCACTCCTCCGCACGGCTTCGCTCCGACTCCGGCCGGCGCCGCGATGCGCACGCCGGTTCACGGCGTGAAAGCGCTCACGCCCGTCCCGGCGCCAGTCGCCGAGCCGACCGACCCGAAGACCATCGCCTTCGAGCGATTTCCCTTCGATCACCCCGTTTACATCATGTACTCGTCCGGCACCACGGGATTGCCGAAGTGCATGGTGCACAGCGCCGGCGGAACGCTGCTCCAGCATCTCAAGGAGCTCATCCTCCACACCGACCTGAAGCGCGAAGACTGCATCTTCTACTACACGACGTGTGGCTGGATGATGTGGAACTGGCTGGTAAGCTCGCTCGCCGTCGGAGTGAAGATCGTTCTGTATGACGGAGCTCCGCTCGCACCCAAGGCCGACATTCTGTGGGACATGGCCGACCAGGAAGGCATCACTGTCTTCGGGACGAGCGCAAAGTACCTGGCGCTGCTGGAGAAAGCCGGCGTCGAGCCGCGGAAGACCCACAAGCTGACCCGGCTCAAGGCGATTCTCTCCACCGGTAGTCCACTCGCCGACAACAGCTTCGATTACGTCTACAGGAAGATCAAGACCGACGTGCATCTCGCCAGCATCTCGGGCGGCAGCGACATCATCTCCTGCTTCGTGCTCGGCAATCCGATCATGCCGGTGTACCGCGGTGAGATTCAGACCGCCGGGCTTGGAATGGCGGTCGATGTCTTCGATGATCGCGGACGGCCGGTGCGGCTGATTCCCGGCGAGCTCGTTTGCACGCGACCGTTCCCCAGCATGCCGGTGGCGTTCTGGGATGATCCTGACGGCTCGAAGTATCGCGCGGCGTACTTCGATTACTACCCCGGAGTCTGGCGCCACGGCGACTGGGCGGAGGTCACCAGGCATCGCGGCTACGTGATCTACGGACGCAGCGACGCCACGCTCAATCCGGGAGGCGTGCGCATCGGCACCGCCGAGATCTACCGGCAGGTCGAGATGCTACCCGAAGTTCTCGAGAGCGTAGCGGTTGGTCAGGAGATCAGCAGCGACACGCCCGGTGATGTTCGGATCGTGCTGTTCGTGAAGCTCCAGCCGGGCCTCACTCTAGACGAAGCGCTGAAGGAGCGGATCGTCACCCAGCTGCGCGAGAACACCACGCCGCTTCATGTCCCGCGGAAGATCATCCAGGTCGAGGACATTCCCCGCACCATCAGCGGCAAGATCAGCGAGCTGGCGGTGCGCGAGGTGATTCACGGTCGCCCGGTCAAGAACACCGAGGCGCTGGCGAATCCGCAGTCGCTCGAGTTTTACGAGCGGCTGCCGCAGCTGCGCGACTAGTTAGTGGCTGGCGACGACCGGCTCGCGCTTGGCAGAAGCTGCCAGCGCGCCGATCATGTCCTGCAGCTTCGGACCGCGACCCGGCTCGGGCGCTCCGAAGGTGAGCGCGGTGCGATAGTGCGAGACCCCGTAGATCGAGCCTGACCTGCGCTCGACGGTGATTCCGAAGCTCTCGTCGTCTGCATCGTCGTCGGCCGTTGCGGCGGTACTCTGGGGCAGCGCGTGCGCCTCGACCTCGGACAGGAATGCCTTCCAGTCCGGCGACCCCTTCAGCTTGGCTTCGCAAATCGAGCTGACCCAGCGATCCTCACCGAAGTGTGAATCGCGCTTCGAGATCGGGCCGCAGTCGTAACCTTTGCGCACGAAGTTGTCGACGCGAACATCGGCGGACGCGGGGGTCGACTCGTAGTACTGATCCCACCACAGCATCAACTTGCCCGAGACCTTGGCGCCGCTCTGGCGGATGATGACGAGGTATTGGGGATTGCCGAACGCCGAGTACCAGATGCGGACTTCACGCTCGCCTTTGTTAAGGTCGGTCCTGGCGAGGGGGGCGAGTCCAGCGGTGACGGCTGCGGCGTCCTTGGTCTCGAAGATCGCCGTTGCCGTCGGGCCCGTGTCGTTGGACGCGGTGAATGCCGCCTGTTGAGCGATCACAGTACCGGGGATGGCGAGCAGGACTGAGGCTGCGAACGTGAGTCGGCTCATGCCCATAGGACTGTTCTGGTCAGTCCTTGGTCACATAATATTAGCTCAGCCGGAAATTGCCGCTAACAGCTTGGGGGACAATAACTTAGCCTGTGGGAAAGGCTGCAAATCGGTGGCCCGGCGGGCCGGCGGAGGCCTCAGATCGAGCTCAGGCGGCGGCCAAATACCTGGCAGTAATAAAGGCCGCCGGCCGAGGAGCGTGCGATCGAGATCCCGGTTTCAACCACCCCCGGATTGAGGATGTTCGCGCGGTGCCCGCTCGAGCTCATCCAGCCCTGGACGACTGCCTCGGGGCTCTGGTATCCGAGCGCGACGTTCTCGGCGATCTCGGCGTAGGGGTAGCCGACCGAGCGCGCGCGGTCGCTCAGCCCGGGAAGCTGCGCCTGGGGGATGACGTGCGCCATTTTCTGGAAGTAGGCCATGTTGGTTGCCTGGATCCTCGCCATCTGGTCCAGCTGCGCGTTGAACACCAGGGGGCGAAGTCCGCGCCGACGGCGCTCGACATTGATCAGATCGAAGATGCGTCCAACCGAAGCTGTGTACGCGTCGGACGTCGCCGGCGCTACTGCGCGGGCAGCCGGCCGCGTCGGGGCCGCCATTGGAACGGTGCAACCGAGCGTCAGCAGGGCAGAGGCGAGAAGTCGAATCGAGCGCATCCCTTTTATAGCGGCGCGTCAGGACGATCGTTCCAATGCCTCGAGGATTCGACGCGGCTCGAGCGTCGTCCGCCGCGCGGTGAACACCCGCAACCAGCGTGCGCTCTTGTAGAGTTCCTCTGACAGCGACGGAAGATTGATGGTGCCGATCCAGCCCTCGCCGGTCAGACGCTCGACCTTGCCGCTCCTTCGCAGCACGGGGATGTCGAGACCGAGCATCTCCGTCTTGACCGGATAGTCCAGCAGCAGCTCACCGGGGCCGAGCCCGAATTCCGCCGCCAGTGAATTCTCGGCCTGCGCGACGCGTTTTCGGTCCGTAGCGATCCATTCCATTCGTGAGGCGTCGAGCTCGGCGGCGGGCCACTCTGCGGCGCGCTTGAATAGCCGACGCTCCTTCAGCGCAGTGAGCAGCGCCGGCGGCTGCTCGCTCTCCAGTCGGTGCATCAGCCCTTCGTCGGTGAAGCGCGCGAGCGCGCGCACGCTGAGGATGCCGGCGTGCACGGCATCCTCCACCAGCCGCTTGTACATCGCGGTCGCGCTGCGCACCGCGTGGTGCCAGTAGACGTTGCGATACATCTGGTACTTGGCGAACAGCAGTGACTCCAGTGCCGATAGGGCTTTTTCCAGAACGCCTAGCGTAGGCTTGCCGGTGTCGGGATCGGCGACCAGGACCAGGGAATTGGTGAGACGATCGACGTCGATCTCGCCGTATGGGACGCCGCACATGAATGCGTCGCGCTTTAGATACTCGATCTTGTCGAGATCGAGCGAGCCCGAGATGAGTCCCTGCAGCGGACTGTCGCTCCGGCCGCGAATGAGATCGAAGATTTTTTGCGGCGCCTCGCCGCCCAGCCGCGAGGTGAGCAGTGAGGCCACGCTGCCTTCGGTGATGAGCGGTCGCGCAACGTCCTCGTGATGCAGCGCTCCAATCTCTTCGAGTGCGTGCGAGAACGGATAGTGCCCCACGTCGTGGAGCAGCGCCGCCGATCTAACGATCGCCTGGTCCTGCTCCGACATCGGGACAGAATCTTCGGCTTCGCAAAGGAGCGCCAAGGTTCGTCGCGACAGGTGATGCGTGCCCAGCGCGTGCTCGAACCGCGTGTGGGTGGCGCCGGGATATACCAGATAGGTCCAACCGAGCTGCCGGACGTACCGAAGACGCTGAAAGACTTCGGTGTCGACGAGCTCCAGCGTCAGATCATCGACGCGGATGTTGTTCCAGACGGGATCGCGCAGAATCTCGAAGCGCACTGCCCGCCGTCCGCCGGAGCTTGTCGTCAGCCCTTCGGTCCGGCGTTCTTGATCGCGGAGTCGACGTTGGCGAAATGCTCGAAGTTGTCGCGGAACATCGCCGCCAGCTTCTTCGCCTGAGTATCGTACGCGTCGCCGTCCTTCCACGTTTGCCTCGGCTTCAGCACGGTAGACGGCACTCCATTGATCTCGAGCGGAATCTCCAGGCCGAAGATCGGATCCGTCTGGGTCTTCGCGTTGTCGAGCCTGCCAGCCAGCACTTCGTTGACGATCGTGCGGGTATGATCGAGGGCGATGCGCTTGCCGGTTCCGTAGGGACCACCGCTCCAGCCGGTGTTGATCAGCCAGACATTGGAATTGTGCTTGTGCAGAAGCTCGCCCAGCATCCGCGCGTACTTGACTGGCTGCCACACCAGGAACGCCGCGCCGAAGCAAGCGCTGAAGGTCGGCTGCGGCTCTTTCACTCCTCGCTCGGTGCCCGCGACTTTCGCGGTGTACCCGGAGAGGAAGTAGTACATCGCCTGTTCAGGGGAGAGTTTCGCAATTGGCGGCAATACACCGAACGCGTCGGCGGTAAGGAAGATGATGTTCCTCGGATGCCCGCCGCGTCCGCCTTTGACGTGGTCGCGGATGTACTCCAGCGGATACGATGCGCGGGTGTTCTCGGTGATCGATTGATCGGCGAAGCGCACCTTCTTCGTCGCCGGATCGAGCACCACGTTCTCGAGCACCGTTCCGAACATCTGGGTTGTCCGGTAGATGTCCGGCTCACCTTCCGGCGACAGGTTGATCACCTTCGCGTAGCAGCCGCCCTCGAAATTGAAGATCCCGTTTTCCGCCCACCCGTGTTCGTCATCTCCGATGAGCCCGCGGTTCGGCGCGGTCGACAAGGTCGTCTTGCCGGTGCCCGACAATCCGAAAAAGAGCGCGGTTTCGCCGTTCTCTCCGACGTTGGCGGAGCAGTGCATCGACAGAACATTCTGCTTCGGAAGCAGGTAGTTCATCACCGCGAACATCGATTTCTTGAGCTCGCCCGCGTAGCGGGTTCCGCCGATGAGAATGGTGCGCGCGGCGAGGTTGAGGACGATGAAAGTCGACGACTTGGTGCCGTGGCGCTTGGGGTCGGCCTTGAACTCCGGCGCGTGCAGAACCGTGAAGTTTGGCTCGAAGGTCGGGAGGTCCGTGAGCTCGGGGCGGATGAACATGTTTCGCACGAACGCCATGTGCCATGCGTTGGGCGAGACGTAGCGGACGGACAACCGATATGATGGGTCTGCGCCACAATACAGGTCTTGCACGAACAGCTCGTCGGCGTGGTTCAGATACTCGCGCACATCGCCCAGAAGCAGGTCGTACTT
The DNA here is from genome assembly GCA_946478895.1 of uncultured Gemmatimonadota bacterium. The sequence goes on from CAMLDY010000031.1 coordinate 9,317, forward strand.
CTCGGCTGTGAACGGCTGATTGACCTTCCCCCAATCGACGTCGTTGTCGATGCTGGGGTCCCTGACCACGAACTTGTCGTTCGGGGAGCGCCCGGTGTGGGGGCTCGTGACGGCGACGAAGGGGCCCATATCCGCAAATTCGCCCTCGTTTCGCCGTGCCGCCGCCTGAAATAGCTCGGGCGCAATCAAATTCCAGTGGACCTCGCCCCGCGGCTCGAGTCCCTGTCTGCTCAAATCGGCTCTGCTTTCCCGTGCCACCGACTTCCGGCGCGGTCTGATCTCGGTTGCCATCGACCTACCTGGTCTCCTTTATCCGCTGCTGCGCGTCGACGACTGCGACGGCGGCCATGTTGACGATATCCTGCACATCGGCACCCTGTTCCAGTACATGCACGGGAAGATTCATACCGAGCAGGATCGGACCGATTTTCGTCGCGCCGCCGAGGTGGTGGAGGAGCTTGTAGGCGATATTCCCGGCGCTCAGGTTCGGGAAGATCAGCACGTTTGCCCGCTCCTTCAACACGCTGAACGGATACGCCGAACGAAGGATGTTCTCGTCCATCGCCGTGTCAGCCTGCATCTCGCCGTCGACCACCAGATTTGGGTCGCGCTTCCGGAGAATCGCCACTGCCTTGGCAACCTTCTCCGCTTCCGGATGCCGGACCGACCCGAAATTCGAGAACGACAGCATCGCTATCTTCGGCGTGATTCCGAAATTGCCGACGATGCTCCCCGCCGAGTACGCGATCTGCGCCAGCTGCTCGGCGGTCGGATCGATGTTGACGGTGGTGTCTCCACAGAAGATAACGTGCTTCTCGAAGACGAGCATGTAGAGCCCGCTGACGATTTCGGCTTTGGGGTGCGGGCCAATTACCTGTAGCGCGGGGCGAATCGTCTCGGGGTAGTGCATCCCGACACCTGACAGCAGCGCGTCGGCGTCACCGCAGGCGACCATCACCGAGCCGAAGTAATTCACGTTGAACAGCAGCTGGTGTGCTTCGCTGTGGCTGAGGCCTTTGCGCTGCCGGCGCTTCCACAGATAGTCGGCGTACTTGTCGCGCCGGTCGCAGGTAGCCGGATCTTCGATGTTGATGTCGCGCAGCGAGATCATGTTCTCCTGCGCGATGCGCTCGATGTTGGTGCGCTGGCCGAGCAGGATCGGAGAAGCGATGCCCTCGTCGACGAGCACGCGAGCGGCGCGAATGATCTTCGGCTCCTCCCCCTCGGGAAATACGATGCGCTTTGGGTCGCGCTCGGCGCGGTTGATGATGCCGCGCATGATTCCGCGCGCGCGGCCAAGTCGGGCCTCGAGCTGATCGCGATACTGCTCGAGGTCGATCATCTCCTTCGCGACACCGCTTGCCACCGCCGCCCAAGCTACCGCCGGCGCAACCCATAGCAGCACGCGCGGATCGAACGGGAAGGGAATGAGGTAGTCGGGACCGAACTTCACCGATCTCAGTCCGTACAGGCGCGTTACGCTCTCCGGGACGTCCTCCTTTGCGAGCGCGGCGAGCGCCCGTGTCGCCGCCATCTTCATCTCCTCGTTCACCTGTGTCGCCCGCGCGTCGAGCGCGCCGCGGAAGATGAACGGGAAGCCGAGGACGTTGTTGACCTGGTTCGGGTAGTCGCTCCGACCCGTGGCGATGATCGCGTCATTGCGCACGGCGCGCACCTGGTCGGGAAGAATCTCGGGCTCGGGATTCGCCAGCGCGAATACGATCGGTTTTTTCGCCATCTTGCCGACCATCTCGCCGGTGATTGCGCCGGCGACCGACAATCCGACAAAGACATCGGCGCCGACGAGCGCGTCGGCGATGGTGCGCGCCTTCGTCGGATGCGCGAACTTCGCCTTGTATGGATCCATCTCGCCGGGCCGACCTTGGTAGACCACGCCCTGGCGGTCGGTCAGCAGAATGTTCTGGCGCGGTACGCCCAGTCTTACATAATGCTCGGCCGTGGAGATCGCCGCGGCGCCGGCTCCAGAGAATACCACACGTACCTTTTCAATCTTCTTTCCGACGATCTCCAGCGCGTTGAGGAGTGCCGCACCGGAGATGATCGCGGTGCCGTGCTGATCATCGTGGAAGACCGGAATGCGCATCGTTTTGCGCAACGTTTCTTCGATGTAGAAACAGTCGGGGGCGCGGATGTCCTCGAGATTGATTCCGCCGACCGTCGGCTCCAGCAGCTGGCAGAACTTGATGACGTCGTCGGGATTCTCGGAGCCGACCTCGAGGTCGAAGACGTCGAGGTCAGCGAACTGCTTGAACAGGTTGCCTTTGCCTTCCATGACCGGCTTGCCGGCGAGCGGTCCGATATTGCCGAGGCCGAGCACCGCCGTGCCGTTGGTGACCACGCCGACGAGATTGCCTTTGGCGGTGTAACGGTACGCCTCTTCGGGGTTGGCCTTGATCTCGAGGCAGGGAAGCGCCACTCCCGGGGAGTAGGCGAGTGCGAGATCGCGCTGGTTGTTGAGGGGTTTGGTCGGAACTACCGCGATCTTTCCCGGACGGCCGGTAGCGTGGTAGTCGAGGGCATCGTCTCGCTTCATGGAACATGGAAAAATGCCATGCGGGTGACCTCGGTGCTACCCTTTTGGCCGACGATTAATAGGTTAAGGTCAGCATGACGCTTGTAAATCCGGTGACCAGACGACGCTTTTGGTGGCTGCGCGCAATCGCTGCCGCGCTCGCCGTCGTCGGTCAGCTGGGGTTCGCCGGCGCTGCTCTGACGCTCGCCCGAGACGAATCGAGCGCCATTTCGCACGTCGAGCAGAACGGCGTCGATCTCCATCACGGACACAACGAGGCGACTTGTGTCGCGTGCATCGCGCTTTCTGCCCACGCTACCGTCGGGGCGGGAGTGGCGCCGCTGGCCGTCGCCGCAACGCCCGCCCAGACTCCGCCCGGCTGCGTCTCGCGGTCTGCGACGGCGCCCGAGCTCCACCCCAACTCCTGCCGAGCGCCGCCCAGAGAAGGCTGAACTTCCCGTTCAGTCGTTATTAACAATTCTCCGGGACGCCAATGCACTTCGGACGCACACAATTCAGAGCGTGGCTGATTTGCGCGCTCAGTATCGCAGGACCTGCATCCACACTCGCGCAGGTACCGGCAGCAAAATCAAAACAGGATTCGATCGCCCGCTCGGACAGCATTGCCCGAGCCGACTCGATTGCGCTGGTGAAACAGCTCGAGAAGGAGCTCGGCCAGCAGAGCGCTGACACCGCCACCGCGGCAGCTGCGCAACCGCCGCGGACCAGCGGTGGCTACATGAACATCGGATTCGTGGCGTTGACCGATGGGGGCTGGTCGACCGCCCACGACATCGGGAAAATCGAGCGCGGCGATCACGACCCCAAGGTGAACGGTTTCACAATTCCAAACGCGGAGATGTCGCTCGACGGCAACGTCGATCCCTACTTCAAGGGCTACAGCAACATCGTACTCAAGATCGACTCCGCCGGAGAAAGTGGAATCGAGCTCGAGGAAGCATACGGCCTTACTACATCGTTGCCGTGGAATCTTCAGCTCAAGTTCGGGCAGTTCTTCGCCGAGTTTGGCAGGCAGAACAACCAGCACCCTCACGCCTGGTCATTCGTCGACGCTCCGCTGGTACTCACCAGAATGTTCGGACCCGACGGTTTGCGGAGTCAGGGGCTGAGGCTGTCGTGGCTGCTGCCGACGCCCTTTTATACCGAGGCGCTCGTCGCGGTGATGAATGCGACCGGCGAGACCACGTGGAGCTTTCGCTCGCCGGAGTCCACGGACATCCACGGCGGTGTGGTCGACGAGCGGCCGGTAGGCAACGGATTCGCGGACCTCTTGATCGTGCCGCGCGTCAATACTTCGTTCGATCTGACGGAGACACAGACTGTCGTACTCGGCGTGTCAGGCGCGTTCGGTCCGAATAATTCCGGCCCGTCGGCGAAGACCCAGGTTTACGGCGTCGATGCTTACTGGAAGTGGAAGCCGGCGGCGGCCCAGGCCGGGTTCCCGTTTCTGTCACTGCAGACCGAAGCGATGTACAGGAATTACGACGCTGCGCGACGCATCTCAGCGAGCGATCCGCTGATGTCCTTGCCGAGCGAAGTGCTGAAGGATCGCGGCGCGTACGCGCAGGTGTTGTGGGGTATCAAGCCGCGTATCGTCGCCGGGCTCCGCGGTGAATTCGAGCATGGCGACCCCGGCGCCTTTGCGACGGATTTGCGCGGCGATCAAACGCGCTGGTCGCCGAACCTGACCTGGTACCCCACCGAGTTTTCCAGGGTCGCTGTTCAGTACAACTATGACGATCGCAAGGCGATCGGCACCGATCACTCGCTGTGGTTCCAGCTCCAGTTCCTGATCGGCGCCCACGCCGCACACAAGTTCTAATCCATCAACCCACATGAAAATGAAAATGATCAATAAAATGGCTGCACTCAGCCTCGGCGCGATTGCCTTCATCGGTGCTCGGGCCACCGCTCAACTGCGAGTCGTCGCGACCACACCGGATCTCGCCGCGGTCGCGAGGGAGATTGGCGGCGACAAGGTCAACGTTGTCGCATTGGCCAAACCGACCGAGGACCCGCACTTTGTCGACGCCAAGCCAAGCTTCATAGTGACGCTCAACCGGGCGGATGCTTTGATCGACGGGGGCGCCGAGCTCGAGCTGGGGTGGCTTCCGCCGCTGCTGGAAAATTCGCGCAACTCGAAGATCGCAGCCGGTGCGCCCGGCCGTATCGTGGCGTCCGAGGGGATCAGGCTTCTCGAGATACCCGTCAGCTTCGATCGATCCAAGGGTGACATTCATTCGCTGGGGAATCCGCACTACATGATCGATCCACTGGCGGTGAAAACAGTCGCGCGCAACATCGCCGCGCACCTCGCCGCGCTGGATCCGAAAAATGCCGCGGTCTACAACGCGAATCTTGCCCGGTTCAATTCCGGGCTCGATGCGAAGCTCGCCGAGTGGCAGAAGGAGCTTGCCCCATATCGCGGCGCGAAGATCGTCACCTACCACCGTGACTTCATCTACTTCGGCCAGCGGTTCGGATTGACGATTGTCGACGAGCTGGAGCCGAAGCCGGGAATCGCGCCTTCACCGGCGCATCTCGCCCAGGTAATCGGCGAGATGAAACGCGACAACGCAAAGGTGATTCTGGTGCAGCCATTCCAGAATCGAAAGACGGCCGAGACCGTGGCACGACAGACTGGAGCAACCGTCGTGGACGCGCCTCAACAACCCGGCGCCGCAAGGAACACCGATAGCTACTTCGCCAACATGGACAACCTCGTGCATGCAGTCGCCGCCGCACTCGGAGGCGCGAAATGAGCGGCGATTTCGGTCTCGCCTGGGAGGTCATGAAATGGCCGTTCGTAGCCTCCCTGCTTTTTCCTCCGCTGCTCGTGTATCTCGGGCTCCACGTCGTCAAGCGTGAGGTCATCTTCGTCGACCTCGCGCTGGCGCAGGTTGCGACGCTCGGCACCTGCGTGGCCCTGCTGATGGGGTATCACTTCGAGGACAGGATCACTTTCTGGATTTCGCTCGGCGTGACCTTCCTTGGCGCTGCGTTCTTCAGCTGGACCCGCAGCAGAACGAGGCAAGCGGTGCCCCAGGAGGCCATCATCGGGATCACCTTCGTCGTCGCCGCCGCAGCGGTGATTCTTCTACTCAGTCGGGTCGCCGGTGGAAAGGAGGAGCTGGAGCACCTTCTGACTGGCGACATCCTCAACGTCACGAAGGGCGATGTCGGGCAGCGAGTTATCGTGTTCGCCCTGCTCGGCGCCTTCTACGGCGGGTTTCATAAGCGCTTCGTCCTCATCTCGTCGGATCCCGAGCGCGCATTTGCCGAAGGAGTGCGCGTGCGCCTCTGGGATTTTCTGTTCTACGCCGCGTTTGCGCTGGTGGTGGTGAGTTTTGTCCGTCTTGGTGGCGTCCTCCTCACCTTCGCCTATCTGATCGTGCCGGCCGTCTGCGCCTCCATTCTCTCCGGCGATTGGAAGAACCGGCTCATCATCGGGTGGGTCATCGCGACGATCGCCAGTGTCGTCGGACTGTGGTCGTCCTACAAGATGGATTTACCCACGGGCGCGGCGATCGTCGTTGCCGCCGGGCTGGTGCTGGCAATTGTCGGAGGAATCAACGCGGCGCGTCAGCGTTGATCGGCGCGGCGCTCATATCGGAGAGCCCCGAACAGGCTTCCTGATAGCGGCGCACGACTGAGCCGCGCTGACAAGTTCGTGGGCTGCTCGTCCTATCAGTGTTGATCGGACAAGCGACTCCCATTCATGATTGAGATCCCAGCCCACACGGTTGCCCAACTCCTTTACCTCGTCCATACGGATCCCGAGGAGCTCCAGGAAGCGCTGGGCGAGCTGAGGCCGGCCGACATCGCCGAGGCGCTCCGCGAGCTTCCGCCCGAGGCGGCGGCGAAGGTCATGGTCTCGCTGCCCTTCGATCTCGCGGTGCAGGTCTTCGACGACCCCGAGCTGATGGGTCATCGCTGCGCGATCATCCAGCGCATCGATCAGACGAAAGTCGGTCCGCTCATCGAGGCGATGTCGGCAGACCAGCAAGCCGACCTCTTTCGCGAGGTGCCGATCGAAGATCGGCCGCGACTGCTTGGCACCGTCAGCGAGGCGACCCGCGCCTCACTCGAGAAACTGCTGCAGTACTCGCCGCAGACCGCCGGCGGGATCATGACGACGGAGTATCTTAGCGTGCCGTCGGACTGGGATGTCGATCGCGCGCTGGCGCTCGTGCGCGAGGTCGGCGGCCGCAAGGAAACGGTCTATGCGATTTACATCGTCGATCCCGAGGATCAGACGCTCGTCCACGTGGTATCGCTGCGCGAGCTGATGACCTCCGACCGTGAGGACAACGTGCTCGAGGTGGGCAAGCGCCGGCCGCCGCTCACCGTCACCGTCGATATCGACCGCGAGGAAGCAGCCCGTCTCATCTCCAAGTACAACCTGCTGGCGATCCCCGTCGTAGACGATGAGCGGCGGATGCTCGGAATTGTGACGGTCGACGACGTGATCGATGCGCTGGTCGAAGAGACCACCGAAGACGTGCAGCGATTCGGCGGTATGGAGGCCCTCGACGCGCCGTACATGGAGATCGGCTTCGCGCAGATGATCGGCAAGCGAGCCGGCTGGCTGTGCGCGTTGTTCGTGAGCGAGATGCTGACCGCGACGGCGATGCAGCGCTTTCAGGGCGAGATCGAGCGGGCTGCAGTGCTCGCGATGTTCATTCCCCTCGTGATGAGCTCGGGCGGAAATTCCGGCTCACAGGCGACGTCGCTTGTGATTCGCGCGCTGGCCCTTCAGGAAGTGAGGCTACGCGACTGGTGGCGCATCGCAGTGCGGGAGCTACCGACCGGTCTCGTGCTCGGCGCCATCCTTGGCGTTATCGGCTTCACGCGGATCGTCCTGTGGCAGAACCTGCACATTTTCAGCTACGGCCCGCACTTCTTCCTGCTGGCGATCGCCGTCGGCTTCTCGCTGGTGGGAATCGTTGCGTTCGGATCTCTGGCGGGCTCGATGCTGCCCTTCCTGTTGAAACGAATCGGCTTCGACCCCGCGAGCGCGTCAGCTCCTTTCGTCGCGACGCTGGTGGACGTTACGGGATTGGTCATTTACTTCTCGGTGGCCTTCGCGGTGCTTCACGGGACACTGCTCTAGAGGACCTGTCAATCCGCTCCGAAGGCTCGACGCGTGTAAGGGGGTCGGCGAGGTCCTTGGGATAACGCGTTTGCGGGTTGCCGGTGGTACCGTGGCCGGTTGCCGGTGAACCACGCTGCCGACGTGTCAGGTCGGCTTAGGGAAAAAGCGGTTGATTGTACCGTACGCGCGCGCCGACACGTCATCAACGCAGTTTACCGGCAACAGGCCACCGTGCTACCCGCAACCCGCAACGCGCTATCCATAGCCGCGAGTTGACCTATGGCCTGATGCTCTAGATCTCTACCTCGCCGCCCGCAGCCATTCCGCCGGATCGACGGCCGGCCCCCCTCTTCGAATCTCGAAGTGCAGATGCGGCCCAAGTGCCGGATCGCTGACGCCTACAGTCCCCAGCGTCTGGCCCTTGATCACCTTCGCTCCTTTGCGCACCGAGATGTGGTCGAGCGAGCCGTACACCGAGTAGTCACCGCCGCCGTGCTCGAGGATTACCGTGTTGCCGTAGGTACCCATTTGGCCGGCGTAGGCGACGGTCCCCGACGAAACCGATTTCACCGCGGTGCCGATTGCCGCTGCGATGCCGATGCCGTTCCAGCGCGTCGTGGTGTTGTTCGGGTTCACGAAGCGGCCAAACCGATAGAGGAACGCTCCATTCACCGGCCAGTCCAATCGTCCGATGTCGGTCGTGCGGATCGAGCTCGGCGCCATCGTAGCGGTACCGCGGCTGTTCGCACGCCGGCGCTCTGCTTCAAAGGCGGCGATCATGCTGTTCATCCGCGCCTCGCTCTTCTCCAGCTCGGCGAGGCGCGCCTTGGTGCGCTTGGTGTCTTCCTGGACGCGCGCGAGATTGCGGGTCTGCTGGCGCTCCAGGTCGGCGAGTCGGGCCGCCTCGCGGGCTTTCTCGGCCCGATTTTCGGCGACGCTGTTCTGCAGTCGTACCAGCTGACCCTGTTGCGCCTCTATCTTGTCGTGCAGCTCCTCGAGTCGCTGCACCAGGCCCTTGTCACGAAGCGCGAGAAGGTGCAGGTACTTGTACCTTGCTACCAACTGGCCGACTGACTGTGCCGAGAACAGCACCTCTGCCGAGTATAGCGGGCCCCGCTTGTAGATCTCGGTAAGCCTGCGCTGCAGGACTACACGCTTCACCGCGGCTTCGCGCTCCGAGTTCTGCAAGTCCGTCGTGGTCGTTTGAACTTCATCGGTGATCGCGACGAGCTGATTGTCGAGCGACCTGACCATCCGTGCGGTGGCATCGTGCTGCTTGTCGAGCAGATTCACTTCGTCGCGCAGCTCGTGGGCGGTGTTCTGCAGGCCGCTCATCTTCGCCTCGAGCTCGTCGCGCTCGGCGCGGATGCGCGCCAGCTCGTCGCGCTGGGCGTTGATCCTCGCCTCGGCGCTCTCGGTCTGCTGCGCCGACAGCGGTAGTGCAACGAGCATGACGGCGAGCGCGATCCGGTACGGCATGCTGCTCAGACCCGGCGTAGGTGTCTCCCCACCGACACCAGACTTCCGAACATTCCCATCGCCGCGCCGCCGACGACGCCGAGGAAGATCAGGTCGCGATTGAAGAAGATCGTCTCGATGAAGTACTCGTTGACGATGCGGTTGGTGATCCAGACCAGCAGCAACGCAACCAGACCGCCGAGCACGCCCTTGACGAGACCGTCGATCAGGAACGGAAGCCTGATGAACATGTCCGTGGCACCCACCAGTCGCATGATCGAGATCTCTTTCGCCCGCGCCAGCACCATCATCCGGATCGTCGCGCCGATGATGATCACCGCCACCGCGGCGAAGGCGACACCGAGGGCGATACCGGCGACTGTCGCGATGTTGCGAAGCCGGTAGAGTTTCTCGACCCATTCCTCGCCGTAGCGCACGTCGTCGACGAAGTGATACGTCCTGATCTTGTCCGCGACCGATTTCACGATGGCGGGGCTGCGCATGCCCGGCCTGAGATGTACCTCGATGGAGGCGGGCAGGACGCCTGCCTCGAAGACATCCGCAAACTCTCCCATCTCCTTGCGTGCTCGGGCGAGCGCATCCTCCTGCGAGACGTAGGCGACCTGGAGCACCTCGGGAAACTCGCCGATGTCCTTCATAGCTGCCGCGACCTGCTCGATGTCGGCGCTGTCGCTCAGGAACGCGCGCACTTCGACGCGCTCGGAGACCTGCTCCAGGGCGCGTCTGATGTTGATTGCGACGAGCCCGAACAGCCCAAAGGCGAACAGCGAGAACGCAATCGTCAGGACGCCAAGCGCGCTCAATAGCGGCGCCCGGCGCGATGCCGTCAGCGCTTCACGTGCAGACCGCATCTAGATGCTCTCCGTCTGTCCGGTAGGCGTTTCCTGGACGTCGAACGGCTCATCGAACGGCCGCGCTGACGCAGGGGACTCTGCGGAATCGAAAACCACGCGCCCGTGATTGAGCTCGATGGTCCGATAGTTCGACCGCCGCACCAGATCCAGATCGTGTGTCGCCATGATCACTGCGGTCCCGGATGCGTTGATGTCACGCAGCAGCTGAAACACGCCGCGCGTGGCCCGCTCATCGAGGTTGCCGGTGGGCTCGTCGGCGATCAGCACGAAAGGATCGTTGATCAGCGCGCGGGCGATTGCGACCCGCTGCTGCTCGCCTCCGGAGAGCTCGCGCGGAAAGCTCGTCGCTTTCGAAGCGAGTCCCACCTGCGTCAGGACGCGGGCGACCTTCGCGCGGATCGTCGCCTTCGGCGCTCCAGTCACCTCGAGCGCGAAGCGAACGTTCGCCTCGGCGGTGCGGTCCTCGAGCAGGCGGAAATCCTGGAACACGATCCCGATGCGGCGTCGCAGCTTCGAGATCTCGCGGCCACGCGCCGATTTCGAGCTGACTCCGTTGATCCACACCTCGCCGGCGGTTGGTTTTTCATCCATGTAGAGAAGTCGGAGGATCGTGCTCTTCCCCGAGCCGCTCGGCCCGGTGAGATACACGAACTCGCCCTTTCGCACCTCGAAGCTGACATGCGCGAGAGCGACACCCGAGCGCGGGTATTCCTTGACGACTTCGGTGAGACGGATCATCTACTGCTGAAGCGCCTGCTCGATGTCGGCGATTAGATCTTCGACGTTCTCGATTCCGATGCTCACGCGCAGGAATCCGTCCGGAATTCCGATGCGCGCGCGCTCGGCAGGAGTCATATGCTCGTGAGAGCTGTAGCGCGGCTCGATCACGAGCGAATCGACGCCGCCGAGACTGGCGGCGTACGTGAAGACCTTCAGGGACTGAACGAATCTGAGCGCAGCCGGTCCACCACCCTTGAGCTCGATAGCCAGCATCCCACCGAAACCGTCGAGGATGGACTTTGCGATCTGATGGTCAGGATGACTTGGCAGGCCGGGGTAGTGCACCTTGGCGATCTCGGGTCGCGTCGAGCACCACTCGGCGACGCGCATCGCGTTCTCGTTCTGCCGCTTCACTCTGACGTCGATGGTCTTGAGGCCGCGCTCGAGCAGCCAGCACGCGAATGGATCGGGCGCCTGGCCCCACACCATCATCTTGCGGCGGACCTCGTCGATGAACGGCTCGTTTCCGCACACCACGCCGGCGAGGATGTCGTGATGTCCGTTGAGATATTTAGTCGCGGAATGAATTACAACGTCGACGCCGTGCTCGATGGGACGGAAGTTCACCGGGCTCGCAAAAGTGGAATCGACGACGAGCGCGATGCCTTCGGAGTGCGCGAGGCTCTGGAGCGAGTTCAGCTCGAGCACGCGGCAGGTTGGATTTACGGGAGACTCGAGAAACAACACCCTGGTCGTCTTGCGCAATCCTTTGCGCCATGCGCGGGGCTCCAGCGGATTCACGAAGGTAACTTCGATGCCCATTCCCGGCAGGTCTTCCGTGAAGAGCTTTCGGGTGCCGCCGTAGATCCAGGAGCTGGTGATCAGATGGTCGCCGGAGCGAAGGAGCGCGAGCATCGCGCACGAGGTCGCGCCCATGCCGCTCGAGAGCACGAGCGCGGCCTCGGATCCCTCGAGCATGGCGAGCCGCCGCTGGACGCGCTCCGCGTTTGGGGTGTTCCCGTAGCGAGTGTACTGGAGCCCTTCGCTCGTCCCCGTTTCCTGGACGTAGTTCACCGACTGCACGAGCGGAGCGGTGACCGGAGAGCCAGGAGTTGATTGTGGCGCGCCGCCGTGAATAGCCGTTGTCGACAGTCCCAGCTTGCGTGTCACTTCTGCCAAAGGCTCTCCTATCCGAGGTTCCGTTTGCTGCGGCCCGCGTCGAAGTCGTGTTTGACGACGCGGACTATTTCAGCGGGGGCGATGCCGAGGATGTCGCGCGCGACGACATTTCCCGGACTTACCGTATCATCGACGACCAACACCGCCAGCTCGTGACGTCTGGGGCCATATACCCATACGAGCTCGCCGTCCTCGAGCAACCGCTTCCGCGCTTCAGTCGGATGGAGCCTTACCAGCGGGCCACGATCGGCGTCCCCGCTACGGGTGGAGATGTAGTCGGTCACCAGCAGCCACGGCTGGAATCCCTCCATCATGCATCGAGTCTCATCTGGTGCGCGGGACCGCTGGCGCTGCCGACTGCCACATAGCCGTGATCGTGACGGATGAGCAGCCGGCGGCGCCACAGCTTCTCGAGGGTGCGCTCGGCGGCATCTGGGGAAAGTCCGATCGCATCGGCGACATCCGCGCTGACGCCGGCGCCGAGCTGGGCGATGATCTCCCACGCGCGGCGTTCCTCGAGGTCGGTGATGCCAACGAGCCGCGACTCACCATCGCCGTGCTGAGTGACGAGCGCCAGGCGGTGGCGCTCAAGCACGGCTTCGATCGCCTCCATGTGCGACTCGCTGATTCCACGGAAGAGGAAGTAGACCTCGCGGCGCGGTGCATCGGTGCTGACGTATTGCAGGAGGAGCTTGGCGACGATCTCGTCGGCGCAGGAGAAGTCGAGCAGCCCGACGTGGGAGAAGTCGATTACAGTGAGGGCGCGGTCTCCGATCCGGTCGAGCTCCTGCTCGATCTCACAGCGCACCGCCGCCCCGGTGGGTCGGGTGACAAGGTTCGAGTAAAGCTCGCACACGCTCTTGCGCAGCATCGAGCTCACGTCGATGTGATTGATCACGCCACCCGCTCCGGAATCGTTATTTGCACCTGGGCGCCCGGAAAAAATGAAAGGTTTTCCAGCAGCGGCTCGTCCTCGTCCCAATCGCCTTTGGGTAGCACGGCGATCCGGGCGGTGCCGCTCCGGATGGAAAGTTTACCATCCCAGTTTCCCACAAACCGCCTCACTCCGGCAAGGCCTTGACCTCGACCGGGATCCCTGAACCGGGATGCGCCGCGCATGACGGTCTCCTCGAGCGCCTGGCCGTCGTCCCAACGGTCGCGGCGCTGAAATCCTGGTGCTGACTCGAGGGATTGCCGGAATCCGATGCCCGGGTCGGCGACGGCGATGACGACGACTTTTCTGCCGCCCAGTCGCACGCGCCAGGTGTAGGTCTGTACCGCGACCCAGCCGCCGCGCCCGGCGTGCTCGACGATGTTCTGGCAGACTTCCGACAACGCCATCGTGAAGCGCATGGTGATCTTCGCGTCGAGGTTCAGGTTTTTTACCAATGCATCCTGCGCTCGCTGCTGGATCTTGTCCACGACGTCGTGGACGTCGTCGCTTTTCGAGATGGAAGTGACTTCAAGAAGCACGCTCGTCTCCGCCGCTTTCGCCGGGCTCTTCACTCGTCCCTGCAGCTCGTAGAGCTCTGCCGCGTGCTTGAAGAAGTCCATCCTCGACCAGTAGCTGCTGACGTTCTCCGCTTCCGGGACGTAAAGAATCGGGCGCTCGGCGCGCGACTGCGCCAGTGCGAGCAGCGCGGTGAGTCCATAGGGAGATGCCCAGCGGGCGTGCCGCGTATCGACGATGATCTTCTCGTCGAGCGGCAACGGCGCGACCTGATCCAGCACCAGCTCGAAGGACTTGTCCTCGAGCGAATGCGGGACATTTATGACTGTCGTCACTTGATGCTGAGCTCTCCGCGCAGGTAATCCGCGAGCCCGCTGGCCCCACGGTGATCCACGTTCCTCGCCGCCGCGTCCAAAGCGCGGTCGATTGCCGCGTCTAACTTATCACCGGCGAGAAGACGGGAGAAATAGGTAGCGCCCCACACATCGCCGCAGCCGATCGGATCTCCCGGCCCGGCGTGGCGCCGGGGCTTCGCCGGCACGAGCGCCGTTCGAATCGCTCCGAGCGCCCCCGCCAGGTGGGACCGCTTCATGTCGCTGATTCTCTCGAACCCGGGGGCGGCGAAGTAGACCACGCCGCGACTACCAAGTGTAATGGTTATCGAGGAAACGCCCTCGGCCATGGCGATAGCAGCCAGGGCCATCGGGTCGCTAGCCATCATGCTCATCTCGTCTTCATTCACCTGAATGAAGTCGAAGCAGCGCATCCAACCCGCTGGATTGGGCAGAGGCTGAAGCGTGCGCATCCCGTCAGCCTGGACCGCCAGCAGCAGCGAATGAAGATCGCAATAGATCGGACCGCGGAAGTGTTGACGAATCAGCTGCGCCGTCTCGAGATCCAGCTCGAATCCGCTGATGAGGTTGATGTACAGCGCGTCCAGGTTGTTGAGCAGCGGCTTTAATCCGAGCCACGTCCACGGCGGCACGCCCCCGCTCAGTCGCTCGCACCGGCGCTCGTCGCTCAGATAGTGGAGAACGACGCGATTGTTGGGTTGCGGGACCTCGATCGGTGCGGCGTCGGGCGCGGCGTGATCGAGTGCGGCGACGAACTGTCGCGCCGACTGCGCGAGGTCGCTGCCGACCTTGAGAATGGGGACGAACTCCCAGTCAGCGGGCAGCGCGGCATCGAGCGCGCCGAGTGCGTAGGTGATGCCACCCCACTCCTCGACCGCTGCGTCGCGCGGGTCGCGTCCATGGATGACGTCCCACACGAAGCTGCCCATGACTCCGACGCGTTTCTTGCGCGTCATCGCTTTGGCGCGACAGTCACCGCCGCTACAGCTCGCCCAGCTTCTGCTGCTTGAACGCCGCGATCGCTCCGACGACTCCGGCGGAGAGGGGAAGGGCGCCGGGCACGATGCGGCACCCCTGCACCGCCGGCTTGAATGCGCGACGCTTGACCTCGGCGCGGAGCGGCTGGAACAACGCATCACCCGCCTGCGTCACACCGCCCGCGAGCACGACGGTGTCCGGGTTGAAGATGTTGAGCAGATTGGCGACGCCCGCGCCGAGAAATCGCGCCGTCTCACGCACGACTTCGCGCGCGGTGAGATCACCGCGCTTCGCCGCCTCGTACACCGTTGCCGCGGTGATCTTCCTCGTATCGCCCTCGACCATCCCGACCAGAATCGACTCGACTTCATCCCCGCGCAGCGCCTCACGCGCGCGCTCGGCGATCGCGGGGCCCGAAGCGTAAGCCTCGAGACAACCGTAGTTGCCGCACTTGCAGCGGCGCCCGGTGGAATCGATGGTCGTATGGCCGATCTCGCCGGCGACGTCGGACGCGCCGTGAAAGAGCTTGCCCTCGAGGATAAGACCGCCGCCAATCCCCGTTCCGAGCGTGATGCCGATGACGTTCCGACCGCCCTTTGCCGCGCCGCACCAGAACTCGCCGAGCGTTGCGCAATTGGCGTCGTTGTCGAGCGTCGCCTCGAGCTTGACACGACTCGCGATCTCGTCACGCAGTGGAAAATTCTTCCAGCCGAGGTTCGGAGTGATGATCACGATGCCCTTGTCGCGATTCAGCGGTCCCGGGGAACCCATTCCGACCCCAATGAACGCCGACCGCGAGGCGCCGGTTTCCGCCATCGTCTGCGCAATGACTTTGTCGATCATCGCCGCGATTCGATCGACCACGGCTCCCGCCCCGCCTTCGGCGAGCGTCGGGGTCGTGCTCATCGCGATCTCGCGGCTGCCATCGACCGGCATGGCGCCGGCGACGATGTTGGTGCCGCCGAGATCGACTCCGACTATGTAGCGCTCCTTCGCGTTCATACGGGTACCGGTGGATTGAGAACTTCAGTGAGCAGGCTCGAGATGTACTCCGCGCTCAGCTCTCGCATACAGCGCCAATGTCGGAGCGGACAACGCTGCGGCCCGTGCCGGTGACACGGCCGGCAGCTCAGACCCTCGTGTCCGGCGACGACGTGCCGTTCCGCCAGCGGACCAAACCCGAATTCTGGAACCGTCGGCCCAAAGATCGAGAGCGTCGGCGTGCCCATCGCCGATGCCAGATGCTGTGGTGCCGAATCGTTGGTCACGATTGCCTGGGCCCTACCGATTAGCTCCGCCGAAGCGAGCAGCGGCAGCGTTCCGGCGCCGTTGATCACCGACCCCGCCGGCAGCGCCTCCATAATCTGCGCCGCCATCGCCGCGTCCGCACTGGAGCCGATTACGGCAATTCGGAAATCCGGCGCCAGCCGCTTTGCAAGCTCCGAATAATAAGGCCAGCGCTTGGTTCCCCAAGCGCTGCCGGGAGCCAGCGCGACGAACGGCTCTGAGCCGTTGCCGGTGCGACGGAGAAGCGAGTCAACCCTGGCGCGATCGTCGTCCGAAGGGAATAACCGCGGCCGGATCTGTTCGCGGGATGGCGTGTTGGCGCGTTCCGACATCGACAACGACAACAGTCGCTCCGCGTGGTGTCGCTCCGGCTGATAGGGCATTTGCCTCGTGTAGAGAACCCGTCCGGTGGAGCTCGCGAACCCGATCCGCTCCTTTGCGCCGGTCAGCATCGCCAGCAGCCCGCTTCGGAAAGATCCCTGCGCCAGGTACGCCGCATCGTACGGTCGGCGGCCGCGGATCTCCTTGATGGTGTTCCAGAGACCGAGCGTTGAGCCGTAGGTGCTCCGCTTGTCGTACCGGATGACCGTTCGAACCGAAGGATTGTTGGCGAGCGCAGTCGCGCCGACCGGAGTCGCAATCACGTCCACGGGACCGCGCGCGGCGAGCTCCGCAATAAGGGGCGTCGTGAGAATGACGTCGCCCAGAAAGCTCGTCTGAATAACGAGCGATCCGCTCACTCAGTCGACCTGCAGCACCGCGAGAAACGCCTCCTGCGGAATCTCCACCGATCCCACCTGCTTCATCCGCTTTTTGCCTTCCTTCTGCTTCTCGAGAAGCTTTCTCTTGCGGGTGATGTCGCCACCGTAGCATTTCGCCAGCACGTCCTTCCTCAGCGGCTTGACACTCGTTCGCGCTATCACCTTGGTGCCGATTGCCGCCTGGATCGCGACCTCGAAAAGCTGTCGCGGAATGAGATCCTTCAGCTTGTCGGCGATCTTGCGTCCCCACTCGTAGGCTTTGTCTTCGTGGAT
>CAMLDY010000032.1 GCA_946478895.1 uncultured Gemmatimonadota bacterium
TTTCCGAAGTAAGAGTGAATCGCGCCGAACCGCCGTCGCCACCGATCCGTTCGCGCTGACGGTTACGATCTCTGAGCGCGCGCCGAGAACGAACGTCGCCCCCGACCTGACGATCCGCGCGCTGTCGAGTGCGCCGATCTCGTCACCGACAATTACCGGAGAGCCGTCGGGCGCCGCGACGCGAACGATCGCCCCTCCGCTCGGCGCAACCATCGGCTCGACTGCCGTCATCACCGGCGTGAGATCGCCACGCCAGGTCACGATCGTTCCCGCTCCGGCGAGCGCCGCCAGCCAGGCGCGCTCGATCCTGGATGGGAGGCTGTTCAGCTCAACGGTGATTCGTTCGGGAGCAGCCGGAACTCTGCTCCAGCGTGCGAGCTCACTGGCGCCTACCGCGCGCGCATCCATTATGTCGCCCTTCGCACCGCTCGGCGCGCGCAACGAGAGCCAGAGCATCACCGCCAGCGACGCGAGCACCACCCCGCGCAGCACGATCTCGAGTCGGCGACGCATCTCAGCGCGTAAGGGCATAGACGATGATGTTCACGCCGAAGCGCGTGTTGTCCACGGTCGAGAATCGCTTCGCATCGGGATCGTAATTCCACTCCGAGCTGTAGTCCTTGCTGCTGTAAAGCACGCCGATGCGATCGCCCTGCATCACCGCCTGCAAATTCTTGTGCACCAGATTGTCACCCCAGCCGTTCAGCTCGTGACTCGTCGTCGGCGGGCCGTCGTCGAACTTGAAGAAGCACTTGTAGATCTCGTGATCGTTGGGCAGATCGACGGGCTTGGAGAAGCTGCGCGTCAGCTCCTCCATCGCCGTGTTGTGAAACACGCCGCCCACATCGTGATTGTGGTCGTCGATGAACAGCATCCCGCCCCGCTCCACAAGCTTTCGGACGTTCCTGCGCTCTGCTTCGCTGAACCGGAATGGCAGGTGGCCGGTGAGATAGACGAACGGATACTCGAAGATCGAGTCGGAGCCGAGCGGGATGTTCACTCCGGATGGCGCGACGGCGATCGAAGTGTAGCGCGCGATCGAGTCGATGATGTTGGCGGGCAGCACCGGTGCGCTGTCCCAATCGCCCGAGTCGTATTGGCCCGTACAAAACACGAATTCGCTGATCATCCGCCGGACCACTGGTTTAACGGCCGCACTTCCGGCGGCGGCTCGAGGGCGCGGCGCGCGCGCAGCAATGCCGGCGTCGCATCACGACCAGCGCGAATCGCATCTGAGACTTCGCCGAGCGCACCGGCAAAGGCGGGATTCGTCTGCAAAGCTGCGACGCGCATCAGCGCCAGCTCCGTCGTGGCGCGCGCGGGATCCTTCTCCAGGATGTCGACCATCGCGTAGAAACGGCGCGTCAGCTCCAGCCGCGCTGAATCGGCGAAGGAGCGCGGCGTCCGAACGCTCGAGCTTCCCTTGTCTTTCCCGGTGAGTCTCACCCGCTCGATGTTGACGATGATCCTGGGCGGCGCACCGCGGAGATACAGCCGATTGGCGAGTCGCGCGCGATCGAGTGCCGCGAGCGCGACGCGCATTGGCGGCAGCGCCGGACCTGGTTCGGCGATCTTGAGCGACCGCACCGCCTGCCAGAGCGCCGTGTACGCCGCCTTGAGGTCCGGATTCTTTGCCCCGGAGATAACGTCCGGCGACTCCATCTCCTCGACCGTCGCCGGCTCGTCACCCGGTTTGGGCTCCGCCACATCCTCACCCGCACCCTCGGCTTCGGTCAGAATCTGCTGGACCCGTCTCCGGATTCCATCTTCCTGATTGCCGATGTCGGTCGACCGCCTCACCAGCTCATCGCGCGGAAGCTTCGGCTTTTCGTTAACGAGCTTCTCGGTCAGCGCGATCAGCATCCGCTGACTGACCGCGGACGTGTCGAGCGGCAGCGGCGCCGCTGCTTCGATCGCGAGCGAATCGTACTCGCCCGCGCGCGCGATTCTTATGGTGCGCGTATCGGAAGTTGCGACCCCCGGACCGCTGACTGTGTTGCCATCCTGCGCGATGGCGCGCATCGATAGCACATCGCCTTCGCCGAGCTTGAGCGAGGCCAGGTCGAGCGTGGCATTGAGAGTCCCGGTGCGCGCGCCATCGAAATGAACGACGGCAGTATTCACTGTGCGCGCCTTGAAGATCTCACCCGAGCCGGTCGTGATCAGGTACTCGAAGTATCCGGAGCTGAGGCCGACGTCGTCTGTCACGGTGGCATTGAGCTGCACCACCAGCCGCGGAGTGCGCAAAGTCGTGTCGCGGCGGGGAGAGCTCAGCGCGATCTTCGGCGGCTCGTCGACGACCGGAGCGAGCACGATGATCCGCTCGTAGCCGCGATCCCTGAGCGTGATCGCGGATGGCTTGGCGGGCATCGCAATCGACAAACCCCAACCACCATCTGCGCGCGAGAATCGGAGCGGTGCAGGTTGAGTCGCGGTCAACCCCTCCGGCGAACCGCTGCCGTGGATCGAGATCACGCTGCCGGTGAGGCCTGAAACAGCCGACGGATCGTCGAGACTGGTGGTGCGACCGCCGGCGTAGGCGGGCGCAGTAATCCAGACGGTGATGTCGTCGAGCCGGCTGCCGGCGGGAATCCCTGCCGTACCCCCGCGTCCGACCAGACCTCCGAGCGCACCCGAGCGGCTAAGAACGCCTGACGGCGATACATATAGTATTAGCGCGGCGATTGCCAAAGCGGCGATCGCCGG
Organism: uncultured Gemmatimonadota bacterium; assembly: GCA_946478895.1. The sequence continues at coordinate 2,707 of CAMLDY010000032.1, forward strand.
CAGCAGGTGCCGGCGCGCCGCGCGGGTCGCGGTCGCCGAGATGTCGTGGCGGGCGATGGTCGAGTCCATTCCCGCCGTGAACTGCGACTCGCGCTGCTCGAGGGCGGTGACCAGTGAATAGTGCAGCGTTGGGACGCGCTCTTCGATCCAGAGCGCGACGCGAGCGACCGAAGCGAAGTGCCTGCTGCGCCACAACATCGCCGTGGCGACGATGATGCCCGCGACAACTGAAACCGCGACAGTCGTCGCTGACAATCTTCCGCTACCCGAGATCGCGCCGCGCGTGAAGGAAGCCAGGCCAAGCAACCCACTGGTCATCGCCAATCCCCACATCACCGCGCGACCGATGGCCGCGACGCCGAGTACGCGCTGAGCTGCTCGGACGCGGTCGCGCGGCGTCATGCGGTTTTCAGACGAGATGGGGTCTCGGAGGTCGGCGTTGGGCTCGCCTCGCGTTGCGCCGTACCTGCATTCGCATTGCGGCGGCGAACGAGCAGCTCGGCGATGGCCGCGGCAATTGCCAGCAGGAGCAGCCATGGCGCGAGGGTGGACCTCGTGTTCGTTGCCGGCTGGAACTCATCGCGGCTCGCCAATCCGCCACTTCCGGCCAGCCTGGCTATGTCGCCTGAATCCGCGCGAACGAGTGAAGTCACCGCTGCGCACGGTCGCGAGAGCTCGGCGACGAGGCGCACCCAATCCGACCGTATCACGAGATCACCGACCGGCGTCACCGGAATCGCGACCGAGCGAACGCAGCTTGAGCCCTCTGGTTTTTCGATTACCGCCGGCTCGCCATCGTACCAGCGCCCGATCACTTCCGCGCCGCGCAAGGAATCGGGCGGGTACAACCATCGCCGCACAAACGGGGCGACGACTCCGCGCTCGCCGACCATCAGGCCACCGACGGTGTCGCTGCGCGCGCGTGACACCCCAAATCGCGGCCGACTGGTGGCCGGCCACTCGACGAGAATTGTCGCTTCACGCGCGCCAACCTCCGCGGGCGCCGAGTCTGCCGAGGCATCGACAATCGTCGGCCCACGCATGATGACCGCGTTTCCACGCACGACATGTCGCGAGATAGGTACCGTGACTGCAAGCGGATCGTCAGCCGCTGACTCGATCCGTAGAGCGCCGCTCATCGTCGCGGTGTCCACGCTCGCGCCCGCAACGGCGACGAGTCGCGCTCGACCGGGCCACAATTTCCTGATCGAATCGGTCGCTGCGTCGAGCTCTTCCCTCGCGAACGGGGAGACGATCACGAGCGCCAGACTGTCAGCCCGATCGCGCAACGTGCTACCGGCGCGCAACGCAGCGATCAGTCCCGCGCTCATATTTCCGCGAGTGATTGACGCCCGCAAAGCACTAATAGTGTCGCCAACATTGGCGCCCACTATTCGCGTCGCAGAATCGAACAACACCAGCGCGTCTCCGTCGCGATAGACCGCTCGCACGCTGTCACGCAGCGCGACTGCGTCTCGCAACGACCTCGAGACGTCGGCAACAATCACCCGCGCCATCGGTCGCCGGGACGGGGCCAGCACCGGCTTCGCGAGCGCCGTACCCGCTGCGACGATCGTCACCGTCCTCAGCAGCATTACCGCGATGTCCGACGGACGCCTCGCCGCCGCCACCGCTTTCGCCTGCGAATCTGGAATGAAGCGCGCCGTCGGCAGTATGGCCGCGCGCGGCTGGCGCACGACGATGAAATGGAAGCCAAGAATCACCGCCGCCACGGCCAGCGATGCCAGGAAGTATCCGGGCACGAGAAAGGTCATTGCGACATCGAGACGCCGATGGCGCGCTGTGCGGTGATGCGCCTGATCAAATGCTCTGCCGTTTCCTCGCCGCCGATCGCCGTCGCGTAGCCGACACCCGCGTCGCTGAAGTCGTGCGCGATGCGCTCACGCCACGCAGCAAACGCATCGACGTACGTGGCGCGCGTCTCGCTCGTCAGCGCGCGACGAATCGTTGCAACCTCCGGGTCACTCACTGTCACGCTCTCGCGCGGCGGATCGATTTCCTCCCGCGCAATAACGTGCACCGCCTGAACCTCGTGTCCGGCCGCGACCCACCTGCCTGCCACCGCCAACAGATCTTCCGCGTCGCCAAGCAAATCGGAGATCACCACGAGCCGGCCGGCGGATTGCGCGGCAACCGAAACCGCGGGGGCGAGTGGCTCCCTGCCATCCGGCCGCGCCGACGATACCGCGCGCATGATCTCGTGCAGCACACTCAGTCGCATCCGCGGCGCAACCATCAATGGCTCCGTCCGTCCGGCGACGACGAAACCGATCGGATCCCCACTGTTGCGCGCGACCGCGGCGAGTCCGACCCCTATTAGCGCCGCCAATTTCCATTTCCCGTTGGTCGTCGTCGGAAAAGCCATCGATGCGCTGGCGTCGACCACGATTACTGTCGGGAGAATCGCGCGATCGTTCGACAATCTGATGTAAGCGCGGTCGCTGCGCGCAAAGAGTTTCCAGTCCACTCGCCGCAGATCGTCGCCCTGACGGTACGGCCGATACTCGGTGAACTCCGCCGCGATCCCGCGCAGCCGCGACGTGTGCGCACCCGGCATTCCACCGCGCACCACTCCGCGCGACGGCCACCGAATTCCGCGCACCGCGTCGAGAAGCGGCGCGTAGTCATCGTCAGTGTTCACAGCATCGACTGTCATCGCTCGCCGTTGGCCGTCTCCCCGCTTCCCGCCTCCCGCCTCCCCCTTCCCGCCTACAGCTTGATCTCGCTCTTCGGCGGCTTCACCTGCTCCAGCAGGCGATCGATGATCTGCTCCGCACCGACACCCTTCGCTTCGGCAGCGAAGTTGGGCAGCACGCGATGCCTGAGCACCGGCCGCGCGACGCGCACGATGTCGGCCGGTGAAACCGCGAACCGTCCCGCCAGCAGTGCGTGCGCCTTGGCGCCGAGTATCAGAGCCTGACCGGCGCGCGGTCCCGCGCCCCAGCGCACGTACTTCTTCACCATTTCGTCGGCGTCGGGCTCCGAAGGGCGAGTCGCGCGCGCGAGACGCGCGGCGAAAAGCAGCGCGGGTTCGGCGGCCGGAACATCCCGCACCATCCGCTGCAGCGCGCGCGTCGATTCGCCGCTGATCACCGGCTGCAACGGCTCAGGATCGGCGCCAGTCGTCGCGCGCAGAATTCCAACTTCCGCTTCCTCGTCCGGATAACCGATCCGTACGTCGAACAGAAATCGATCGAGCTGCGCTTCGGGCAGCGGATACGTCCCTTCCTGCTCGATCGGATTTTGAGTCGCGAGGACGAAGAACGGCTCGGGCAGCGGCATCGTCTCGCCCGCCGCAGTCACGCGGTGCTCCTGCATCGCCTCGAGCAGCGCCGCCTGGGTGCGGGGCGGCGCGCGATTGATCTCGTCGGCGAGCAGGATGTTGGCGAACACCGGACCGCGCACGAATCGGAACGACCGCGCACCAGTCGCCGAGTCTTCTTCCATGATCTCGGTGCCGGTGATGTCGCTCGGCACGAGATCGGGCGTGAACTGGATGCGCTTGAAGTCGAGATCCATCGCTTCGGCGACGCTGCGAATCATCAGCGTTTTGGCGAGACCCGGAACGCCGACGAGCAGCGCGTGACCGCCGGCGAGGAGCGCCATCAGAATTTCCTCGACGACGTTCTCCTGCCCGACGATGCGCTTACCGACTTCGGTGCGCAGCCGCGCCGCCGAAGCGAGCAGCTCTTCGCGCGAATTGCTTAAGGGTTTTGCTGAGACCGATTGAAGGGCCATTGGAACCGGGTCGGAAGTCGCGCTGCTCGCAATGCAGGACCGGAAAATTAACGTGTTGCGACGGGCTTGACCGCTCCCGATATTAGTCGCCCTACCTACCGGGAACCATGAAGAAATCACGTCGCGACTTTCTCAAGCAGACCGGCATGGCGGCTGCGGCCCTCGCCGCCACCAATACGCTCTCGCCCCGCAATGCGTTCGGCTCGCTCATCCAGCCGCCGGTCGAGATGCCGGACGACGCCGATGTCCGCGCCCTCATGATGACGGCGATCAACACCGCCAAGATGGCCGGCGCCAGTTATTCGGACGTCCGCATCGGCCGCTACCGCAACAGCTTCGTGTTTACGCGCGAGCAACAGATCGTTAACACCGTCGATACAGACGACATTGGCGCCGGCGTGCGTGCGCTCGTCAACGGCACGTGGGGCTTCGGCGCAACCAAGACCCTCACCACTGACGGTGTCGCCGCCGCGGCGCGCGAAGCGGTTGCGATCGCCAAGGCAAATCGCATCGCCCAGGGACAACCGGTCGAGCTCTCGCCCGTTCAGGCGTACCCGAACGCGACCTGGAAGAGCTCGTTCCAGATCGATCCATTCACCATTCCGATCGAGCAGCGCGCCGATCTCCTGCTCAAGGCCAACGCCGAGGCGCTCAAGGTCAAAGGCGTGCGCTTCGTCAATTCGGGAATGTTCTTCGTCAAGGAAGATCGCAACTTCGCTTCGACGGAAGGCTCGGTGATCTCGCAGACTCTCGTGCGCGTCGCCGTTCCCTTCACCGTCACCGCGATCGCGCCCGACAATTCCGATTTCCAGACCCGCGGCAACGTCGTCGCGCCCGCAGGTCGCGGCTGGGAATACGTGCTCGAGCAGGATCTCGTCGGCAACGCCGGCAAGTGGGCGACAGAGGCGGTGCAAAAGCTTACTGCCAAGCCGGTCGAAGTCGGACGGTACGATCTCGTTCTGCACCCGACGCACCTCTGGCTCACGCTGCACGAATCCGTTGCGCATCCGACCGAGCTCGACCGCGCGCTCGGCTACGAAGCCAACTACGCGGGCACCAGCTTCGTCGCGCCGCCGGAGAAAGTGCTCGGCAAGCTGCGCTACGGCCCGGACCTCATGAACGTCCAGGGCGATCGCTCCCAGGAAGGCGGCTGCGGCACGACGGGTTGGGACGACGAAGGCGTCAAGCCGGAGACCTTCCTCATCATCAAGAACGGAATCTTTAACGATTATCAAACGACGCGCGAGCAGGCCAACTGGCTGAAGTGGTACTACGATCAGCAGGGCCGGCCGATTCGCTCGCACGGCTGCTCCAACGCCGACTCCTGGAGCTCCGTACAGTTCCAGCGCATGCCCAATGTCTCACTGCTCCCGGGTAGCAAGGACATCAGCTTCGAGGACATCATCGCAGACACCGATCGCGGCATCGCGATCATCGGCGACGGCTCGTTCTCGATCGATCAGCAGCGCTACAACGCGCAATTCGGCGGCCAGGTCTTCCACGAGATCAAGGGCGGTAAGATCGTCGGCATGCTGAAGGACGTCGCGTATCAGATGCGCACTCCCGATTTCTGGAATTCAATGGACATGATCGGCGGCCCGAAGAGCTACTTCCTGGGCGGAACTTTCTTCGACGGCAAAGGCCAGCCGCCGCAGGTGAACTCGGTGAGTCACGGTGTCGTGCCGAGCCGCTTCCGCAACATCAACGTCATCAACACCGGGAGGAAAGCATGAGCGCCGCCGGATTTACGCGCGGAGCGCCGAAGCGCCTCCTCGATGCTGTTGAAACCGCGATTCCTACTGGCGCGGTGATGCCGCGCGATCAGGCGCAGGCGCTGGTCGAGAAAGTCGTGAAGATGTCCAAGGCCGACGCCGTCACGGTCAGCGTGAACAGCGGTTATCAGGCTGACATCCGGTTCGCCGCCAATCAGGTCTCGACGTCGGGTGGAGTCGTGAACGGCCAGGTCGCGGTGCAGAGCACCTTCGGAAAGCGTCACGCCGCGACCACTACCAACGATTTCTCGGACGAATCGCTGCGCCGAGCGGTCGAGCAATCCGAAACGCTGGCGAAGCTGTCGCCGGAAGATCCTGAGACGATGCCGGAGCTGGGGCCGCAGACATATGTGCCGGTGAACGGCTACTTCGAGTCGACGGCGAATCTTTCGCCCGAGGATCGCGCGCGCGCAGCGCTCACCGCGCTGGATCCCGCGCGCAAGGCCGGCGATCTCAAGGCCGCGGGCTTCATCGTCGTCAACGCCGGCGCCAGCGCGCTCGGCAACAAGAGCGGGTTGTTCGCGTACGATCGCAACACCACCGCGAACTACACGTTGACTGTGCGCACCGACGATGGCACCGGTTCCGGCTGGGCCGGCGCCGAGCATCCCGATTGGAACAAGGTGGATTTCGCTGCGGTCTCGGCGCGCGCGATCGACAAGGCGCGGCTGTCGCGAAATCCGGTTGCGATCGAGCCCGGCCGCTACACCGTGATCCTCGAGCCGCAGGCGGTCGGCGACCTTGTGCAGCTGATGGCGTTCGCGCTCGCGGCACGCTCGGCCGATGAAGGACGCAGCGCATTCGCCAAGCAGGGCGGCGGGAACAAGATCGGTGAGAAGATCGTCGATCCCCGCGTCACCATCATCTCAGACCCACAGGATCCGCAACTCCTGTCGCAGCCGTTCGATGGCCAGGGTCTGCCGCTCGGGCGCCAGGTCTGGGTCGAGAACGGTGTATTGAAGCAACTCTTCTACTCACGGTTCTGGGCGCAGAAGCAAGGCAAGCAGGCGACCGGCTTTCCGTCATCGGTCAAAATGATGGGCGGCAACACGTCGGTGGACGACATGATCAAGTCGACGCCGAGGGGTGTGCTCGTCACGCGACTGTGGTATCTGCGGCAGGTCGATCCGCGCACGATTCTCTACACCGGGCTCACGCGCGACGGAACTTTCCTGATCGAGAACGGCAAGATCTCGAAGGCGATCAAGAATTTCCGCTTCAACGAGTCGCCGCTGTTTTTGCTCAGCAATCTCGAGGCGATCGGGCCGGCCGTTCGACTCGCCGGGACCGAGGCGGGGGGCGCCGTCGTTATGCCGGCGATCAAAGCCAAAGATTTTGATTTCACCAGCTTGTCGGACGCCGTCTGATTTTGAATTCGCTCGGATAGCCTACTGAAGACGACCAGCTGGGGGCTGTGGGCGGAACGGCGGGCGGCTCTGAGCTCGGGCTTGATTTTTTCAAACAAGAGCTCGGAGCGCCGAGCCGCTCCGCCGACAGCCATTTGCTGGTAGTCTTCAGTTAGCCTTTCTGGATCGGTATCGGTGTCCTCACAGCCGCGGCCCCAGTCGAGCGGCGAAGAGCTGGCGAACAGCCTCTCCCACGGACTGGGCGTCTTGCTCACGCTCGTCGTCGGCCCATTTCTCATCATCGCGGCGGTAGAGAGCGGCGACGTGTGGCGAGTCGTGTCTGCCAGCATCTACGTCGCGACGTTGCTGCTCCTCTACACTTCTTCGATGCTATACCACGCGCTGCGGGGAGCCGGCGCGAAGACGGTGTTTCAAAGAATCGATCACGCCGCGATTTACTTATTGATCGCCGGAACCTACACGCCGTTCACGCTGATCACTCTGCGTGGTCCGTGGGGCTGGAGCATCTTCGGCGTCGTGTGGGGCCTCGCTATCGCCGGCATCGCGTTCAAGGGAACGTTTGGCAACCGGTTACCCGCACTTTCAACTGCCGTTTATCTCGGAATGGGCTGGGTGATGGTCGTTGCTCTTCGACCGCTCACGATGCATGTCGCGCCGAAGGGGATTCTGTGGCTCGCGGCGGGCGGGCTGTTCTATACCGGCGGCGTGATCTTCTACGTCCGCGACGAGCGGCATCGCTACAGCCACGCGGTGTGGCATCTCTTCGTGCTGGCGGGAAGCATTGCGCACTTCTGCGCGATTTTCTGGTACGCGGTCCCGATGCGCGACGCGTAGCAACGACCGCGGTGTCGCGGAAAGTGTCGGAGGGCCCCGTCGGATCACTGAAGACTACCAGCTCGGGGCCATCGGCGGAGCGGCCCACAGCACCGAGCACGCGTTGGAATGAGAGAGTCTAGCCCAATCCCATTGTCGAGTTCTGCGGACGATTCAGCCTTTCCGAGACCATCACGCTCCGCCCAGTAAACGAAACACTCTCGAAAACAAAACGACGACGAGAGCTAACCCCAGGACGAAGACGACAACCGCCGCGCCGGGGATAACGACGCTTTGCATCGGCCCGTTCGCAACTGACGCCGTTGCGGTGGAGTCGATCACAGGAGTCCAGTAATCACTTCGAGAAGTCTGCATTCTGAACCTCCCTAGTTGAGAATCTTTATCACGCGGTAGACGACTGCGATCATGAGCACCAGAGTCATGGCCCCCGCTATCAGCGCTGCGCAGCTGACTACGTGCTCAACGGTCGGCGCAGTCATCGCAACGATCGCGGCGGAGTCGACAGTGGGACCAAACTGGTTTATCAACGGGCCTTGCATTCGCAAACTCCGCTAAGGACGGATCCACGCTAGTCGCCAACGCACCCTCGCCAAATACGTAGCCTTACGTAGAACGGCCCGCCGGTTGGGAATTCCTGAGACTTCCAGCGTAGCTGCGCACTCTTATTTCACTGAAGAAGACCAGCTGGGCGCAGTAAGCTGGCCCGCTGGCGGCTCTGAGCTCGGTATTGATCTTTTCAAACAAATGCTCAGCGCCGCCAGCCGCTCCGCCGACAGCCCCCAGCTGGTACTCTTCAGTGATGCCCTTGAATCCACGGCGTTCTTAAACTCGTAGTGATCTCCGGTTGACCGAGTGGTCTTCCGGCTGCAAGTTCTCCGAACTTCAACCCCACTTCGATGGCATTCCTTGTCCTTCTGGTCATCATTGTCGTCGTCGTACTCGGGCTTGTTGGCATCTACAACAAGCTCGTCTCGTTGCGCGTGCGCGCTCAGAACGCCTGGTCGGATATTGACGTCCAGCTCAAGCGGCGCGCCGATCTGGTTCCAAATCTCGTCAACACCGTCAAGGGCTACGCGGCGCACGAGCGCGAAACCCTCGACTCCGTCACCCAGGCCCGCGCGCGCGTACTCGCGGCGCAGGGCGGAACGCCGGGGCAGCGCGCGCAAGCCGAGGGCGAGCTGACCAACGCGCTCCGCGGGCTGACCGTCGCGGTCGAAGCGTATCCACAGCTCCAGGCTTCGGGCGGATTCCGCGATCTGCAGCAACAGCTCGGCAGCATCGAGGATGCAGTGCAGAACGCGCGGCGCTACTACAACGCCGTCGTCCGCGATTACAACACGGCGATCTCGACCGTGCCGTCGAACTTCATCGCGGGTCCACTCAACTACAAGGAGCTCGAGTTCTTCCAGGCGGAAGCGGGTGACCGCGAGCTCCCCAAGGTAGCGTTCTAAGATCCGTCGCGCCCTAGCGGTCGCGGCATTTCTTCTCTGCGCGCTCGTCCAGGCGGCGGGCGCGCAGGAACGCGACATACGCCTGCGGAAGTTTGACGCGCTCCTCACCGTCAACAAGGATGGAACGCTCGACGTAGTCGAGCGGCTCACCATCCGCTTCACGGGGGCGTGGAACGGGCTCAATCGCGACCTCTCCCTGCACCACAACACGGCGCAGGGTCGCGCCACCAAGCTCGGCGTCGAGGACGGCAGCATCACCGACGACACCGGCCAGCCGCTGGTCGTCGAGCACCAAACGATCGACAACGGCTGGACCCGCCGCTACCACATCTACATCCCCGGCGCGCACGACGCGGATCGCACCATCGTCATCCGATACCGCGTTCGCAACGCGATCCGGTTCTTTTACAAATCGAGCGACGTCGGCGAGCTCGACGAGCTGTACTGGAACGTTACCGGCAACGCGTGGACGATGGAGATCGACAGCGTACACGCGCGTGTCGTGCTCCCGGAGTCGGTGCGGCCGACGCAGTCGGCGGTCTACACCGGTTACGCGTCGTCGACCCAAACCAACGCGGTGATCACGCGCGACGCGAACGAAGTCGACTTCGCTACGACCCAGGCGCTGCCGCCCAACGCTGGAATGACCATCGCCGTTGGCTGGCCCGCCGGAGCCATTGCCGGACGACCCAGCGAGGCCTACCAGCAGCTGGTCGCGATCCTGCGCTGGACACCACTTCTCATCCCGTTCCTCGTCTTCTTCTTCGCCTACAAGCGCTGGGACAAGAAGGGTCGGGACCCCAGGGAAGACTCCTACGTCGTGCGCTACGAGCCCGTCGATGGAGAATCGCCCGCCGAGCTCGGCACGCTCGTCGACAACAAAGCCGACATGGAGGACATCACCGCCACCCTCGTCGATCTCGCGGTGCGTGGCTATATCCACATCACCGAGCTAACCGAGAAACATCTCTTCGGGCTGACCAGGAGCACCGACTACCAGCTCGACATTCTCCGCAAGCGCTCCGACTGGAAAGACCTCAAGCCCCACGAGATCAGCTATCTCGACGCACTCGGCCAGTGCGCGGCGAGCGACGCATACTCGATGAAAGTGTCGGAGCTGACGAACCGCTTCTACAAATTCCTTCCCGAGATCAAGAACGCGATTTACGACCGGCTGGTCGAGGTCGGCTACTACGTCGAGCGCCCGGATCGAACCCTCGGAAAATCCATCGGAATTGCGGTGTTCGTGACATTCATACTCGGTGGGCTGACGGTTCTATCACTCTCCCGGGCGTGGATTGTGTTCGACCCCGTCGCTCTCATCGTTGCGACGGTGGTGTCGGCGGTGATTCTCATCGTATTCGCGGCGATCATGCCCGCGCGCACAGCGGAAGGCGCCCACGCGCGTGCGGCAACGCTGGGATTCAAGGAATTTCTCAGCCGCGTCGAGGAAGACCGCTTCAGGCGGATGATCACCTCACCCGAGCTGTTCGAGAAATATCTGCCGTACGCGATGGCGTTCGGCGTCGAGGAGAAGTGGGCGAACGCGTTCAAGGACATCTACCGCGAGCCGCCGCAATGGTACACGGGCGGCAGTGGCCCCTTCAACGTCTCCAGCTTCTCGAACAGCATCAGCACCATGTCCAGCGCCGCAGCGAGCAGCATGTCTTCGAGTCCGAGCTCGTCGGGCTCCGGCGGTGGCGGATCGAGCGGCGGTGGCAGTGGCGGAGGCGGCGGGAGCGGATTCTGATGGGCCGAATCACACTTCGCATCCCGATGATCACCGCGCGTGGTCCGCTGCAACCCACTCAGGTGAGCCGCGAGTTTCAGGGATCCCTGCCCAGCGTTGGCGCGGTTGCGTTCGTCGCCAGCATCATCAGGCAAGGACTCGAGAGCGCGCAGTATCCCGACTACAGAAATCTCAATGCGCTCGCCGACGAGTACCTCGTCCAGGAAGCCGCGCTCGTCACCGCGGTTCCGAACGACGTCTGGATCCGAAATGGTTTTTATCCGTTGAGCGACTGGAGCGAGGGATAGCGCGGCTGGGTTTCCATAACGGGGAACTTTCGGGCGGGAACGGCCTGTAACATGAAGAACTTGGCGTCGGACACACTCAGCCGATCGTGATTAACGGCTGAGTTTCCGTCCCGTCTAACTGCCAAACCTCTCCAGCATGGAGCTCGACACATGACAATGAAACCGTGGCTCGCGTGTAGCGTGGCGTTGGTGTTCGCCGTTGCCGCTTGCAGCGATTCAACCGGTCCCAATGGAATCACCGTCGAAGATGCAAACCAGCTCGCCGCCGACCTCGACGCTACCAGCGCGTTCACCGTCGGCGACATCGGACTCGGCGCATCCTTCGACATCGCAACGGATGGCAGCGGCGCATCAGCGACCGTCACCTCGCCGACGACCTTCGACAACACTTTCTCGTTCACCCACCAGTGCCCGAAGGGCGGCGACGTTGCGCTCGCCGGCCGCGTCGTCGGCAGCGGCGATCGCGCCACCCGCAGTCTCAACGTCGAGACGACCGGCACTCGTACCGATACCGATTGCGCGTTCCGGACGAAGCACGGCGAGATCACCCTCAACGGCAATCCCAACATCGCCTTCACTGGCTCGCTCAACATCGTGAATGGCGTGCTGTCGGGCCCGCAGACCGCGACCCACAAGGGGAGCTTCACGTGGGCGCGTACCGGTGGATCGGGTACCTGCGACGTGGATCTGACTTCGACCTACGATCCCGGCACGCACACCGCGACAGTCACCGGAACGTTCTGCGGCGTCGACGTCAACGTCACCCGCAATCGTTAGACTCCCTGCGTTACGAGCAGTACGGGCGAGTCCAGTCCGTGCTGCTCGTGACGGCGAGTGGAATTTGTATCGTTAGTTGTCCCGGCAGATCTGTGGCCAGCTCGATCATTCCATGTCCGGCAGCGAGGACGTCGTGGAAGCCCCCGAGGTTCGCGCCCTGCGCAGTACCTGTCGCTCCCTGCGAGATCTCCACGCGATCCGGTGCAGCGACGCCGAGGGTCAACAGAACCTTCGAAGGATCGGTGGTGTCCTTGAACGACGCGGACGTGACGTGGCCCTTGAGTGCATCGCTGCTCACCAGCCAATAAACCGACTGGTTGGAGAGCGAGCCGCGATTCTCGGAGAAGCTCATCGTCGCGTTGGCGAACGCCGCCCCATTGTCGTTGATCGTGCCCGCGACCTCGAGACTCCGTATCTCGTACGTACACTTCCCGCTGAGCAAGTCACAGCCGGTGACGGCCAGCGCGAGAATCAGGACGGAGATGTAACGGAACGGCATCTGGATAAAATAGCGGGACTCCCGTCCGCAATGAGCCGCTGGAAGCAGGCAGCGTGACGCGGGTCGCTCGTAGCATAAGCCAAGCTTGACGCGTCATGAGCCGTGCCGGAACCGGCCACCGGGCCGCGGTCCGCTCGTAGCAGAAAATGAATCTCCCCGGTCACGTCCTCACCTCCCCTCCGGCGGCCGCGGCATCGACACCGCCGCGACCGTCACGCGAAGCAATGCCCCCGCCTTCCGCCGCGCCGGCTCCAGATTCGCCGACCGGCTCTGCTCGCACTCGAGGGTTGGCCGGCATTTCCGTGAGCAGCCACTGCGCGCACCGCCGTGCGGTTTGTGTCGCACGGCGATGACGCTCGTGACCCTCGCTGCTAGTTCTTGCCGCTCACCTTCAGCTGGTCCCAATCCATGTACATGGTGTTGGTGACCGTACCGCCGCCACCGCCCCACACCGGCGCATAGTGCAGGGACCGCCACGACGGTGCGCTGTTCTGGAATTTCACACCGCCAACGTGAGTGATGTGAGTTCCATTGAGCCAGAGATCCATGTATCCGTCGGCGTTCCCAACGGTGTTCATCGCAGCGACAAGCTCGATGTGAAACCATTGACCGCGAGTCACCACGGCATTCGCTCCGAGATTCGGCTTCCAGTCGGGGTTCTGTGGATCGGCGGATCCCTCGCCGCCCTTCACGATGTTCTGTCCCTCGATGTACGGGTACAGCGTCGCACCCGCTTTTCCGCCCGGGCCGTACAGAACGATCACGATGCTTGGCACATCGGTCGATGTGTACAGGTAGTACATCTTGTTGATGTCGGACGGGTGGTTCTGCCAGTTGCTGGAGACCTTCGCCCAGTGTGATACGTACACCGTCTTGTAGAGGAAATTCGGCGAGTCGCCGTCCCATGGAGCACCGCCGCCGGTGAAGCCTGCGGGGTAAGTCACGCGCAGAATATTCGATGGTGATACTGGCGCGGTGGCATCCTGGATGATCTTCCCGCCGGTGCCGCCATTCGACGGTTCGTCCCAGCCTAGCTCGTGAAGCGCGTTGAACGGTCGGTCCGAAATCAGCGTCATACCGGCCGGCTCATTCGACCCCGGCGGTGGCGGCGGAGGCGGTGGTGGCACAGCCGAGTCCTGAACGCTGAGCGACGCACTGCCGCTGTGTAAGCGATGGCTGGCGATGATCGACGTGCTTCCGACCGCCAGCGCTTTGACCAATCCGGTCGTATCGACCGATGCAACCGCTGGATTGCTCGAGCTCCAGTCCACCGTCCGCTTGAGCGTTCTGCCGTATTTATCCAGGAAGACTACGCTCGCCTGGGTCGTCTGTCCGACGGCGAGAGTGCTCGAGCCGAGGCTTACCTCGACGGTTGCAATCGCGCGCGCCTCATCCGCGGTCAGATCATTGGTGGTCAGCCCGCCATCGGGACCGGTGACACTGTTGTCCGAGCACGAAAGTCCAGCAATCAATATGAGAGAGAGCGCGACTGCGCTCGGTATTTTGCGATTCACGAGAACACCCATGAATCGCGCGACTGCATTCAGGGTGGCCGCGGCAGGAACGCATTCGCGTTCGCGTCAATCCGCGCCAAGACAGCGGATCGCGTTTGTGGTTGCAGCGACCGGCAACGCCGTAAGGACGGCGCGCATCTATATACGTCAGGCGAGACATTCGTATCGCCAACTGGTTAGCGTTGATTTCAGTGAACGAGTCGCGCGATGTTGTGCGCGCATTTGCGTGCAAGGCGAGGATCGTGCCGCGCTTACTTGACCGCCGCGATCACCACTGCGACTTTGGCGTTAACTGGAGTTAATCAATGCTCGAGGCAGTTCCCACCAGCTTGTTCGCGAGGAATTTCCGGCTCTACCAGGACAGTGCGCTCGTCGGCGAGATCGACAATGCCCTTTGGCGCGAGCGCGCGACCCTCGAGCTGGAGGAAGGAACATACGATCTGTTTCGCGAGCGCAGCTGGACGGGCGCCTTTCTTCTCGAGCGGAACGGCAGCGTGATCGCGCGCGCCGTCAAGCCGAGCATGTTCAGCTCGCGTTTCGACGTGGATACGGCGGACCGTCACATCGAGCTGCGCAGACTCTCGATGTTCAACCGCCGCTTCGGCGTCTTCGACGGCGGCAAGCAGACCGGAACCATCTACTCGGCCACATTGTTCAACAGACGCGTGAACATCGATCTTCCCGCCGACTGGCCCGCGTCGACGCGAGCCTTCCTGTACTGGCTGACCTATCTGATGTGGAGACGCGAGAACGGCGCGGGGTCAGCGTAGCTACTGCGTCAGTCCCATCACCAGCGCCCTGGCGTAGGCGCCCGCGGTGTAGAATCGCGCGGCGCGGGATTTCTGCAGCGCCTTGATGATCGCCGCATCTACTCCCGCAGGTACTTCGGGCCGCAGCACGCGGATCGACTTGGGCGGCTCGTTGACGTGTCGTGAGAAGATCGCCAGCTCCGTCGGACCGGTGAACGGCGGCTCGCCGGCGAGCATCTCGTAGGTGACGCAGCCCAGCGCGTAGACATCGCAACGCGCGTCGAGCTCTCGCATCGCTTCCACCTGCTCGGGGCTCATGTACTCGGGCGTCCCGATCGACACCCCCGACACCGTGATCTGCTCGGCGGAATCGACGGCCATCGCCCGGGCAATCCCGAAGTCGGCGACGATCACCCGTCCATCGGAGACGAGGATGTTGGCCGGCTTGATGTCGCGGTGGATTATTCCGCGGCTGTGAGCGTAATCCAGCGCGCCGGCTACATCCTCGGCGATCGAAACAGCATCGCGGATCGCGAGCGGGCCCGCTTCCCTGAGACGCATCTGGAGAGTGGTGCCTTCAACGAAAGGCATCGTGAAATACAGCAGTGCCTCGTTGACCGACCCGTAGTCCAGGAGTGGAAGAATCGCGGGATGATTGAGGTGACTGAGGATCTCGATCTCGCGACGGAATCTTGTCTCCCCGACAACGGTGGCGATCTCGGGTCGGAGGATCTTGACCGCGACGGGATGACCGCGATCGCGATCGTCGGCGAGGGCAACGTAGGCGGCGCCACCCTTTCCGATCAGCTCCCGGAATTGGTAGCGCGCGGGCAGTGACGCCGCGAGGCGTTCTCCTCGCTCTGACTCGACGCTCAAAATGAGCCTACGCGCTCATGACCTTCGCGAGAGCATCGAGCACGCCCGGGAGATCGGGCCTGGTCGTCAGCACCGGGGATATGGGATCGCGACCCATTGTTTCCATTCTCTCGATTGCGTTGGCGATGGTGAAGGTCCGCGGATCGAGAGTGGAGTCGACCTCATCCCAAACCAGGGGCATCGACACCGTCGCTCCGGGCAGCGGACGAACACTGAACGGTGCAACAATCGTCTGTCCGTGACGGTTCTGCAAGTAATCGAGATAGACCTTGTCGCCGCGCTTTGTCACGTGCCGGGTTATCGTCGCGATGTCCGCGAGCTCGCGCAGAACGCAACGGGCGAGCAGCTCGCCCAGCATCCGCGACTGCTCGTAGGTACACTGTCTGCCGAGCGGAAGCATGATGTGCAGCCCGGTCTTGCCGGTCGTTTTCACATAGTTCGGCAAGCCGACTTCTTCACAGATGCGGTGCAGAACCTGTGCGCACTTGATCACGTCGGAGAACGGCGCTTCCTTCGGATCCAGATCGATCACACACCAGTCGGGCAGCTCCAGGGATCCTTCGCGACTCGCCCAGACGTGGATCGGAATCGATCCCATGTTGGCGATGTAAAGGAGCGCCTCCTCGCAATCACAGACGAAGAACCGGATCTCGCGCTGGGTGTCCTCGCTCCAGATCGGAATGGTGCGAATCCACTCGGGGACGAAAACGGGCGCGTCCTTCTGGTAGAAGGACTTGCCGTCGATGCCGTCGGGGTAGCGCGTCAGCACGACCGGCCGATTCTCGAGATACGGCAGCAGCCACTTCCCAACCGCCTTGTAGTATTCGATCAGCTGGCCCTTGGTGTACTTCTCCGCCGGCCAGAAAACCTTGTTGAGATTGGAGTAGTTGATCTTCTTCTCGATCGCGGCGCGTGCGGGCGGCGGCGATGTTTCTACGACGGCGTGGGCGTCGACGTGGGCGCGCTCGCGCACGACCCTTCGATTCTTGCTGCTGCGTGGCGGCTTGGGTTCGCTCTGCTCGTCCTCCGCGCTTTCAACTTCGTCGGTCGGAGCCGCCGCGCTCCATCCCTGGCGCTCACATTCGTGCGGACGCTTGTCGGTGCGCAAACGCAGAAACGTCGCGTGCCGCAGCAGTCCGTCGGGAGTGAACTCGCGATATCGCACCTCGCACACCACCGCCGCATCCACCCAGGTCGTAGTAGTCGTCTCGGGGATCTGGTCGCTGCGCAGCGGCTCCTTCTCACTTTCGTAGACAGGACCGGCGCAAAGCGGATCCTTACGGCGAATGGGATCGAGCAGCTCGTACAGCTCCTTGAGTAGCGCGTCGTTGAATCCGGTCCCGACGCGGCCGGCGTACACCAGAGTGCCGTTCACCCAATCGGCGAGCTGCAACGCGCCGAGGTGCGGCCGACTCCCGTTCGGCTTGGTGAAGCCGACCACCACGAAATCTCCACTGCGCTCGGCTTTGATCTTGAGCCACTGCGATGAGCGGCCTTTGCGGTAGGGCGCGTCAGCTTTCTTGGCGACGATTCCCTCGAGACCCATCGCCGTCACCTGCTTGAGGAATGCCTCGCCTTCGGTCTCGATGTGATCCAAATATCGAACAGCGCCGAGTTTCGGGACGACGTCGGCTAGCAGCTCCTTGCGACGGATGAGCGGGAGCGGTCGCAGATCAAAATCCTCGAACGCCAGCAAGTCGAAGGCGTAGAAAGTTGCGGGCAGCTTCACTGCCGCACTGGCGATCTCCATCTCCGACGACAACCGGCCACGTTGCTGCAAACGCGAGAAGCTGGGAATGCCGTTGGCATCGAGGCAGACGACCTCGCCGTCGATGATGCACTCGTCGAAGGGCAGCGCCTTCACCGCGCGCGCGATCTCGGGAAACACGCTCGTGTAGTCGTTGCCATTACGGGTGAGAAGCAGCGCCTCCCCGTTCGACTTGCTGGCGATCAGGCGGTAGCCATCGAGCTTGAGCTCGAACAGCCAGTCGTCGCGAGTGAACGCAGCCTCGTGCGGCTCGCAGTGCATCGCCTCGACCCTGACGGGATCGACGCGCGTGCGCACGGCTTTCTCTTCGGCTTCGAGCGCAGCGCGGATCGCGGCAGCGGGTCCGGCACCCGCCATGATCTCTTCAACGGTGAGACCGGAGAGGACGGATTCCTCGTTGAATTCGTCGGGCGTACCCGCCGGCAACATCCACGAGTCGCGCTCCTTGATCAGGAGCCAATCTTTCTCGCTTTTCTTGAGCTTCACGAGTGTCCACTTGCCGTGGAGCTTGTAGCCTTTGAGCTCGAAGAGGAGCTTCCCTTTCTCGAGACCTTCGCGCCAATCCTCGAGCGGCACCCACTCGCCGCGGTCCCACACGATCACACCGCCGGCGCCGTAGTTCCCGGCGGGAATCACTCCCTCGAAATCACCGTACTCGAGCGGATGGTCTTCGACCTTGACGGCGAGTCTCTTCTCTGCCTGGTCGTACGACGGACCTTTCGGTACCGCCCACGACCTCAGAACACCGTCCATCTCCAGCCGCAAATCGAAATGGAGATTTCGCGCGGCGTGTTTGTGCACGACGAAGAGGTTCCCGGACGCGGCGGGAACGCCCCCGAACGGCTCAGGTGTCCGGTCCGGAGACCGCTTGGAGCGGTACTTGGCGAGGGAGTCGGCAGTTGCCGGCGAGTTACCTCTTGCGTCCATCCCTGTGCTTAGTGAGAGTTGAACCAGGCAGAGTTTTCCACGTCAGAAATTTTTGTGACCCACAGACTATAAATGGTGGGAACCCCGTAAGCCACCTTTTTCGTCCGCGCCCCGCTTCCCCGCTCCCTCTTCCCGCATCCCCCCATGCCCGCTCGCTCAATCGGAACCGCCACGATCTCCTTCGGCCTCGTCTCGGTACCCGTCAACATCTACTCGTCATCAGAGTCCAAGACGAGCGTGTCGTTCAACATGCTACACAAGAAGTGCGGGACCCGGCTCAAGCAGCAATACATCTGCACCAAAGACAACGAAGTCGTCACCCGCGACGACACCGTGAAGGGCTACGAGTTCGCGAAGGATCAGTACGTCGTACTGTCGGCCGAGGAGCTCAAGGCGCTCGAGGAAAAAGCGACCGGCACCATCGACGTCGTCGAGTTCGTTCCGCTTGCGGGGGTCGATCGCGAGTACCTCGAGAAGGTCTACTACCTCGGCCCCGACAAGGGCGGTGACCGCGCTTATCGCCTGCTCGCCGCCGCCCTCAAGGAAACCGGACGCGCCGCATTGGGTCAGTACGCTGCGCGCGGGCAACAGCATCTCGTGTTACTGCGCCCGCTCAACGGTGTGCTGGTGATGGAGCAGCTCCACTACGCCGACGAGCTGCGTCCCACCACCGAAGTCACCATTCCGCCCGGCGACGTGAAGGAAGCCGAGCTCAAGCTCGCGAAGCAGCTGATCGACCAGACGTCGAACGAGACCTTCGAGCCCAACAAATACAAGGACACCGTGCGCGAGCGGATGCTGGAGACCATCCAACGCAAGATCGACGGTCAGGACATCACCGCCGATGTCACGCCGGGCTCCGAGACGAAGATGCTCGACCTGATGGAAGCCCTGAAGGCGAGTCTCGCCAAGGAGAAGCCGGCCAAGAAGGAGAAGTCCGAGTCGAAGCGCATGGTCTCGTGAAGATCCTGGCCGGAACCAGCGGCTACGCGTTCAAGGAGTGGAAGGGCAACTTCTACCCCACCGAGCTGAAGGACGACGGATTCCTCGGGTACTACGCGACGAAATTTCCGACGGTGGAGATCAACAACACGTTCTACCGCCTGCCGAAAGAGAACGTGCTGATGGAATGGGCAGCGCAGGTGCCGCAGAATTTCACCTTCGCGCTGAAGGCGAGCCAGCGCATCACCCATCACGCTCGTCTCAAGGAAGAATCGGCAGACACCGTCGATTTTCTGCTCCGCAACACCGCCAAGCTCGGCGATCGTCTGGGCCCGATTCTCTTCCAGCTACCGCCCAATCTCAGGAAGGATGTGAACCGCTTCCGCGGATTTCTGGGTCTGCTACCGTCCGACCGGCGCTACGTCTTCGAGTTCCGGCACGAGAGCTGGTTCGACGACGAAGTCTATGACGCGATGCGCGAGCGCGACATCGCGATGTGCGTCGCCGAGCAGGACGACTTCAAGTGTCCGGTCGTGTGCACCGCGACGTGGGGATATCTGCGACTGCACAAGCTCGACTATCAGGCGAACGAGCTCAACGACTGGGCGAAGTGCGTGACATCCCAGCAGTGGAATGACGCCTACGTATTCTTCAAGCACGATGAGACGGAGAATGGCGGCTCCGGTCCGCCGGCGGTCTCGTCTTTCGTCAACGCGTGCAACTGTTAGTACCGATAGCACGAGATCGATGATCCCTATTCGCCGACGACTGATTGCCGTCGGCGTTTTGTCGTTGCTCGCCGGCTGTGCGCACTCACCAGCCACGCGGTCCGAGGTCGCGCGCGATGGGCTTTCGTTGCGTGTGATGACCTACAACATCCAATCGGGCGGCGGCGACCTGTCGCGCGTCGCGCAGGTAATTCGCGATGCGGCGCCCGATCTGGTGGGTCTCCAGGAAGTCGATGTTCACTGGGCCGAGCGCAGCAAGTTCGCCGATCAGGCGGCGACGCTCGCCAAGGAGCTGGGAATGGAGGTGCGCTTCGCTCCGATCTATCGCTTGCCGGCGACGGCGGCCGACCCGCCTCGCGAATTCGGCGTGGCGCTCCTGAGCCGGCTCCCGATCACGAGCTGGCGCAACGACACCATCACCAGACTCTCCACGCAGCAAGCGAATCCCGTCCCCACGCCGGCGCCTGGTTTCCTCGAGGCAGTGGTAGATGCGCACGGAGTTCCGCTTCGGGTCTTCGTAACCCACCTCGACTACCGCGCCGACCCTGCCGTCCGGGTCCAGCAGGTAAAGGAGATGCTGGGCTACCTCGGCGATCGGTCGGCACCGACGCTTCTGCTCGGCGACCTGAACGCCACGCCGGACGCGCCCGAGCTTCAGCCGCTGTTTCAGCAATTGCACGACAGCATGGCCGACCGGGGGGAAGCCCTCACCTACCCCGCCGAGGCGCCCGCCAAGCGGATCGACTACATCCTCTGCTCGGGGCAGTTTGAGACGCGCAGCGCGTCGATACCCGCCACGACGGCTTCGGACCATCGGCCGGTCATAGTTGAGCTTGTGTGGAAGCGTTAACCGCGAAAAAAGTAAGGTGGAGGGTGCGACTCAGTTCGCTTTTGGTTTTTGCCACCGACGGTCCCACGAGCCTGTCCCTTTGGCTATGATATAGACTGTGCCTGAACGCCATCCTATGCGCTATTCCCTGACCACTCTGCTGGTCGCGTTCGCAGCGGGCGCGTGTGCCAGCGCAACCGCAAACCAGACCGCCAGCACCAACAGCAACCTCCAGGTTCCGGTCACGCCAACCGTTAGCCGCGAGATCGACCCCGTTTACGTCGAAAAAGCGCGCGCTGACAGCATCCGGCATCCTTACACCCAGGCCGACGTCGATTTCATGACCCACATGATCGGCCACCACGCGCAGGCCATCGCCATGGCGCGCTGGGCGCCGACCCACGGCGCGAGTCCAGCGGTGCAGCGACTCGCCAGCCGCATCATCAACGCCCAGGTCGATGAGATCGCGACCATGCAGAACTGGCTGCGCGACCGCCTCAAGCCCGTCCCCGACGCAACACCGATGGGGCTCAAGATGGACATGGGTGGCATGGAGCACATGATGCTGATGCCGGGCATGCTCACCGCTGAGCAGATGAAAGAGCTCGACGCCGCGCGCGGTCCCGATTTCGACCGGCTCTTTCTCACCGACATGATTCAGCACCATCGCGGCGCTGTGTCGATGGTCAGCAAATTGTTCAACTCCTACGGCGCCGGTCAGGACGAGATCGTTTTCAAGTTTGCGTCGGACGTAAATGTCGATCAGACCACCGAGATCGCGCGCATGGAGAAAATGCTCGCCGGGCTCACCCTCGGCATCACCGTGGAGTAGTCGTAGTTTCTCGCGTCACAGTTCCTTTTCCCTTTTTTCGTCCCCAGAGGAAATCAACATGTCAGCCGAGTATCGCTCACCCGCGCGATTGACAGCGCGTCTGATGTCGCTGTCGCTCGCTCTCGGACTCTTTTCCGCCGCGGCGTGCGCGCCCGCCATCTCGACGTCGGGAGTGTCGCCCGCCGCCGCCAGCAATAACATGTCGCCCGGCGAACCGATGCCGGACCCGCGCGTCGGCCTCCGCGCCGGCAAGTATGACGCGGCCACTGCGTCGTGGAACATGCGCCTGCTGTCGACGAATCCCTCGCAGGGCAAGTTCGAGGGCGTGACCAACTCGGATCTCGCGTTCATCGGGCCCTACGCGATCCAGGGCAACTACAACGGCTACCAGGTCTGGGACATCAGCAATCCGACCGCGGTGACCCTCAAGACGTCGTACTTCTGTCCCGCATCGCAGAGCGATGTCTCGGTCTACAGGAATCTTCTTTTCGTCTCTGGTGAAGGCACGAGTGGCCGGCTGGACTGCGGCGCCGAGGGCGTAAAGGAGCCGGTCAGCAAGGAAAGGCTGCGCGGCCTACGCATCTTCGACATCAGCGACATCAATAATCCGAAGTACATCGGAAACGTTCAGACCTGCCGTGGCTCGCACACCCACACGCTGCTGGTCGATCCGAAGGATCAGGAAAACGTCTACGTCTACATCTCGGGCTCGGCGGGCGTGCGCTCCAACGAGGAGCTCGCGGGCTGCTCGAAGCTCACCCCGGATCAGGATCCGAACTCGTCGCTGTTCCGAATCGAGGTCATCAAGGTTCCGCTCGCGCATCCCGAGCAGGCCGCGATCGTCAGCTCACCGCGCATCTTCAACAACCTGACGGCGCCGGCGAGACACGGTGAGACCCCGGAAGACCTCGCCGCACAGCAGAAGGCGCTCGCCGAAGCGAAGGCGCGCGGCCAGTACACCGCCGTGATTTTTGGCAGCGAGCGTCCACTTCCGGCGCGCATGACCGATCCGATGCTCGACAGCATCGTCAAGGCGAGAGGTGGGACAGGCGCACCGACGGCCGCGGACAGCGCAGCTTTGCGCGCGGCGCTTCCCGGCATCATCGACCGCATGATCGGCCAGCAACCGGCCGGCAATGGTCCGCGCCCGGGCCCGACCCAGTGCCACGACATCACCGTCTATCCGGCGATCGGTCTCGCCGGCGGTGCGTGTGAGGGCTACGGCTTCCTGCTCGACATTCGTAATCCGGCGAATCCGGTGCGCGTTGCGGCAGTCGCCGACTCGAATTTCTCATACTGGCACTCTGCGACTTTCAACAACGACGGAACCAAGATTCTCTTCTCAGACGAGTGGGGCGGCGGCGGACAGCCGAAGTGCCGCGCCACCGATCCGCGCGATTGGGG
>CAMLDY010000033.1 GCA_946478895.1 uncultured Gemmatimonadota bacterium
TCAGGCCGAACACCACGCTCGTGACGATGAGCGCCATCTTCCAGCCGGCGATGCGTCGCATCACAGCGAACAGATAGCCGCGGATGAAGAGCTCCTCGAAGAACGCGGCGGGGAGCAGGATCAGCGCATATCGTCCGGCGGTCTCGAGCGAGCTGCCGTCGAAGGTCGGCACGATCTGGAGCATTCCTACCGACAGGAGTGCGAGGCTCGCCAGTCCAATCGTCGCCGCGCCGAGCGCCGTTCCCTGCGCCAACACGAGCGGCGATGCGGCACCGCGGTCCAACGCCACCGTGCCCCACGGCCATCGCTGCACACGCAGCATCACCGCGGTCGCGATCAGTGTCCCGCCGAAGGTCGTCCAGGCGTCGACGATCTCTCTGACGCTGGCCTTGTCGGCGCCCGGGATGAACAGCGATATCCACCGCAGCAACACCATCGCCGCGAACGTCACGAGGAAGAACGCGACGACCGACGCCGCGAGAACGCTCCGTTCTTTGAAGGTGGTTCGCGTTGCCGCCGGCGTCGCAGTCAAGCGAAACTAGTTCGCGCGCTCGACGCTGAGCGCCACGGCGTCACCACCGCCGAGACAAAGCGTGGCAAGACCTTTCTTCGCGCCGCGATCCTTCATTGCGTAGAGGAGCGTCGTCAGCACCCGGGCGCCGCTGGCGCCGATCGGGTGGCCGAGCGCGATCGCGCCGCCGTTGACGTTGACGCGCTTCCAGTCCCAGCCCAGCTCCTCGCCGTCAGCGATCGCCTGCGACGCGAACGCCTCGTTGGCTTCGATCAGATCGTAGTCGCCGATTTTCGACCCGGTTTTCTCCATCAGGTTGCGGACCGCTTTGATCGGGGCGAAGAACAAATCCTCGGGCTTGGTCGCGCCGGTCGCGTATCCGGTGATCCGGCCGAGAATTTCCAACCCATGCGACTCGGCGTACTGCTCGGAGACGATGACGAGCGCGGCGGCGCCGTCATTGAGGCTCGACGCGTTGCCGGCGGTGACGGTGAGGTCTTCGTTGCTGCCGTTCTTTCCCGGGAATGCCGGACGCAGCTTCGACAGTGTTTCGACGGTGGTGTCCTTGCGCGGTCCTTCGTCGGTCTCGACGGTGGTCGGACCCTTCTTGCCCGGAATCTGGACGGCGGCAATCTCGTCCCTGAACTTTCCGGACTCGATCGCAGCCACCGCTTTGCGGTGCGACGCTGCCGCGAATTCGTCCTGATCTTCGCGCGTCACGCCCGCTTTCTTCGCGGTGTACTCGGCGTGCCCACCCATGTGGACGTCACACGACGCGCACCACAATCCATCCTTGATCATGCCGTCGACCATCTTCTGGTCGGAGAGCTTCACGCCGTTGCGCATGCCGTACACGTAATACGGCGAGTTGGACATCGACTCCTGGCCGCCGGCGACGATGACCTGCGCATCACCGGCCTTGATTGCCTGGGATGCAAGCATCACCGCCTTGAGACCTGACCCACAGACCTTGTTCACCGTGACGGCGGAAACGGTGGGTGGAAGACCAGCTTTGAGGGCGGCCTGGCGCGCCGGGGCCTGCCCGGTGCCGCCCTGCAGAACGTGCCCCATGATGACTTCCTGGACATCACCCGCGGAGACTTTCGATCTCTTCAGCGCTTCGCGGATCGCGACAGCGCCCAGCTCGGGCGCGCTTAGAGGCGAGAGCGCGCCGAGAAACTTTCCGATCGGCGTGCGCGCGGCGCCGACGATGACTGGAGTGCGTGATTTATCTGCCATTGCGAGGATTGTTCGACGGTTTTTCCGGCGTTGCCTTCAATTTAACGCCTCGCATATGGCTTCTGAAGCGACTACGATTACAGTGCGGTCACGAGCAACCCACAGAGGAAGGCGATGCGTTCACAAATTTCCGAAGCTTTGCTGGGCATAGGCGGAATTCTGATCTCGTTCGGCTTTACGATCATCATCATCGGATATTTCGCGCACCTTAACACCAACACGCGCGCGGAGTTTCCGTCGATCGTCTCGCTGGCGACGATGATGGCGGTCGGCGGCGCGGTCCTGTTCGTTGCCGGATACGTGCTCCACCGCACGATCCGCCGCGACGACGGCCCCGTCGAGCCGCAGCGCCGCAGTGCGTAGTGGCAGTCAAAAAAGTCTTCGAGACCAGCCGGGAGATCGCGGCGCCACCGGGCACGGTGTGGAACGTCATCGCCGACGTCGAGAAGTGGCCGCAGTGGACGCCAAGCATGCGCGAGGTGAAGCGCGTCGATAGTGGAGCGCTCGCCGTTGGAAGTCGCGCCAAGGTCAAACAGCCCCGGCTGATGCCGTTCACATGGACGGTAACAGAGCTCACGCCCGGCAAGGGCTTCACCTGGAGCATGCAGAGCCCAGGAGTGCGCGTCACCGCTCGACACTACGTCGCGCCCGCACCGCCGGGCAGCCGCGCGACGCTGTCAGTGGAGTACGAGGGCCCGCTTGCTTCGCTGGTTGCGCGACTCACCGCGAAGGTGAACGACCGCTATCTCCAGCTCGAGGCTGACGGGCTCAAGAAACGCAGCGAGTCCCTGCGCGGCTGATCAGCCCTTGATCGTATTCGTCGCCGGATCCCAGGTGACGGCGTTCTTCCTGAAGTAGGATTCGTTCGCCATGTGACACGCCAGCGCGGCGTGGTGCCCGAACACCGCGTCCTCGACGACGGGCTTACGCGTGCGAACCGCGTCGAAGAAGTTCGCCAGGTGCGGCCGGAAGTCGTCGTAGTCCGGCATTCTGTAGGTGACAGTCTCCTGCGGCGGCAGTTTCGCCAGCTTCTCGTCGTTCTCGGCGTGCCACTGCTTCTCGTACTGCTCGCGCATCGCGCGCGGGAAGCTGCCCGTGTAATAGCACGGATACGTGTCTATGCCCAGCTGCGGCGAGAAGCTCACCGTCGAACCCGTGACCTCGAGCAATCCCTTCGAGCCCTGGATGCGATAGGTCTCCTGCATCTCGCACGCGAGGTTGAGGCGCATGTAGACGGGCAGGTCGCCGAAGTAGTAGTTGACGGCGTGGACATCCGGCATGTTGCGGCCGTCTTTCCAGTGCCGGATTCCGCCGACCGACGCGGCGAAGCGCGGCGCCTCGTTCATGCCGAGCATGAACATCATGCCGCTGATGAGATGGACGAGGAGATCGCCCGCCACTCCGGTGCCGTACTCCTTCCAGCACCGCCAGCGCGCGAAGACGATCGGGTTGAACGGACGCTTCGGCGTGACGTCGCCCTGCCAGGTATCCCAGTCGAGATTCGCTGGAGACAGATCGAACGGCGGCGGATACTGCCACGCGCCGCAGGGATCGTTGCGACCCATGTACCCTTCGACCAGCATCAGGTCGCCCAGCAGCCCCTGCGCAATGATTTCTTTCGCCTTGGCGCAAACCTGCGAGCTGACGCGCTGGGATCCGATCTGGACGATGCGGCCGGTCTTTTTTGCGGCTTCCACCATCGCCACACCATCGGCGGCGGTGTGGGACATCGGCTTCTCGCAATAGATGTCTTTCCCGGCGTTCACCGAATCGACGACGACCTGGCGATGCCAATGATCTGGAACCGCCGCGATGATGCAGTCAATGTTCTTGTTGTCGAGCAGCTCGCGATACCGGCGGGTAACCGGGAGGTCGGGCCGGACGATCTCGCGCGCGAGGGTGTGCCGGCCATCGTAGAGATCGGCGGCCGCGGCACACTCCACGCCCGGCAGCGTGATCGAAGTCCCCAGCAGTCCCGACCCTTCCATGCCGACGCCGATGATGCCGAACCGGACGGTGTCGCTCGGCGCGACCCTTTTCACAGGTTGTGGCTCGGCGGCGAGGAGTACCTCTCTGGCGGCAATCGTGCCGCCAGCGACGGCGGCGCTCACTCCGAGAAACTCGCGCCGCGAATAGCTGCTCTTGCTCATTGCGACTCCTGGCAGTGAAGAGTTCAGTCGGTCCTTCAGCTTGCTGGATGCTCGGGCGGGAGAATATCGTATCTGCTCTGCCCGACCGAAAGAACGATGGCTTTCACCCAGGGGTGTTCATGAACAGGCGCGAGTTTCTTACCGCTCTCGGAGTCGCTGCTGTAGCACCGCAATTCGGCTGTGCGTCTACCGGCGCCGGCATGGGCGTCGGAACGCGGCGACTCAGCAAAGTTGGAATCCAGCTCTACACGCTGCGCGACGATGCGCGCAGAGATCTCGAGGGAACCCTCGTCAACATCGCGCAGGCCGGCTACAAGGAAGTCGAGCTCCTCGGCTCGATGAACAACTTCGGCATGCCCGCGCAGCAGCTGCGAGCGATTCTCGATCGCAACGGTCTGACCGCGCCGTCAACCCACATTGACGTCGGCGTCTTCGATAACCTCGAGCCGCAGATCGAGGCCGCGAAGATTCTCGGGCACCAGTACATGATCGTGGCGAGCCTGCCCGACGCGGAGAAGCTCGGTCCTGACGACTACCGCCGCTGGGCGGATCGATTCAACGAAGCCGGCGCGCGCGCGCTGCGCAGCGGGATGCGAATCGGATTCCACGATGAAGCGTGGGATTTCAGAAACGTCGGCGGCGAAGTCCTGTACGACATCTTCGCGCAGCGGACCGACCCGACATCGGTCTGGCTCCAGCTCGACACCGGCAACGCCGCGATCGGCGGAGCGAATCCGCTCGACTACATGAAGCGCTACGCGAATCGTTACTGGCTGTTCCACATCAAGGACGCGCCCGCGATCGGGGCTGACCACGACGTGGAGCTCGGGAAGGGCGTCGTCGATTTCCGGAGCATCTTCAGGCTCATCGACAACATCGACCAGAAGCACCTGTACGTCGAGCAGGAGAGCTACCCGGGGGCGGCGATCGATAGCGTGCGTCGGGATTACGAGTACATCTCGCGGCTCGAATTCTAGAACCGCAAGAAAGAAGACTACCGGCGGGCGGCTTTCGGCGCGCCGGTAGTCTTCTTTTGCAACTTTCGAACGGTCGGGTCCTAACCAAATCGCCCAATCCTGAACGGCGCGATATCAAACCGCGCCGCCCCCTCGGTCAGGAGCAAAGCCTGAATCTCCCCGATCGCGCTCGAGAACTTGAACCCGTGGCCCGAGCATGGGCTCGAGATCAGAACGTTCGGATGCGACGGGTGCCAGTCGATGATGAAATCGTGGTCGGGAGTATTGGTGAACAGGCAGGTGTCGCATTCGCGGACCGGCGCTGCGGCCAGCTTCGGCAACACCGGACGCAATGCATCGCGTAGCGCCTCGACCTCGTTTTCGGCAACGGCGCGTCTCACCTTGTCCGGCGTTGCGGCGATCTCGCCCGAATGCATCACCGACGCCTTGACGCCGCGGCGGAGACGCGGGAATCCGTAACAGATGTGCCCGGGCTTGTACTCGTAGGCGTAGATGGGAAATCGCGCGGAATCATACACGTCATCGTCCGCGGGCTCGAGCCAGAACACGACCTGGCGCTCGATCACGAGCGGTAGTTGCAGTCCAGAAAGAAGTCCTCCAGTCCACGCGCCGGCCGCGAGCAGCAATCGTTTCGCCGAGTAGGACCCAACGGCCGTGCGCACTTCTACTCCGCCGTCGTCCGCGGTCCAGGCAACCACCTCTTCCCCAAAATGCGCATCCGCGCCGGCGCCCACGGCGGCTTCCACGTGTGCAGTCACGCATGCTTCGGGGTCCAGGTATCCGGCATTGGGATCGAACACGGCGACGAGATCGTCACGCGGCTCGAAAGTGGAAAAGCGCTCACGGACCTGCCGCGCAGTGAGAACCTCGTACGCCAGCTCATGCTCACTCGCGCTTTGTAAGGTTCCCGTTACGACGGAGCCGTCCGCGGGCCCGATCATCAGCCCGCCATTGATCGTCATCAGTGGCGTGCCCGCGATTGCCTCGAGCTCCCGCCAAAGCCGATGGGCGCGCTGAACCAGAGGCACGTAGAGCGGATGCTCGAAATACATCTCACGGATGATCCGGCTGTCGCCGTGCGAGGATCCTTTCCCGTGGCCGCGTTGATACTGCTCGAGTCCCAGCACCTGCGCACCCGAGCGCGCGAGGTGGAAGAGCGTGGCGCTTCCCATTGCGCCAAGCCCGATCACGATGACGTCGTAACCGCGCGTGCCGCTCAAGACTCGACTAGTTTGGTGATACTCACGGAAACCTCCGCGCCGTCACCCCGTAGGGACTGCTGAACGCTGAGAACTTTTCACTGAGGAAGCAATGGATCCAGATGTCGCAAATTTCGCCGTCGTCGCCGCCGTAATCGTCGTGATGGTCGGCGCGCTGTCGGCCATCGTCGTTGGCCTCGTGCGCGCCCTCGGACGCAAGCCCGAGCCCCGCGCGCTGCCCAACACGGCGCAATTCGAGCAGCGATTCGATCAGCTGCAGCAGTCCGTGGACGCAATCGCGGTAGAGGTCGAGCGTATTGCGGAAGCACAACGCTTCTCGGCGAAGCTCCTCGCCGAGCGTAGCGAGCCAACCTCCCTGCCGCGTTGATTCGATCTTTCTTTCGACGGTGGCGTCCGTGGCACCTGCTGCTCGCGTGGTGCGTCTACTGGGGCGGCCTTGCCCTGGTCAAGCTCGGGCCCGCGATCGCCACCGGCTGGAGAATCTCACGGCCTGGCCACACGGGCAGCGTCAGCGCCAGCATCACAGATGGAATCGTTAGCGCGAATCTGATCGAAGCCGGGCGCACCGTATGGACAGGCTCGACTCCATTCAGCCACCTCGTTCTGCTCGTCGCAGTTCCACCGCTCGTCATCTGGCTCGTCTGGCTCATTGGCGCGGCTCGCACGAACAATGCGGGTGAGAGTGCACTGAAAAATCAGACCAGCGTCCGCGAGCTTAGCGCACCAGAACCAAGAATCGGGATCATCGAGACGTCCTCAACTTCCACTTCGAAGCGCCGAACGCGCGAGGAATCCTGACCGATGCCTTGTATCATGACTCTGCTGGCCCTGGCTGCGCCGCGACTCGTGGTCGCAGTCCTCTGGTTTTTCACTCACTGGTTCCGCGGCGTCTTCGACAACATTCTCTGGCCGATCATCGGCTTCGTGTTCCTGCCGACGACGCTGCTCTGGTACTCAGCGGTCCACAATTGGTTCGGCGGGCACTGGACATTCTGGCCCGTGGTCGGCTTGGTGTTGGCACTTCTGATCGACCTCGGCCCCGTCAGTGGCCGTCGGGTGCCCCACAGACGCTGATCCGGCATCTACCACCGAGGAAATCATGATCGACCCAGAAAAGGATGAGGGCGCGGGAATCCGCAAATACTCCCACCGATTGCTCGCCCTTGCCGCAATCACGGCGCTCGTTGCTTGCGGCAAGACCGACAACACCGGATCCGACAGCACGTCCGCGGCAAGCAGCACTCAGGCGGCGTCGAGCGTCGCGTGCGCGAAGGACAACGGAGGGATTACTCTGCCCGAGGGTTTCTGCGCTACCGTCTTCGCCGATACGCTCGGACACGCCAGGCACCTCGTCGCCGCCCCCAACGGAACGGTGTACGTCAACACCTGGAGCGGTTCGTACTACAGCGGCCCGACTCACGCCGGCGGATTCCTCGTCGCGCTGCGTGACACCAACAACGACGGCAACGCCGACATCATCAAGCGGTTTGGTCCCACAGCGAGCCAGAACAACGGCGGCGGCACCGGCATCGGTCTCTTCAGTGGTGGACTCTACGCGGAGGAGGGCGACTCGGTCTCCAAGCGAATCGTCCGCTACGCAATCTCCACCGACAGCATGACGCCGAGCGGGACCGGGTCACAGATCGTCGTCAACGGGCTGCCCGCCAACGGCGACCACCCGATGCATCCCTTCGTCATCACTTCAGGCGGCGACATCTACATGGACGTCGGGTCGGCGACCAACTCCTGCCAGGTGAAAAATCGAACCCTTAACTCACCAGGCAATAACCCTTGCACCGAGCTGCAGACCCGCGGTGGGATCTGGCGCTACGATGCGAACAAAACGAATCAGAAGTTCTCGCCCGCCGAGCGTTACGCGACGGGAATCCGCAACGCCGTCGGCATCGCACTCGATGGCAGCGGTCAGCTCTACTCGACCATGCACGGTCGGGATCAGCTTTACGACAACTGGCCGAAGCTCTATACGCCGACACAAGGCCAGAACCTTCCGGCCGAGGAGCTGCTCAAGATCGACAAAGGCGCCGATTACGGCTGGCCGTACTGTTACTACGACAACGTTCAGCAGAAGCTGGTGCAGGCACCGGAATACGGCGGAGATGGCAAGAAGGTCGGCAACTGCGCGTCCAAGAAAGCTCCGGTTGCGTTCTTCCCCGCTCACTGGGCACCGGATGGATTGCTGATCTACACCGCCAATCAGTTCCCGGCCCATTACCAGAACGGCGCGTTCGTCGCGTTTCACGGGTCGTGGAACCGCGCGCCCGGCCCGCAACAGGGTTATCTGGTTGCCTTCGTGCCCTTCAGCGGCGGCAAGCCCGCAGACCCAGCCAAGTACGAGGTTTTCGCGGATGGTTTTGCGGGCGGTACCAAGGATCCCGACCGCGCGGCACACCGCCCGACGGGTCTGGCCCAGGGTCCGGACGGGGCGCTCTACATAGCGGACGACAAGGGCGGCCGGGTGTGGAAGGTTGTCTATAAAGGTTCCACGAAATAGCGGGTTCCGGGGCGTAACCGCCCCTCCGGCCTGTCGTCTAGGTAGTAGGAAATGCGGCGATCCGAAGCACTGGGTCGCCGCTGCCACATCTACCTGCAAAGGACAACCAAATGAGTACCATTTCGCGGTTTTCGACGCGTGGCATTGCGAGCCTGGGGCTCGCCGGAGCGATTTCGGCCGGCCTCCTCGGCTGCGGCGGCGGCCACCATCTGGCCGAGTATCCGTTCTCGAGCCGGACCCTCGCGGTGGTGTACATCGCGCCGCCGTCGCCCGAGCTGCTCACGAGCTACTACGACCTCACCAATTCGCAGAACCCCCTCGAGGCGGTTGTGCGCGCCGGTGCTGACGTTGCACGCGAACGCGAAGGCCGTCGCGCGAATGCGCGCCTCGACAGCGCGGCTGACCGCATCGACATCCCGGCGGTGCTCGCGCAGCGCACCCTGACCCGGGCGAGCAGGTATCTCGGCACACGTCCCAGCACCGACGAGAATCAGGCGGATTACCTGATGGAGGTGCGGATGGAACGCTTCGGGATCAACGCCAAGGCCGACGAGGCCGCCTACCTGTTCACTTTCGCGGAAGCGGTGCTGATCGACCGGCGCACCGGACGGGAGATCTGGAACGTCAACGTCCACGGACGCGATCGGCTCACGCCGTACGTCGAAAGCACCAGCCGCATTCCTGGATCGGTGATAACCGCCGGCACCCTCGGCAGCGTCAGTGTCGCCGATTTTCAGGACGCGCTCAACCAGCTGATGGACTACTCGTCCAATCTCATCACCGACGAGCTGCGGGCGGCGCTGCGGGACGTCAGGAACAAGTAGCTTCGGTCGCGCGGGGTATCACGCGTCTGGTATCGCGCAGCTAGAATCGCGCGCCTAGAACCGCGCGCCTGATTCAGTCGGCGGTTTGATCGCCGGCAGCGCCGCCTCGATTTCGGTGCGCTGCGCTTCGAGCCACGGTGGCAATACGAGGTGCTCGCCGAGGGTCGCCGGATCCTCGTCGATCGCGAAACCTGGTCCATCGGTAGCGATCTCGAAAAGAACTCCACCGGGCTCGAGGAAATAGACCGACTTGAACCAGAAGCGGTCGATCACCTCGGTCGGGCGCCGGCGTGCCCGCTCGATGCGCTCCCGCACCGCGAGCTCCGTACTCTCGTCCGGCACACGCCACGCGACGTGGTGAACGCCGCCGGTGCCCCATCTGCCGCGTTCGGCATCGGCTATCTCACGAATCTCCAGGTACCTGCCCGACCCTGCCGGTCCGAGTCCAAAGCCCCACCACTCGCCTTCCTTGCCGAGGTCGACGAAGCCGAGAACGCCGGTGAGAAAAGAGGCAGTGAGCGCGAGATCGCGCTCCCAGAGCCGCACCGAATGCAGTCCGCGAACCTGCTTCTCGGCCGGCACCGGACCGTCGCGCCACGGCGTGAATTCACGATCGTCGGCGGTCTCATGCAGCGTGAGCGGGAGCCCATGCGGATCGGTGAACGGAAGCGCTACGGAGCCGCGGCGCGTCTCGACGGTGCCCGTGACGACGCCGTGCTCTTGCAGTCGCTCGCTCCAGTAATCGGCTGTGCCCACCGGGATTGCGAGCGACACCTCCATCGAGAGCCCGACGCCCGGCTTCGCCGGCGCCATCTCCGGCCAGGGAAAGAACGTGATGTCGGTTCCGGGATGACCATCGCCATCGGCGTAGAAGAGGTGATAAGTACCCGGGGAATCCTGGTTGACGCTTTTTTTCACCAGGCGCATGCCGAGAACGCCGGAATAGAAATCGACGTTTTCCTGCGCATCGCCCGCGATGCACGTGACGTGATGAAGACCGGTGATGGCTGCCATGGCTTGCCTGGGTTGAGCGTTGGAATTACTACGTAGCTGTACGTACAGCGTATCCGGTCCGGCGTGCGCAGGTTGAGTGAGGGTTGCACGACGTCGACCCTACCAGATGAGTGTAGCTGGCGAGTCAAGGAGGCCGCAATGACCGCACCGAGATGGCTGGACAACTACGACGACGGCGTCCCGTCGTCGCTCGCACCCTACCCCGAACGCAGTCTCAACGACTATCTCAGAGAGGCTGCCGGCCGGTGGCCCGACCGCCCCGCCCTGTTGTTCAAGGGCGCCTCGATCAGCTACCTGAAGCTCGAACAGCAAAGCGATGCGCTCGCGGCCGCGTTCGAGGAAATAGGGATCAGGCGCGGGGATCGTGTCGCGCTCTGTCTCCCCAACTGCCCGCAATTCCTCGTTGCCGAGTTCGCGGCGTGGAAGATTGGCGCCATCGCTTGCCCATTCAATCCGACCTACAGCGAGCGCGAGATGGCAGACGCGCTGCGCGCGACGGGCGCTGAAACCGTGATCGTGCTCAATCGCTTCTACAGCCGAATCAAAAGCATCCAGAGCCGCACGGCGGTGAAACGCGTCGTGACGACCGGAATCAAGGAATACCTGCCGTGGCAGCTCCGGCTCGGATACACGCTTCTTAAAGAAAAGCAGGAAGGCGAGCGCATCACGGTCGATCGGGCAGATTTCAGGCTGTCGGCACTCTTGCGGACGCGCCGGGGCCGGGCCCCGCGCGGCGGCGGTGCGGTGCTGGACGAGCCGGCCGTCATTCTGATGAGTGGAGGCACCACCGGCACGCCAAAAGGCGTTGTCGGATCGCATCGCGGAATGATCATCGCCGGCCACCAGCTTCAGGCGTGGCTAAGTCCCGCGATGGCCCCCTGGACCGATACCATAATGCTGCCGCTGCCCCTCTTTCACACCTATGGCAACACCGGGGTGCAGAGCCTGGCCTTCATCAATCACAATCCGATCGCGCTGGTTCCAAATCCGCGCGATCTGCGCGAGTTCCTGAAGGACATCATGACCGTCAAGCCGGCGTTCATCTGCACCGTTCCAACGCTGCTCAACGGCATCATGAACCATCCGATGGCTCGCCAGGGTAAGGTCGATTTCCGATCCATCAAGCTTTGCTTCTCCGGCGCAGCACCTCTGATGGCCGAGACCAGGAAACGATTCGAGGATCTCACCGGCGGCGTGATCGTCGAGGGCTACTCACTAACCGAGGCGCAGATGGCAGTCATCGCCAACCCGGTACGTGGGGAGAAGAAGGTCGGCTCGGTGGGCATGCCGTTGCCTGACGTGCACGTCGAAATCGTCGATGATGACGGAGCTCCGTTGGGAGTCGGAGAAGTCGGCGAGATCGTGATCAGCGCGCCCCAGTTGATGCAGGGATACTGGGAGCAGCCGGAGCAGACCGGTGAGATGGTTCGCGCCGGCGAAA
Source organism: uncultured Gemmatimonadota bacterium (assembly GCA_946478895.1). The sequence continues at coordinate 11,889 of CAMLDY010000033.1, forward strand.
GCGGTGAGCGACTGCTCTACACCGGCGACCTCGGCTACATGGACGAAGACGGGTACGTCTTCATCGTCGACCGCAAGAAGGATCTGATCAAGACCTGCGGCTTCCAGGTCTGGCCGCGCGAGATTGAAGAGGTTTTGTCCGCGCATCCCTCGGTCGCCGAATGCGGAGTCGTCGGCCTCGCCGACGAGATGCGCGGGGAGATCGTGAAAGCGTGGATCGTGCTGCGCTCGAACAGTTCGGCTACACCGTCAGAGCTCAAGGCGTTTTGTCGCGACCGACTGGTGCACTACAAGGTGCCGGCGAAGTACGAATTCGTCAGCGAGCTCCCAAAGACTCAAGTCGGGAAAGTGCTGCGGCGAGTGCTGCGCGAGGAGAGCGATCGATCCCCGGCGGTCGAGGAAGCAGAGACCACCGTGCAAGCGCGGTGACGCCTAGGGTTTCAGGGCTCTCGTCGCCAGCTCGTCCTCGAGTCGCGCCGCGAAATCCGCGACAGTCATGATCTCCTGCTTCTTCCCCGCACCGCGCACGCGCAGGGCGATCGAATCGGCCTCGGCTTCGCGCTTGCCGACTACCGCCATGTACGGAATCTTGTGCACCTCGCCGTCGCGAATGCGGTAGTTGAGGGTCTCCGACCGGTCGTCGAGATGCGCGCGGACATTCCGCGCCTTCAGTCGGTCGACGACGGAATTGGCGTAGTCCTTCACTTCATCGGCGATCGGAATCACCCGAACCTGTTCCGGCGCCAGCCACAGCGGAAACGCACCGGCATAATGTTCGATCAATCCGCCGACGAATCTCTCCATCGAGCCGACCAGCACGCGATGCAGCATCGTCGGCCGATGCGGGGCGTTGTCGGCGCCGGTGTACTCGAGCCCGAACCGCTCAGGAAGATTGAAGTCGAGCTGCACGGTCGGTCCCTGCCACTTGCGGCCGATGGCGTCGATCAGCTTGAAATCCAGCTTCGGTCCGTAAAAGGCACCGCCGCCCTCGTCATAGGTGAACGGCTGGCCGCGTCGAGTGAGAACGTCCGCTAAAGTCCTCTCCGCCTCCTTCCATCGCTCGGGACTGCCGAGCGCCTTCTCCGGCCGGGTCGCCAGCTCGATGGTGTACGGATAGCCGAAGGTGTTGAGCATCTCGTCGCAGAGATCCAGCAACCGCTCGATCTCCGATGGCACCTGATCCAGAGTACAGAAGATGTGGGCGTCGTCCTGGGTGAAGCCGCGCACGCGCATCATGCCGTGCAGCACCCCGCTGCGCTCGTACCTGTAGACCGCGCCGAATTCGGCGTAGCGGATCGGCAGGTCGCGGTACGAGCGCTGGTGCGACTGGTAGATGCAGATGTGGCCCGGACAGTTCATCGGCTTGGGGCGGTACCCTGCACCCTCGACGTCCATCGAGCCGAACATGTTCTCCTTGAAGTTCTCGAGGTGGCCCGAGATCTGGAACAGTTTCTCGCTGACGATGTGCGGGGTGTAAACGAGATCGTATCCGTGCCTGAGAATGAGCCCACGCTCGTACTCCTCGATCTCGTTGCGGATGATCGCGCCTTTGGGGTGCCACAGAATGAGGCCCGGTCCGACACGTGGATCCGTCGAGTACAGATCGAGCTGCTGCGCCAGCATTCGGTGGTCGCGGCGCTTCGCCTCCTCGAGCCGGTGCAGATGCGCCTCGAGATCTTCCTTCTTCCAGAACGCTGTGGCGTAGATGCGCTGCAGCATCTGCCGCCGCTCGTCACCGCGCCAGTACGCGCCGGCGGTGTGCAGCAGCTTGAAGTTCTTAAGATAGGAAGTGTCGGGCACGTGCGGCCCGCGACAAAGGTCGATGAACGGACCGTCGGTATAAGTCGAGATGATCTCGTCGTCGGAGAATTCGCCGAGCCGCTCCAGCTTGAGTGGATCGTCGGCGAAGCGCTTTCGTGCTTCGGGCTGCGACACCTCCTCGCGCACGAACGGATATTTCTCGGCGATCACCTTCTTCATCTCGCCCTCGAACTTCTCGAGGTCTTCGGGAGTGAACGGCTCCGCTACCTCGAAGTCGTAGTAGAAGCCGTCTTCGATGGCGGGACCGAAGCCGATTTTCGCATCGGGTCGCAGTCGCCGGACAGCGGTGGCGAGAATGTGCGCGCCGGAGTGCCGGAGAACATCGAGCGACTCTGGATCCTTTTCAGTGAGCACGCGAAAATCGCCGCCTTTACGAAGGGGCGTGGTGAGATCGATGATTTCGCCGTCTACCTGGACTGCGATCGCGTCGCGCAGCAGCCGGGGCCCGATTGAAGCGACAACATCGCGAGGCAAAGCGCCTTCGGGAACTTCACGGGTGGCGCCGTCGGGAAGCCTCAGCGTCAGCATTTTTTTGGTATGATTTCGAGTACCGCGGATGGCCTTTATCTTGCTCCCCGTTAAGGTATCGTTTGCCAATACCCTTCGCCACAGGTTACGACTCCATGCTGCCCTTCCGTTATCGTAACGAGCCCCCGTACATCTACGCCGAAGACGAGGAAGAGTCGTCTTCGCGAAGCGCGCTTTACATCGCACTCGGAGCCGCTGCCGGCTTCGCTGCCGGTGTGCTGATGGCAGAGCGATTCGGCGGATTCCAGGGGCTGACCGAGCGAATCAAGGATACCTTCGGCGGCGGCGGCGAGACGGAGGAAGAGGATTTCGACTACGAGGGTCTGGAGGAGGATGAGTTCGATCCGGACTTTGACGAAGACCTGGAGACGCCCGAGGCATCGCTGGATGGCGCCGAGGAGCTCGAGGAGCGGGTGCTCGAGGCTTTCAGGAATGATCCGATTCTCAGCGAGCGCGCCGTCGACATCGGCGCCTTAGAGGACGGCATCATCGAGCTAACCGGCTCGGTGAATTCCGATGACGAATCGCATCAGGCGGTCGTGGTCGCGCGCGGTGTTCCAGGCGTCGACACCGTAGTGAACCGGCTGACGATTCGCGCCGAGGAAGATCTTTTCGACGATGCGGCGCAACGCTACGAGGAGGGTGATGATGCTTTCACCGAGCGACACTGGGAGGGCCAACAGGTCGGCACCGGCCGGCGCCGCCAGGGCAGCTCCGACGAAATCGACCGTCACGCCGATCCGCGCACCAAGCTGGAGGACAAATCCTTGAAGGAAGACAGGGCATTCATGGCCGCCGCGGAAGACATCCCCGATGCGGCAGAACGACGCAAATCGACCAAGAAAGCGCGGGGCGGCCGCACCGATGGCTCACCAGTCGCGCCGAGCGGCGTCCCGAAGGGCGATCATGTCGCCGACCCCGAGCACGCCCCGCCGACCAACGGCGCGCGCGCTCGTCCCACCACCTGATTTTCAGCGGTAGTCACACCTTGCGCGGGTAGGACTTCGGTCTTACCCGCGAAAATGGCGCCCGTTAACTTGCGCCGTAGATGACTACGACACACGAGCTTAGCGCGTTGCCGGCTCAATACGATCCACGCGAGACCGAGCGCGCGATCTACGAGCGATGGATCCAGGCCGGAATTTTTTCCGCCGACGAGAAGCGCAGCCGTCGTAACGGCGGAGACCGGGATCCGTTCGTCGTCATCATGCCGCCGCCCAACGTGACGGCGGTTCTGCACATGGGCCACGGTCTCAACAACACCGTGCAGGACGTGATCGTGCGCTGGCGCCGGATGGCCGGCGACGAAGCCCTCTGGGTGCCCGGCACCGACCACGCCGGCATTGCCACCCAGAACATCATCGAGCGCCAGCTCGCCGCCGAGGGAAAGACCAAAGCAGATCTCGGTCGCGAAGCTTTTATCGAGCGCACCGTCGCCTTCGTCACCGAGACTGGAGGCGAGATCCTGCGCCAGCTCCGCGCGATCGGCGCTTCGGCGGACTGGAATAGAACCGCGTACACCTTCTCGCCCGAGCTGTCGCGCGGGGTTCGCGAAGCATTCGTGCAGCTCTATGAGCGTGGCCTGATCTATCGCGGGCACCGCGTGATTCACTGGTGTCCGCGGTGTATGACGTCGTTGAGCGACGAAGAGGCGGAGCACAGCGAAGAGACGGGCAATCTCTATCACATCGCGTATCCCGTGGTCGGCGGAAAAGAGGGCGCGACCGTCACGGTGGCGACGACGCGCCCGGAGACGATGCTCGGCGACGTTGCGGTGGCGGTTCATCCCGACGACGACCGCCATAAGGGTCTCGTCGGCAAGTCCGTGCTGCTCCCGATTGCCAATGTCGAGATTCCGGTCATCGCCGACGAATACGTCGACCCACAGTTCGGTACCGGCGTCGTCAAGATTACGCCAGCGCACGACCCCAACGACTTCGAGGTCGGCAAGCGGCACAAGCTGCCGATGCCGGTGATCATGGCGGCCGATGGCACAATGGCGAACGGCGCCGATGCCGGCTCCCGCGTTCCATCCGACCTGATCGGCATCGATCGATTCGAGGCCCGCGAGAGGATCGTTCGCGCGCTCGAAAAAACGAAGCAGCTCACCGCCGTCAAGCCCCACCAGCACGCGGTGCGCCACTGCTACCGCTGCGACACCGTCGTCGAGCCGCGGCTGTCGGACCAGTGGTTCGTGAAGATGGAGCCGCTGGCGAAACCTGCCCTCAAAGCAGTGCGCGACGGCACCATTCGCATCCTGCCCGAGCGTTGGGAAGCAGTCTACGTCAACTGGCTGGAGAACATCCGCGACTGGAACATCTCGCGGCAGCTGTGGTGGGGCCATCGCGTTCCCGTCTGGTACTGCGATGCATGCAGCTGCGAGATCGTGAGTCGAACCGAGGTCTCTGCCTGCGAAAAGTGCGGCGGCCAGGTTCGTCAGGACGACGACGTTCTCGACACCTGGTTCTCGTCATGGCTGTTTCCGATCTCGACGCTCGGCTGGCCGGACAAGGATTCCGCGGCGCTCGCGGCGTTCTACCCGACCGACGATCTGATCACCGCGCCGGAGATCCTTTTCTTCTGGGTCGCGCGCATGATCATGGCGGGGTACGCGTTCATGGATGCCCCGCCCTTCCACACGGTCTACCTGACGGGGACCGTGCGCGACATGAAGCACGTGAAAATGTCCAAGTCGCTCGGCAACGGCATCGACCCGCTCGACGTCGTTTCCAGTTATGGCGCCGACGCCCTGCGGTACACGGTGGTGGCAGGCATGGGAATGGGCGCGGACCTGATGCTCGACCCCAACGACCTCGAGCGATCGTTCGCACCGGGTCGCAACTTCGCGACCAAGCTCTGGAACATGGGCCGCTTTCTGCTCTCCAACGTCGGCACCTCGCCGGTCCGGAGCGTCGACGAGCTGAGCGACGATGAGCTCACGCTCGCTGACCGCTGGATCCTCGGCCGCCTCAACGCCACGATCTTCGAGGCAGACGCCGCGCTCGGACCCGCGCGCCCCGAGAAGGGGAAATGGCGTCCGGAAGAGCGTTACTCGGGACTTCGCCTCAGCGAGTTCGCCGAGGCAGCGCGCCGGTTCGTCTGGGATGACGTCGCCGACTGGTACCTCGAGACCACCAAGGGTCGCATCAGCGGCGGCGGTGATGACAGCGAAGTCGCCCGGTCGGTGCTCACCCATGTGTTCGACTACGCGCTGCGCCTGCTCCATCCGGTGATGCCGTTCATCACCGAGACACTCTGGCAGCGACTGCCGGTGCCGGTTGCCGTCGATCGCTGCGAGTTCCTCGCGATCGCGCCGTGGCCGCTGCCACACCCCCGCTCGCGCGCCGAGGAAACGGCGATCGCGCGCTTCGATCTGGTTCGTGAAGCGGTCAGCGCCGTGCGACGCATTCGCTCCGACTACTCAGTCGCTCCTGGCAAGGTGATGGACGTCGCGATTCAGTCGCGAGCCAATGGCGATCTGTTCACGGAGCATGCTGGACTGATCGGCAGACTTTCACGCGCAACGGTCAATGTCGGCTCGACCACGGCCGCGGCGGGGGCTGCGCACGCGGTGCTCAGCGACGGCAGCGAGATCATCGTGCCGCTCGGTGGATTGGTCGACCTGTCGAAGGAATGCGCGAAGCTCCGCGGCGAGCTGACGCAGCTCGACTCCCAGCTCGACTCGTTGTCGAAGCGACTTCAGAACGAGAGTTTCATCAGCCGCGCTCCGGCCAACGTAGTCGAGTCCGAGCGAAAGAAGCATGACGATTGGACGACCCGGCGCGCACAGCTCGCGGAAAAGGTGAAAGCGCTTTGCGGCGGCTGATCGCCGTCGCGCTGCTCGGTCTCGGGTGCGCATCGCCGGGCATGCCGCCCGGCGGTCCGCCCGACGCCGCCGCGCCGGAGATCGTCAGCATTACGCCCGATTCCGGGAAGGTTGGCGTCAAACCGAAGGAAGTCCTTTTCCGCTTCGATGAGGTCGTGAGCGAGCGGCCGCCCGGCACAACTACCCTCGGCGATCTCTTTCTCATCTCACCGCGTGACGGCGTCCCGCAGGCATCGTGGCACCGGGAGGTCATCGGCGTTCGTCCGGCGCACGGCTGGCGGAACAACACGCCCTACACCGTCATCATGATGAGGGGACTTGCCGATCTGCGCGGCAACGTTCGCAACACCGGCGCGTCGACTTTTTTCTCGACGGGGAGCACTATCCCCCAGACCCGAATCACCGGCAGCGTGTTCGACTGGGTTGCAGGAGCGCCAGCCAAGGGCGCGATCGTCGAATCCTTCGTGCCGCCCGACACCCTGCACCCCTACGTCGCGCTGGTCGACAGCAATGGGCTCTTTGCGATCGAGCACGTGCCGCCGGCGCGATACGTTCTGCGTGCATACATCGATCGCAACAAGAATCTGAGCGTCGATCCAAGCGAGGCGTGGGACAGTGTCGGCATCACCCTCACCGACAGCGTCAAATCGACTCTCCTCATCTTCGTCCACGATACCGTGCCACCTCGGCTGCGCGAGCTGCGCTACATTGACTCCGTTACGATTCAGGCTGCATTCGACAGGCCGATCGATCCGGCGCAGACACTGGGTGTCGCCAATTTCGCGGTGACAGGTCCGGACTCTTCAGCCGTCCCGATCGCCAGTGTGACTCCGCCCGTCGCCGACACCACAGGGACGCGACCCAGCGCCCCTGCGCCCGCCCCCGCGCGGGCGCAGGGCGCCGCGAGGGCCGCAGCGGCGCGGCAGGATACCACCGCTGCCGTACCCAAACCGGTGATGCCAAAGCCGTCGCCGCTCTCAGAGGCTGTCATCAAGCTTCAGCGCGCGCTGACACCAAAGGCCGCCTATCGGGTCCGCGCCATCGGGATCCGAGGACTGCTTGGCAAAGTTGGTGACAGCGAGCGGACGCTGACGGTCCCCGCACCAGCTCCTCCGACCACGCCGGGCGCTTCGCCAAAGGGCGCTGCGTCTTCCACTCCTTCCGCGCTACGATGACGGATTTCCGGCGCCACCTGCCGAGCGTGAGCGCATTGCTGGAGACGGCGGGCGTCAAGTCGCTCCTGGCGCGGCATCCGCGCGCGGTGGTCGTCGAAGCTGTACGGAGCACCGTCGATTCCGCGCGCAGCGCCGGCGCTGCAAGACACAGCGAGGATGAATGGCTAGCGGACATTACCCGGGCGTTGCTCGATGCGACCCGGCCATCGCTCCGCCGCGTTATCAATGCGACCGGCGTCATCCTTCACACCAACCTGGGGCGCGCCCCGCTCGCTGACGTTGCCGTCCGCGCCATCGAGCAAGTCGCCGGCGGCTATAGCAATCTGGAGTACGACATCGAGACCGGCGCCCGCGGCTCCCGGTACTCACATTGTGTCGGACTTCTGCGGCAGCTCACCGGTGCCGAGGATGCTCTCGTCGTCAACAATTGCGCTGCCGCGCTGGTGCTTTCACTCAATGCTCTCGCACAGCGGAAGGAAGCGCTCGTCTCAAGAGGCGAGCTGGTGGAGATCGGTGGAAGCTTCAGGATTCCCGACATCATGGCGCGGAGCGGAGTGAAGCTGGTCGAAGTCGGGACCACCAACCGAACGCACGACGATGACTATCGCCGCGCGATCACACCGAAGACGGGCGCGATCGTCAAAGTGCATCGCAGCAACTTCGCGATCGAAGGATTCACTTCAGAGGTCGGTGTCGAGCGCCTCGCTTTCATCGCCGCCGAGCACGGCCTGCCGGTAATCGACGATCTTGGCAGCGGCTTGATGCTGTCGCTCGAGCGATATGGACTTTCGGGGGAGCCCACCGCCGCGGCGTCGATCGTCTCCGGCGCGACCATCACTACGATGAGCGGCGACAAGCTGCTCGGCGGACCGCAGGCGGGAATCATTCTCGGCAAGTCCGCCGCGGTAGCGAAGCTCCGCAAAAATCCTCTTGCCCGCGCGATGCGAGTCGACAAGCTGACGTTATCCGCGCTCGAGGCGACCCTGCGACTGTATCTGGAACCAGACCGCGCGCTGCGCGAGATACCGGTGCTGGCCATGCTCACCGAGGCGGTCTCGCAGATTGAATCACGTGCCGACGCAGTCGTGAAAATTCTCGAGGCGAGCGGCGTCCGGGCGGAAGTCGTCGCGAGCGAAGCCAGTGTTGGCGGCGGGGCATTTCCAACAGCGGCGATTCCTTCGGCTGCGATCGCCCTCGCCAACGCCCCGCGCCGAGAGGAAGCGCTGCGCCGCGGCGACCCGGCGGTGATCGGACGCATCGCCAACGGGCAGCTGCTGCTCGACCTTCGGAGCGTCCTCCCTCGCGAGGACGGAGAGCTCGCGCAGGCAATCATCAGGGCGACCACGTGACGCCTCCGCCCGACGCGGTCTTCCTCGACCGCGACGGCACGGTGATGGAGGACGCGCATTACATCAAGTCCCCGTCCCAGGTCAGGCTGCTTCCAGGCGCGGCTGCAGCGGTGAAAAGGCTCAACGACTCCGGCGTGAAAGTCATCGTCGTGACCAACCAGTCGGGCATTGCGCGGGGGGTGTTCAGCGTCGAGGACTACGAGAAAGTTCGTCAGCAGTTCGAGTCCCTCCTCGCGCAAGAAGGCGCTCGCATCGACGCCAGTTATTTCTGCCCGCACCATCCGGAGGTGACAGGCGCGTGCGACTGCCGCAAGCCGGGCACGAAGATGTTCGAGGACGCCATTCGCGATTGGAAGATCGATCCATCGAGGGCCGGCTACATCGGCGATCGCTGGCGCGATGTCGCCGCGTCGAGAAACCTTGGAGGCCGTGGCATCCTCGTACCGTCCCCGGTCACCACGGCCGAGGACCGTCGCCTTGTCGGTGAAGCAGGAATCGAGACCGCACCTTCGCTCCGCGACGCCGTTGAAGCGCTCCTGCGGGCTTACTGAGGGCGGCGCCTCGCCGTAAAATCGGGGATGACATCACGACTCGCCGTGCTCGCCTCGGGACGCGGCTCCAATCTCCAGGCGATCATCGAGCATTTCGACAATCTCGCTCGCGAGCGAATCGCCAAGGTTGTGTTGGTGGCGTCCAATCGCGCCGATTCGCCGGCGCTGGTTCGAGCCGCCACGGCGTCGATCGACATAGCAAGCTTCGACGCGGCCGACGATGGCTCGGCGTTGCTGGACCTGCTGCGCAAATTCCGCGTCGACCTGGTGGTGCTGGCCGGCTACCTGAAGCGGATTCCGCCAGCGGTGGTCCGCGAGTACTCGGGTCGCATCATCAACATCCATCCCGCGCTCTTGCCGGCTTTTGGCGGCGAAGGCATGTATGGTGCGCGGGTCCACGAAGCGGTGATCGCGTCGGGCGCCGAAGAATCGGGAGTCACCGTTCACCTCGTCGACGACGACTACGACCGCGGCCCGATAGTCGCCCAGTGGCGGGTTCCGGTGGAGAGATCCGACACCGCCGAGTCGCTCGCGGCTCGCGTGCTCGCCGTCGAGCACATTGTTTACCCACGGGTCATCGAGATGGTGGCCATCCTACAACAACTCGAAGCGAAAACGACTGCTTGATATGCCAACTGCTTTACTTTCGGTTTCCGACAAGACTGGACTCATCGACTTCGCCCAAGGTCTGACTGGCCTGGGCTGGGATCTGATCTCGACCGGTGGCACCGCAAAGGCGTTGCGGGCCGCGGGAATCAAGGTTCGGGACGTCAGCGATGTCACCGGCTTTCCCGAGATGCTGGACGGCCGCGTGAAGACGCTGCACCCAGCCGTGCACGGCGGTCTGCTCGCCATGCGCGACGTCCCCGAGCACGTGCAGGCGCTCGCCGAGCACCGCATTGCACCAATCGATCTCGTCGCCGTGAATCTCTACCCGTTCGAGGAAACGGCGGCGCGCGCCGGCGCGACCCCGGAGGAGATCGTCGAACAGATCGATATCGGTGGACCCTCGATGCTCCGCTCGGCGGCCAAGAACTACGAGGCGGTGACGGTCGTGGTCGATCCCTCCGACTATCCGCGGGTATTGGCGGCGCTCGACGCCCAGGACGACGACCTCGACCTGCGACGACTGCTGGCCGAGAAAGTATTCGCGCGCACTGCGGCCTACGATGCGGCAATCGCGCACTGGTTCGGATGCGAGCGCGCCGAGATTTTTCCGGAGCGGGTCAGCATTCCGCTCCAGAAGGAAACCGGACTTCGCTACGGCGAGAATCCCGGTCAGCGCGCCGCTTTCTACGTCGAGCGGAGGGGCGACGGCATCGCGGCGCTCCAACAAAAGGGCGGCAAGGAGCTCTCGTTCAACAACCTGCTCGATCTCGAGGGCGCGCTGCTCGCGACTGACCCATTCGGCGCCGAGACGTGCTGCGCGATCGTGAAGCACACGACGCCGTGCGGCCTCGCGACGGGCGACAGTGCTCTCGATGCATACAGGAAGGCGTTGGCGTGCGATCCCGTTTCGGCGTTCGGGTCGGTCATCTCGATTACGGTGCCCGTCGATGACGAAACGGCTGAGGCGGTGTCAAGCCTGTTCGTCGAGTGCATCGTTGCGCCGGAGTTCACCGCCGGCGCGCTGGAGATTCTCGGTCGGAAGAAAAATCTGCGCGTTCTCGAGGGCCGCGCGCGCTGGCGCGACCATGCTCTGGATTACAAGCGCGTCCGCGGCGGCTTCCTGGCTCAGGAGCGCGCCGCGCGCGACGCTGAAAGCGAGGCAGAGTGGCGCGTTGTTACGAAGCGGCAGCCAACCGACGCGGAATGGGCGAATCTTCGCTTTGCGTGGCGCGCCGTCGGGAGCGTCAAGTCCAACGCCATCGTGCTCTGTCGGGATGGTGCGACCATCGGCATCGGAGCCGGGCAGATGTCGCGGGTGGACGCGGCGTTCCTGTCCGTTCACAAGGCGCGACAGGTTGGGCACGACACCAAAGGCTCGGTGATGGGCTCAGACGCATTCTTTCCGTTCCGCGACGGAGTCGAGCAAGCCGCGGAAGCCGGCGTCACCGCGATCGTCCAGCCCGGGGGATCGGTGCGCGACGAAGAAGTCGTTCAGGCGGCAGACGAGCACGACATCGCAATGGTGTTCACCGGCAAGCGTCAGTTCCGACACTAGATGACCGCGACTGCCGGCGCGCTTCCCGACCACCGGCCGTCGTACCGCGCGGCGTCCATCGCCGCGGCGCTGGTGTTCGTTCTGTACCTCGTGACACTTGCTCCATCCACGGCGATGTGGGACACCAGCGAGTACATCGCCGCCGCCTACACCCTCGGGCTTCCGCATCCACCCGGAAATCCGTTCTTCGTCCTGATTGGACGCGTGTTCGCCGTTCTGCCAATCGCACCGAACGTCGCCATGCGCATCAACATCCTAGCCGCGCTGTGCAGCGCCGGTGCCGCCGGCATGTGGTTTCTGGTCACCGAGCGCGTGCTGGTTGGATGGCTCGCCGAGCGGTGGCAGCGGGTCGTCGGTGGAGCACTCGCCGCCCTGATCGGAGCGACTGCGTTCACGGTCTGGTCGCAATCGGTCGTCAACGAGAAAGTGTACACGATCTCGCTTCTCGGACTGGCTTTGGTCTCGTGGCTCACGGTGCGCTGGTGCGACGATCCCGACGGCGCCAGGGCAGACCGGCTGCTGGTGATGATCGCATACCTGAGTGGGCTCGGTTACGCGAACCACATGGCCGGATTTCTCGCCGCGCCGGCGGTAGCCGTCGCGATCGCGCTGCGCCGACCGCGTACGCTGCTGCGGTGGCGGCTCCTGCTCGCCTGCGCCGGCGCGCTCTTGCTCGGGATGTCGCCGTTTCTGATCCAGCCGCTTCGTGCCGCGCACTTCCCCGCGATCAACGAGGGTGAGCCGACGGGATGCACCAGCGAGATCGGAGTCGGTTGTACCCTCAGCAAGGCGACCTACGATCGATTCATGTACAACTTCAACCGGCAGCAATACCAGAAGCCGAGTTTAACGACACGTCAGACGCCGTTCACCGCGCAGATCGAGATGTGGTGGCTGTACTTCCGCTGGCAGTGGCTGCGCGATCCGCTCGATTCGCGTCCCCGATTGCAGAACGCCCTGGCGATGCTGTTCCTCCTGCTGGGCGGACTGGGTGGCTACGTCCACTGGAGGCGCGACCGCCGGTCTTTCTCGTACTTCGGCCCGTTGATGTTCATGGTGACGCTCGCGCTCATCTACTACATGAACTTCAGGTACGGCTGGTCGCAGTCGCCCGAGCTTGGAGACTCGGTGCCACGCGAAGTGCGCGATCGTGACTACTTCTATCTATGGAGCTTCTCGGCGTGGAGCGTCTGGGCGGCGCTCGGATTGGTATTCGTCTGGGAAACCATCGCCGCTCTGATTGCAGCCGAGAGAATGGAAGTTGGCAGCGACAGCGTGCTGCTGCCGAAGCGACGCGGGTGGATGCTCGCGAGTCCGGTTCTCGCGCTGGCGCTGATTCCGCTGCTCGCCAACTGGACATCAGCGTCGCGTGCCGGGCAGACCGATACCGCCGACTTCGCGTATGATCTGCTCAATTCGGTCGAGCCGTATGGTGTGCTCGTCACCGCGGGCGACAACGACACGTTTCCCTTGTGGTACGCGCAGGAAGTCGAAGGCATACGCCGCGATGTAATTGTCGCGTGCCTCTCGCTGCTGAACACCGACTGGTATACCCGCCAGCTCCTGCGTCGGCCGGTATACGAATACGACTCGGTGCACGGCCCGGTAGCTTACCGCGGAAGAGTCTGGAAGAAGCCGGTGGGTCCGCCGCTCAACCTGACGATGGACCAGGCCGACGCGGTGCCGTCGGTGGTCGAGTTCTCTTCGCCGCAGACTTTTCAGAAGGAAGGCACCGACATTCTGGTCAACGTCAACCCACGGCCGTTCGAAGGTTTCCAGGGTCTGGAGCGCGCCGATCTGTTCGTGTTGTACATGATTCGCGACGGCTATCCGGAGCGGCCGGTTTTCTTCAGCCGCACTACCGGCGGGTATCCCGAAGAGCTGAGCCTGGCCCCGTTCACCGTGACGACCGGGTTGGCGCGCAAGCTGGTGCCAAGCGTTCCCAGGGCAGGTGGAGCGATCGCCGCGATTCCGGGCGAGGGCTTCGTCGATGTCGAAACGACCCGGTCGTTATGGGATGACACTTTCAGAGCGCCGAAATCAATCGCCAGCCGAACTCTGTGGGTCGATCGTCCATCGGTCGGAATTCCCTTCCTTTACATCCGGACCGGGCTCACACTCACCGCGGCGCTTGCGCAGCGCGGCGAGGACGACGAGGCCACGAGAATCTCCGCGCAAACGGTTAACATCGCGCGCGCTACTCAGCTCGAGAGCCTGCTCGCTAACGCAGGGCGTTAGCGGCGACGGACCTTTCGCGACGTTATCACGCCGCCCAAAAATGTTATCTTGAGAGCGCTGGAGGGTTGGCAGAATGGCTATTGCACCAGTCTTGAAAACTGGCGCCCGCAAGGGCTTGGGGGTTCGAGTCCCTCACCCTCCGTCA
>CAMLDY010000034.1 GCA_946478895.1 uncultured Gemmatimonadota bacterium
AGCTGGCACTCCAACAAGTTTCTGAATCCGGTGCACGACGGCGCGGTGCTGCCGATCCTGCATCTCAATGGCTACAAGATTGCCGGTCCGACGATCCTCGCGCGCATTCCAAAGCCCGAGCTCGCCGAGCTCCTGCGCGGGTACGGGTACGAGCCCTACTTCGTCGAAGGTGACGACCCCGCGAAGATGCACCAGTTGATGGCCGCGACCATGGACAAGGTGCTCGCTGAGATCAGAGCGATTCAGCACGAAGCGCGCGCGAGCGGCTTCACGGAGCGTCCAGTCTGGCCGATGATCGTGCTCAACTCGCCAAAAGGCTGGACCGGTCCAGAGTACGTGGATGGCAAGAAGATCGAGGGGACGTTCCGTTCACATCAGGTGCCGGTGACCGATCTCACCAACCCGAGGCATCTCCGGGTGCTCGAGGACTGGTTGCGGAGCTATCGCGCCGAGGAGCTGTTCGACGAAGCAGGTCGCTTCATTCCCGAGCTGGCGGAGCTCGCTCCGAAGGGGAACCGCAGGATGGGAGCGAACCAGCACGCCAACGGCGGATTGCTGCTCGAGGATCTGAAGCTGCCGGATTTTCGCAGCTACGCACTTCCGGTGGAGAAGCCGGGCGCGTCCGACGGCGAATCGACGCGCGCCATGGGCAAGTATCTCCGCGATGTGATCGCGCTGAACTCGGACAAGAGGAACTTCCGGATCGTCGGACCCGACGAGACGACCTCCAACCGGCTCGACGCGGTGTTTGATGTCACGACGCGCGAGTCAGTCGCGGAGATCATCCCCGACGACGATCACGTCTCGCCAGACGGACGCGTGATGGAGATGCTGAGCGAGCACGCGTGTCAGGGCTGGCTCGAGGGCTATCTGCTCACCGGCCGTCACGGGCTGTTCTCGTGCTACGAGGCGTTCATCCACATCATCGATTCGATGTTCAACCAGCACGCGAAGTGGCTCAAGACGACGCGCAACATCCCGTGGCGGGCGTCGATCGCCTCGCTCAACTATCTGCTGACGTCGCACGTCTGGCGGCAGGATCACAACGGCTTCAGCCACCAGGATCCCGGCTTCATCGACCACGTCGTCAACAAGAAGGCCGATGTCATTCGCGTTTACCTGCCGCCGGATGCCAACACCCTGCTGTCGGTGACCGATCACTGCCTGCGCAGCCGCGACTACGTGAACGTGATCGTCGCCGGCAAGCAGCCCGAGCCACAGTGGCTGTCGATCGACGAGGCAATCGCGCATTGCGAGCTGGGGATCGGCATCTGGCACTGGGCGAGCAACGACCGCGGCGGCGAGCCCGATGTCGTGATGGCGTGTGCCGGCGACGTGCCGACTCTGGAGACTCTCGCAGCCGTCGATCTCCTGCGCACCAACCTGCCGCAGCTCCGCATTCGCGTCGTCAACGTCGTCGACCTCATGACGCTCCAGCCGCGCAGCGAGCACCCCCACGGTCTGCCCGATCCCGAGTTCGACGCGATCTTCACCAAAGACAAGCCCATCGTGTTCGCGTTCCACGGCTATCCGTGGCTGATCCACCGACTCACCTACCGACGCAACAACCACGGCAACATCCACGTGCGCGGCTACAAGGAAGAGGGAACGACGACGACGCCGTTCGATATGACGGTGCTCAACGACATCGACCGGTTTCATCTCGCCATCGACGTGATCAAGCGCTGCGACATCGGCCCGCAGGCCAACCCGGTCCTCGACCTGTTTCACGAGCGGCTGACGGAGCACACCGCGTACACCCGCGAGCACGGCGAGGACATGCCGGACATACGTGACTGGCGCTGGGACGCGGCGAGGCTGGGGCCGAAGTGACCCCATCGACCATGCGGTCGATTCTCGTTCTCAACGTAGGCTCGTCGACCCTCAAGTTCGGCGTCTTTCAGCTGTCGTCAGGCGACGACGCGCTGCTCCGCGGCGTGCTCGATCGCTCCGGGAACAGCGCTGGGGAGCTGCGCACCATCGATGCCGCCGGACGCAGCCGGTCGGTGCGCGTCGCTGCCCGTTCGGACGGGGCGATCGGCGAGATCCTGCGCGTCGTGCGAGACCAGCTCGGTGTCGATCGCATCGAAGCCGTCGGGCACCGCCTCGTGCACGGCGGCTCGACGATGCGTAGACCGGTCACCATTGACAGCGGGTTGCGCGCCGAGCTCGAGCGACTTATCCCGCTGGCTCCCGAACACCTGCCCGAAGAGCTCCGCGCCATCGACGAGGTGTCGCGGCATGATCCAGCCCTGGTTCAGGTCGCCTGCTTCGACACCGCTTTCCACTCCTCCTTGCCGAACGTCGCGCGGCTGTTCGGCATTCCGCGCAAGCTCAGCGACTCCGGGGTAGTGCGCTACGGTTTTCACGGACTCTCCTACGAGTACATCACCACCACGCTCCGCGAGCGGGGGGAGCTGCCTCCGCGACTGATCATCGCGCACCTTGGCAACGGCGCCAGTCTCTGCGCGGTGCGCGACGGAGTATCCATCGATACGAGCATGGGCATGACTCCCGCTGGCGGCGTGGTCATGAGCACCCGCTCCGGAGATCTGGACCCCGGCGTGTTGCTCTATCTGATGCGATCGCGCGACTTCACCCGGCAGCAGCTGGAAGACACGACGGACCGGCGGGGCGGACTGCTTGGTATTTCCGCCCTGAGCGGAGACGTTCGTGAGCTCCTCGCTGCGTCTTCGGACAACCCGCGCGCGCGAGAGGCGATCGAGATCTTCTGCTACAAAATCCGCAAATTCATTGGCGCGTACGCGGCCGCGCTCGGGGGACTCGATGCGCTGGTGTTCACCGGCGGCATCGGCGAGCACTCCGCGCAGATTCGCTCCGCCATTTGCAGCCATCTCGGCTTCCTCGGAATCGAGATCGACGCCGGCCTCAACAACGTCAGCGCGCCGCTGATCTCTGCCGCTTCGAGCCGCGTCCTCGTTCGGGTGGAGCACACCCTGGAGGATGTCATGATCGCCCGACACGTTCGCGCGCTGCTCCGCAACGCGCCCGTCGATGGGGTCCTATCCGCATGAGTGCCACAACTTCCCCCGAGACCCACAAGTCGCACCGCATCGGCTGGCTTCGCGCCGCGGTGCTCGGCGCAAATGATGGAATCGTTTCGACGTCGAGCCTCATCGTCGGCGTCGCGGCGGCGCAGACAGGGAAGACCAACGTTCTCATCGCCGGGCTGGCAGGGCTCGTATCCGGAGCGATTTCCATGGCCGCCGGTGAGTACGTGTCGGTGAGCTCCCAATCGGATACCGAGCGGGCGGACCTGGAGCTGGAGACGAGGGAGCTGGCAGCGATGCCGGACGAGGAGCTCAAGGAGCTTCAGCAGATCTACATCGATCGCGGTCTCGATCCCGCGCTTGCGCACGAGGTCGCCCAGCAGCTGACGGCCCGCGGCGCGCTATCGGCACACGCCCGCGATGAGCTTGGAATTTCCGAGACGACCACGGCACGTCCCGTACAGGCGGCGCTCGCGTCGGCGGCGACATTCTCAGTCGGCGCCGTGCTGCCGCTTCTCACCGCGGTCATCTTTCCGATGGGTCGCATCATCGGAATGGTGTCCGTCTTGTCGCTCGTCTTCCTCGCCGCACTCGGCATGCTGGCGGCAAAAGCGGGCGGTGCCAGCGTCATTCGCGGAGCGATAAGAGTCACCTTCTGGGGAGCCCTCGCAATGGGTCTCACCGCTCTCGTGGGAAGGCTCTTCGGCGCGGTCGTGTGACGAGCGCCGTTCTCGACGCCTACCAGCGCGCAGCTGCGGACGTCGCCAGTGCCCTCGGCAGCGATCCAGAACGCGGTCTCACCGACGCCGACGCCGCCGCGCGCCTCGACGAGGTTGGGCGCAACGAGCTCGCGACCGAGAAGCCGACTCCCGGCTGGATTCGCTTCCTCCAGCAGTTCAGGGATGTGCTCGTCATCCTCCTGCTCATCGCCACGGCGGTGTCCGCCGCGCTGTGGTTCTACGAGCGCGACACCACCATTCCCTACGAGGCGATCGCGATCTTTGCCGTGGTGCTCCTCAACGCGACGATGGGCTTCGTTCAGGAGTCCCGGGCCGAGGCCGCCGTCGCCGCCCTGCGCAGGATGTCGGCGAGCGAGGCGAGCGTCATTCGCGGTGGCCAGCGCCGCAAAGTGGCTGCGGCCACGCTCGTGCCCGGCGATGTGATTCTCGTCGAGCAGGGTGACACGATCCCGGCCGACGCCCGCGTGCTCGAATCCGCGGCGCTCATGACGGCCGAGGCCGCGCTCACCGGCGAGAGTCTTCCTGTATCAAAAGCTACCGCACCCGTCGATTCCGGTGCCGCGCTCGGCGATCGCACCGACATGATCTTCAGCGGCACTTCTGCTACCTACGGGCGCGGAACGGCGCTGGTCACCGCGACGGGCATGGCGACGGAGATGGGCAGAATCGCGGGAATGCTGCGACAGGCACCGGCGGAGTCGACGCCGCTTCAGCGCGAGCTCGATCGCACCGGCAGGATCCTCGGACTCGTCGTGGTGACCATCGCCATCGTGATGATCGCCACGATCATTCTGGTCGAGCACGTTCGCGGATTCGCCGGAATAGTGGACGTCTTGATTCTTGGCGTGGCGCTCGCTGTCGCCGCCGTGCCGGAAGGATTGCCCGCCGTCGTAACAGCGGTGCTCTCGATCGGCGTTCAACGGATGGCGAAGCGGAACGCGATCGTCAGGCATCTCGCGGCCGTCGAGACGCTCGGCTCGGCGAGCGTGATCGCGTCGGACAAGACGGGGACCCTCACCAAAAACGAGATGACCGTGCGTGTCGTCGTCACCGCGAGTGGTCGGGTCGAGCTGACCGGCGCCGGCTACTCCCCCGAGGGCGAAGCGCGCACCGAAGATGGCCGTCCAATCGAGGGTCCGCTTCGGGCCGAGCTCGAACGAGCGCTGGCAGCTGCTGACCTGGCCAACAACGCCACCGTGAGAGAAGAGAACGGTAAGTGGTTTGTCGAGGGCGATCCGACCGAGGGCGCGCTCCTCGTTGCGGCCGAAAAATGCGGCCTGGAAACCGATCTTCTCGAGGAACGCCTGCCACGAGTCGCCGAGATTCCATTCTCCTCGGAACGCAAGCTGATGTCGACGCTGCACCGGGATCACGAGCGCGGCGACAAGCAAACAGTCTTCTCCAAGGGCGCGCCCGACGTCCTGCTCGCGCGCTGTAGCCGCGAGCTGATCGGCGAAGAAGCGGTGCCGCTCACCGCCGAGCGACGCGCGGCGATCGAGCAGACCAATCTCGCCCTCGCCGACGAGGCTCTGCGAACTCTCGGCGTCGCCATTCGCCGGCTCACCGAGGATGTTCCGAGTGTGGAAGGCGGCGAGTCGGTCGAGCAGGATCTCGTGTTCGCGGGTCTGATCGGAATGATCGATCCGCCGCGTGCCGAGGCGAGGGATGCAGTCGCGCGCGCGAGGGCTGCCGGCATCAGACCGCTGATGATCACCGGAGACCATCCCCGTACCGCCTCGGTGATCGCCAGGGAGCTTGGCATCTCGGATGACGGCCGCGCGCTCACCGGCGCGGATCTCGATGCTCAAAGTGATGACGCCCTGGCGAGAACGGTCAAAGAGGTATCGGTTTACGCCCGCGTCAATCCCGGCCACAAGCTGCGCATCGTCCACGCCCTCCAGCGCGACCGAGCCATCGTCGCGATGACCGGCGACGGCGTCAACGATGCGCCGGCGCTCAAGACCGCGGATATCGGCGTCGCGATGGGCATCGCCGGAACCGACGTCGCGCGTGAAGCTGCCGACATCGTTCTGGCGGATGACAACTTCGCGTCGATCGTCGCCGCCGTCGACGAAGGCCGCGCAATCTTCGCCAACATTCGAACGTTTCTTCGCTACTTGTTGTCTTCCAACATTGGCGAAGTCTTTACAATGTTCTTCGGGGTCCTGTTCGCGAGCAGGATCGGCCTGCCGTCGGTGAACGGTGCGGTGGTACTCCCGCTTCTCGCCACGCAGCTGCTGTGGATCAACCTCGTCACCGACGGCGCGCCAGCGCTGGCGCTCGGCCTCGATCCCGCTGAAGACGATCTAATGCGCCAACCACCCCGTCCCAACGGTGAGCCAGTGATCACCGGCGAGATGTGGCGCGGCATCTTCTTCAATGGCGCGGTGATGGCGGGCGCGACGCTGTTCGTGATCGACGCATCGCTGCCCGGCGGTTTTGTGAATGGCGAGGAGACCTTGCGATATGCACAGACGATGGCGTTCAACAGCCTGACGCTGGCGCAGTTCTTCAACGTCTTCAACTCCCGATCCGATTACCGGAGCGCCTTCAGCCGTCTCTTCGCCAACCCGTGGGTCTGGATCGCCATCGGCGTCTCCCTCGCGCTTCAGGTCGTTGTGTTGTATCTCCCGGCCATGCAAAAGGCGTTTGGAACGATGCCACTCGGGTTCATCGACTGGATGCGCTGCCTCGGTGCCGCGAGTATGGTCCTCGTGGCGAGGGAGCTCTGGAAGCTCACGATCGGGCGCGCGTTGCGCCCCGAGGGCGCCGCATGACATTCCTGGAGACGCCGCGCGAGCGGGCCGGGTTGCTCATTCTCGTGCTCGCTGCCGGAATTCTCTTCGCGGTCGCGCCGTTCATCAGTGGCCTTCTTGGCGCCGCGGTGCTTTACGTCATCTTCGTTCGATTGTATCGGCGGCTGGAGCGACGCATGCGGCCAGCGGCGGCGGCGGTGATCACCTTGGTCGTCGCCATTGTCATCGTCGCTGTGCCGCTCGGGTGGCTCATCGGAGTCGTCGTCGCGCAGGCGCCCGATGCGCTCCGCGCCCTCCAGAGCAGTGCCGTGTTCGCGCGCGTCAGCGAGCTCCGCATCGGCAACCTCGAAGTTGGGGCCGAGGTTGCGAAGGCAAGTGGCACCATCGCGACCTGGCTTTCGGTGCGACTCTTCTCCTTCGTCGGTAGCGCGACTTCGGCAGTCCTCAACCTGGTGATCGCCTTCTTCGGCCTCTACTACATGCTTCGCTCCGACGAGAATACCTGGGGTGTCATCCAGCCATACATCCCGTTCTCGCCGCCGACCGCCGACGCATTGCGGGATCGCTTCGTCAGCGTCACCGAAGCGACCATCCTCGGGACGATGCTCATCGCCGTCATTCAGGGCACTCTCGTGGGAACGGGGTTCTGGATCGTCGGCCTCCCCAATCCGTTCTTCTGGGGCACGGTCACCGCGATTGCATCGATTCTCCCCGTACTGGGCACCGCGCTGGTCTGGCTCCCCGCGGTCCTCGTACTGCTCGTTCAGAACCGCTACGGCGCCGCGATCACCATGCTGGTCATTGGTGCCGGGATCGCCAGCAACATCGACAACGTAATTCGGCCGCTAGTGTACCGCCGGGTATCCCACATCCACCCGATGATCACCCTGGTCGGCGCGTTCGCCGGCGTCAAGTACTTCGGCTTGTTGGGCGTATTGCTCGGCCCGCTGGCCATCGCCTACCTGTTCGCGCTGCTCCAGTTCTACAGCGAGGAGTACGGAGCGCAACTCGCAAACTCGCGCGCCTGACCTCACGGCCAGCGTCTTGCGAACAATCAAACCTGATCGACCAAACACGCGGAGCTGACGGACAAGACATGACACTCACTTCGGCGCAGTTGAAGCACATCGAGAAGCGACTCAAGGATGAGCGCGAGCGCGCCCTCAGCGCGCTCAACAGGACCGTCGACGAATTTGCGGAATCCGATCAGGACCGCACCGGCGACATCACGTCGATGCCGCTGCACATGGCAGACGTCGGCACTGACACGATGCAAGAAGAGCTTGCCGCATCCAACCAGACGCGGATTTCCCGTGAGCTGGCTGAAATCGACGACGCACTGACGCGCCTCTACGAAACTCCCGAGAAATTCGGCGTTTCCGAATCGACCGGCGCTCAGATTCCATTCGACCGCCTTGACGCAATTCCCTGGGCACGATCCTAACGGCCCCCAGCATACGAGGAGAATCAGCGATGGAAATCAATTTTCGGCACGATGTGGACGCGGTGCTGGCCGAGGCAAAGCAGCAGCACAAACCTGTGCTCCTCGACTTCAGCGCCGCGCCGATGTGAGGGGGCTGCGCTCGGCTGGATGCCGAGGTGTGGCCGGACCCGCGAGTGGTGAAGTTCGTCACGGAGAACTTCCTGCCGGCGCGCGTGCACGTGCGAGACGATTCAGCTCTGTTCCAGAGATACGGTGAGAAGTATGGCGCCCAGTGGACGCCGACGATTCTCGAGCTCGACGCCGAGGGTGTGGAGCGCCACCGGATCGAAGGTTTTCTTCCCAACGACGACTTTCTCGCGCAGCTGATGCTCGGCAGAGCGCAGATAGCATTCGCCGAGCAGAAGTGGGATGAGGCGGAGCGACGCTTCCGGGAGATCGTCGAAAAATTTCCCGACACTGACGCCGCGCCAGAAGCACTCTACTGGGCGGGAGTCGCGCCCTATAAGGCGACCCACGACAACTCGTCGCTGAAGCAGACGGCAAACGCCTTCAGGGACCGGTACCAGGACACCAGCTGGGCCAAGAAAGCGTCGATCTGGGCCTAAAAACGTCGCCCGGCTGCTGAGCTGAGCAGCCGGGTGGGCGTGCGCGCCGTTAGATTTCAGCATGCCCTCAAAACAATCAGTGCCGACGGAGTTCGAGTTCGTGGACTCCGGTCTAAAGTTCTACTGCTCGGTGGAAGTCCCGAGCCGGACTGGAATGACTCCCTGGTGGTGGTTCCGCGTCGATGCAGGCGAGAGCGCGCGCTACGCGCCGTTCGAGGCGTCAGTCAACGATACCCGGCAGTCCGTGCAGACGAGAATCGTCGCGTACTACGAGCAGCTGCTCGCCATTCGCGCGCGTCCGGCCTACCAGAAGCCGGCGTGGAAAAAGCCGGAGCGTCCCGCGGTTGCAACCGAGACTGCTCCGGCTCCGGTATCGCCGCCCCAATCGGCCTGAGCGCTACTCCGCCGGCTTCTTCGCCGTCGGTGGCAGGATCCCGTTCAATCTGAGGTAGTTGGCGTACTGGCTATAGTGGTCGGCCCAATCGCCAGTCGTGAGGGTCATCACCGCCGCGCGCGACATCTTGCGGCCGCCAAAGAACGGTAGCTCCTCGCCGAGCGTGGCGTCGGTCAGGGACGCCAGCGACTCGTCGCAGAACGTGAAGGTCTCGCGTAGTCTCGCGAGCAACGCTTCCTTGCTGTCGGTCGCGGTCACCTTGCTCCGCGTTGGCGCCTTCGTCCCACCGATCGAGCCGCAGAGATAGTCGTTGCCCTGAATCAGGTGCACGACGATGTCGCCCACGCTCATCTGCGCTGGGGTCGGCTTGTACGAGTACTTGTCGGCGGGAAACGCTTCGGCGGCGGCGATCAGATTTTTCGCCGACTGCTTGGCGTAATTCCGGAAGGCGTCGGACACCGGGTTCGCCGCTGCCGTGTTCGCGGCCTGGGCCGCGGCGACTTTCGGCATCAGTATTACCGCGGCGGCGAGAGCCGCGGCGTAGAGGCGGACGTGCATGGTGGGCTCCAAAAAAGGGAGACCTGAATTGTGGAGTCGGGGGTTAGCCCTGTCCAGAAGCTCCCCTATCGGGTGGCTCGATGCGCGCAAGATCGAGCATGCGCTCGGCACCCACGTACGCGACCTTCGGGGCTTCCTGCACACCACGCATGCGCCGCAGAACGAACGCGATCCTGCGGGCGGCCTTGAAGACCTGATGCGCCGCGTCGCGGATCTCCTTCTTGGTCGCGTGCTCGAGGAGCATTTCGGCGTTCATCATCAGCGGTGTGAGGGTGTTGCCGATCTCGTGCGCTGCCGATAACGCTGCGTCACCGAGCCGCCGCAGCTGATCGTCACCCTTACGGTGAGCCTTAAGCGGGCAGGGAACCGGCTCCGCTGCCGCGATCAGACTGGTCTCTGCGGTCTTTCTCCGCGTTGCCGAGACCGCCAGCCGAACCCAGACTGGGCCGCCGTCCTTTCTGATGTAGCGCACCACTAGCTCGTACCTTCCTATGTCCGCGCACGCGAGACGGCGGCGTTGCTCGAGTTCGGTGGCCAGGTCGTCCGGATGGGTGATTTGCGCACAGTTGAGTGACTGCAGCTCCGTGCGCTTGAACCCAAGCATCTGACAGAGCGCGCGATTTGCGCGGATGATGTTTCCATTCGCGGATAGAACGGCGAGCCCGTGTGGCGCGCTCTCGAATGCATCCTCATACAGAGATTCTGTCAGAGGAAGCTCGAGCGTCTCCAGCAGATTTTTCTGTGGGCGAATGGTTGCCATCTGGCTCCCCTGGCGCGAGCAGCCGGGTCTGGCGGCTCGTTTGTCTAGACTCTGCGGGTGCAACGAACCGTCACAGCTGTAGAACGACGCTTCGTCAGGGCTGGGGTGCGCCGGCGGTCAGCGCCAGCGTCAGCCGTTCTGCATAGGTGGGGTTGTCGGTGAGGAAGACGGCGAGCAGGTTCGCGGAGCGGACGAACGTCGGGGTCATTCCCCAGGGATTCGCGGCACCTCGAGGTGCCGCCGACAAGGTATCGATGCCGCTGAAATCGGCGTTCGCGGCCCGCTCGCTTGGGTAGAGGAACACCTCGAGCCGCGATTTCCCGAGCGCATACAGCTGTGGCGTGACCGAAAATCCCGCCCGCTTAGGCGATCCGCTCGTTCGTCGCACCACGAATCCCGCGCGGGTGAGCCGGCTCTCGACGCTGCACGGCGCCCACAATCCGGTCCGTGGGCAGGGAGAATGGGTTTGGGACGCGGAGGAGCCGGAGCTGACTGGAACGATGGGTCCGGCGCTGGCGACGCCAACCCGCCCACCCGGCGGCGTCGATTGCGCCTGGGCGGAGTCCCGAGTGCCGCCCTCCGCTCCCTTCGAGTTGCGGACGTCTGCCCCAGAACGGGAGCAGCCGGCGACCATGAGCCAGGTCGCAAGGATCGCACGAACGTGAGGTGTCATCGACTGCAAAGATACCGGGTGGGTGCGGGCACCGCGATTGCTCTTGTAGGGCGTCACAGGAGGCCAGGATGCGACCATTTAACCGAATGAAGCAGGTGGCGGCCGCGACGCTGATGGTGATGACAGCCGGGGCGTGCGCGGGCAACCAGCTGGGCAATATTCTGGGCGGCGTACTCGGCGGCGGCGCGCAAGCGAGCCAGCTCAGCGGTACAATTCGCGGCGTCGATACCCGCGCGCAGCAGATCGCAATTCAGCAGTCCAACGGCGAAACGGTGCCCGTCAACTACGACAGTCAGACCCAGGTCGTCTATCAGAATCAGAACTACTCGCCGACGGCGCTCGAGAACGGAGACCGGGTGACGGCGCGAATCCAGGCGAACGGAAGCCAGTATTACACCGACTACGTCCAGGTAGATCAGTCGGTGAACACCAGCGTTGGCAGCTCGAACGCCAACGTGCAGCTGTTGCAGGGAACAGTGAGACAGGTCGACCTGCGCAACGGAATATTCACCGTCGACGTCAACAACAACACCACGCTCACGGTCACTATGCCGTACAATCCGAGCAGCAGCGATGTGAATCGCTTCAACGCGCTGCGGAACGGAGACTTCGTGCGGTTTTATGGAACGTATCTGAGTAGCTCGCAGGTTCAGCTGCGGCAGTTTTACTAGGCCGACGCGGCAGCAGGGCAGCAAAAAAAAACGGGGAGAGCTTTCGCTCTCCCCGTTTTTACTGCGCGGCTCGAACGTCGAGCCGACCAGCTTAGAACATGATTCCCAGGGTAACCGGGACGAACTTCACAGAGCCGGCATCGGTCGAAACGTTGTTGTAACGCGCTTCGACGAAGGCCTTGAGGAATCCGAGCGGCAGGTTGACACCCGCGCCCGCGTTCCAGCCCATGTGGTTCTCGTTGGTCGCTCCATCGAGGTCAGAGCCAAGCATATAGAGACCAGCGCCGCCGATCACGTACGGCGAGAAGCCGGGGACCGGCAGACGCCACACGAGGTTACCGGTCGCGCTGATGGCATGCAGCTTACCAGCGCCGGTGATCTTCTCACCGAACATGTTGTACGCGCCATCGACGCGCAGGCCAACCGGGATGAACGGCAGGTGGATCTCCAGCGCCGCGGTGCCGTTGTATCCGAGCTTAGCGGCATCGGACAGGTCACTCATGGGCTGGGTTACGCCGCCAGCAACTCCAATGCTGAACGGCTTGACGAGGCCAATCTGCGCCTGAGAAATGCGCGGGGCCGCGACGAGTGCGATCGCTGCGATCGCGAGGTACAGTGAACGCTTCAAAGCTTCTCCTTGTTCGAGAATGCGCCCGCACGTGAGTCGCGGTAGCGGACTCGTAGGACGCTGATCTGGTTATGCGGGAACTTGAGGCGCCGTAGATCGGAATGACCCGAACCAGAGGGGCGCTGGCCGTCCTCGCCGACAAGACGACGAGCCAATCGGAGCCCAGTAACTGATGTGGTGCAAGTCAAAGCGGCGACTGAAGCTATCCCTCACGAGTTTGTGATCTCGCCGCCTGACGATCGTCAGAAATTCGTGCTTTGGCGATGTTACCTCCGGACAATTCAACCTTCCGCCGAAATGAAAAAATCAATCAGTGCATGCGCACTCGGCTTCTGCCTCATCGTCGCTGCGCCACTCCACGCCCAGCGGCAACAGACTTCCGGTCCCTGGGAGCTGGGCATCGATGCAGGTGTGATGTTCGGCCTCGGCGACCAGGACATCACCGTCGTATCGGTTCCATTCCAGACCATTCGTGCCGGCTACTTCCTTACGCCCAAGGTTGAGATCGAGCCCCGTGTTTCGATCAATTCGATTCACGGCGGTGGCGAGTCGCTCACCACCTACGATTTTCAGCTCGGACTCCTCTTGATCCCGCAGGGCGACAGAGTCGGCAACGGGATCTACCTACGGCCGTTTCTGGGGGTAAGTGGTGTCGACGTCAGCGGGGCAGGGAACAACAACTCCGGCTACGCCGGCGCGGGGTTCGGGCTCAAGATCCCCTTCGTCGACCGACGGATGGCGATGCGGATGGAGGCTAACTACGCTCACGGCTTCAGTGATGGCGGTTCCAACGCCATCGGCGTAGGAATTGGACTTTCCTGGTTCACACGCTGATAGCGGGCAAAAAAAAAGCGCCCCTTCGGGAGGCGCTTTTTTTCCCTCACCCCAACCGCTTAGGGTGCGACCATCGTCAGAACAACCGCTTCCCCTTCCCCTTCACCTGAACCTTCGGAACCGCTGAGCTTCCCCGCCGTCCGCAAAAAGAGTGTCGACGCTACGGGAACCTGCGACAGCTCTCCCGACGCAATCGTCGCTGGCCGGTCGCTGATTCGTGCAAACCCCGCGTCTTTTTCGTTTGACCACTGCAGCGACGAGTTCCCGCCGCGAGCCGCGATGCTGAGCGCCCACGACTGTGTGGCGCTGACGCTGATGCTCACCGCGCGTCCAGCGACGGGCGAAATCGAGATACCCTGTTGCTGCGACGCGTTCCCGAGCTGAACTTTCACTCGTGGCGGAACCGTGACCATGACCGTGTGGGTCAGACTCACAGACGCGCCCTGGGCAGCGGCCGGCGCTGCGATCAGCGCACTTCCGACGGTGAGTATGAGTCCGGTCCAGCGAGTTGCGACCATTACAGCCTCCAGGAACTGAGAGCAACAGCTCATCAGCGCGGTGAATTACCTGGGGCATAATGTGTACCTTCTATTATGACGGCGTTGTTAAGCGATTATGACACCTCTGTCATAATGCTCCGACCGCTAACTCTTCGCCGCCTTTGACCTTGGGGCTTCGATCTCGAGGATAAAGCCGATTCCCCGGCGGGTCTGGATCACCGCCGTGGAGCCCGCTTTCTGGAGCTTCTTGCGCAGCCGCGCGACGTGGGCGTCGATGACGTTGGAGCTGGGATCGAAATGCATGTCCCAGACTTTGTCATGGAGCTCGCTGCGTGTGATCGTCTCACCGGTGCGCAGCATCAGGTGCTCGAGCAGCTTGAGCTCCATCGCCGTCAGTATCACCGGTTCCGAGCTGCAGGTGAGTCGGCGGGTGAGCCTGTTGAGGGTGAGGTTTCCGACGGTGACCTGCTCTCCGACGCGGGATCCACCGCCGCCGCGGCGGATCAATGTCCGCACCCGCGCGCGCAGCTCCTCGTTGCTCACCGGCTTGACGACGTAGTCGTCGGCCCCGGCGTCCAATCCTCGTACGATGGAGTCGCTGTCCGCGCGGCCTGAGTACAAGAGCACCGGCGTGCGCCGCCCATTGCGACGGAGCTCCTGCAGGATCTCGAAGCCGTGGCGGTCTCCGAGCTGGAGATCGAGGACGATCCCATCGTACTCGTTGACGAGGGCGAGCATCCGGGCTTCTTCGCCGGTTCCCGCGGTATCCACCGCATAGCCATCATCGTGCAGAACCCGGGCAACGAGCCTCAGGATCGCGCGGTCATCATCAACTGCCAGAATGCGCATTCGAAATGGATAGAGTACTGGACCGCGCGTAACGCGGCGGGTCATGGTGATTTCTATCTAGACGATTGGAAGCGCCACTCCAAAACAAAAAAGGGGAGAAGGCCGGAGCCTTCTCCCCTTTTTGCCTGCGTGGAGCTTAGAACATGATCCCGAAGGTGACCGGGATGTATTTGGCGGAACCGCCATCCCCCTGGACCTGGTTGTAGCGAGCTTCGATGAAAGTATCGAAGCCGCTGAGCGGCATGCTCAGGCCGCCGCCGACGTTCCAACCGAAATGGTTGTCCGAGGCGGACAGGCCGCCCGAGCTCGCACTGGCGCGATACCAGCCCGCACCGCCGATGATATACGGCGAGACGGTCGCAGCCGGAATCTTGTAAAGCACGTTTCCGGTGACGCTGGTGAACGCGAGGTTGCCATCGACACCGCCTTTGGCACCAAACCGGTTGTAGGCGCCGTCAATCCGGATTCCGAGAGGAACCATGGACGGGTTGAACCCAACCGTTCCGGTCACGTTCCAGCCGGTGCTGACGCCGTCCGACAGATCACTCGTCGGAAGCGCGGCGCCGCCGGCGATTCCGAACTGGACCGGCTTCACCGCCGTTGCTACCTGGGCGCCCGCCGCAAAAGGCAGCGAGACGAGCGCCATGCCCGCGAGGGCAGCCGCAAAAAGTGAACGCTTCAAAACAACTCCTGGTTACTGGAAGCGTCCGCGCCCGGCCGGTCGGCCATCGTTCAGACGCAAATCCGGTGTGCGCACTCCGGATCGGGGAAGTCCCCGCCTCGTGCAATGTGTCAATCGGACGAGCTAGCGGTTTGCGGGGTAACGCTTTGGCGACTTGCCACCACGTAACCGAACTGCTGAGCTTGGCTCAGCGTCGGCGAGCTGGGGTCGGTTTGTTCTTGATGATGTATGCCGGATCTATCCGCTCCAGGCGCCGATCACGCGCCTCATCCAGCGTCGTTGAGCACGAGAGCCGCACATCCCTCAGCGATGAATCGCGAACCGTCACCAACGCAGCCTTCGCTTCATCATGGTAGGTGATCACCTCCGAAGAATCGGCCTTGAGGAAAGGGATCCCACAAACTTCCTCGAGGGGATACTTGGCTCCAATCAACCGCAGCACCCGCGTCGGAGCGCGCGGCAGCGCCGACGCCAGCGCGATCGACATCGTAGCTTCGGCGGCCGCGGAGACCGGTGTGATTTGTCGCGCCACCTCCAGCCACGCGCTGTCCCCGGTCGCAATGCCGTTGGTCACCGAGCGCCCGAAGCTCTCGTCGGTATCTACACGTCGCGATACCTGGCCGGCGCCGCCGAGCTTGATCTCCGACAGCACCAGGTCGGCAGTTCCCATCGGTGTCCACGCGCTGTCTTTGCATCCCACCACGCTTACAACCGACAGACACGCCGCGGCGATCATTTTCCAGCGCACGCTTCTCGAACACGGGCGGTGTCACTTGGCATCCAGATCGCCAGGGCCCGTGCTTTACGGTCTGCGTCATGCGCACCCAGAGCGGCGCCGAGGATTTTCACAGTCGCATGGGTCGCGCCCAGCGAGTCCACCACCACACCGTTCGCACCGA
The DNA here is from genome assembly GCA_946478895.1 of uncultured Gemmatimonadota bacterium. The sequence goes on from CAMLDY010000034.1 coordinate 16,005, forward strand.
TTCCCGCCGCCTGATTCCTGACCGACTTGAGCAGATCGCCGTTGCCGCTATAAACCGAATTGCCCTCGGCACTGATGAATGCGACCTCGTAGTAGTCGTACGGAACCTTATCGGTGCTCGGAAAGACCCTTACTGCGTCGGCGCACGTCGGCGCGAGGGTGAGGGAGGCGTTGCGCTCTACGATCTGGGATCGCGTTCCCCCGCACCCGAGGGCAGCGCCGGCGACAAGCGCTGCCGCGGCCAGCTCGCTGGATGGGAATTTCATGCGTCGGGATTTCTCCGTGTACGGTTCGGTTCGGTGAAGTAGGTCGGCAAGAAGCTCGCCTCATCGAGCACGGAAGTTCTGGCCCGAAAGTAGCCTATTCCGTCGGTCGATTGCACCGCTGCGTGACCGGCATCCGTCATCATCCCAGGAGACGACCTCCGCTTGGCTCTTCGGCTTTCCGGAACGGCGCAACGTCGCGCTTTGGCTCTCGTTCCGGCATTCCTCGTTCTGATTGTCGGAGCCGTAGCGTACGACCGCGCGCGAAGTCTGGTGCGCGATGTCGGCGAGGTAGAGCGCAGTCACTCGGTTATCGAGCAGTCCAACGACCTGCTCACGCGTGCGGTGGATGCCGAGACGGGTCAGCGTGCTTTTCTCCTTACCGGGGATTCCGTCTTCCTCGATCCTTACATTGGCGCCCGCTCGGATGTCAACCGCGCTATCGATTCGTTGCGGCCGCTGTTGCGGCGGGATCAGATGCAATCCTCACAGCTGGATTCCGTCGCCGAGAACATCCGGCTGCGCTTCAACCTCCTCGAGAGCGGCATCGTCGCGTACGACTTGGGTGACCTCGGCACTGCGCGCAGCAGCGCGCGCATCATGGCCGGCAAGAAGCAGATGGATCAGCTGCGGGCGCACGTGGAGGCGTTGCAGTTTCGCGAGCGCTCGCTCCTCGACGCGCGCCATGCGGCCGAAGAGCGGAGTGTCCGCAGTGCCTCACTGGTGGTCGCGGGCGCGGCGATCATCGCACTCGTTCTCAGTGGACTCATCAATCTCGCGTTCTCGGGCGCAATCAGGGAGCGCGAAGCAGCCAACGCCCAGCTCGAGGAAGTCAACGAGGACCTCGCCCGACAGTCGCACCAGCTGGAGCTGCAGGCGGCCGAAATGGAATCGCAGGCGGCGGAGCTCGAGGCGACCGCCGAAGATTTGCGGTCGACCAACGATGAGCTGAATCGCGCCACTCGCACCGCGGAAACAGAGCGCGATGCCGCTCAAACCGCGCGGCGCCGTCTCGAGCGCGTTCTCGAGAATCTGCCGGATGCCGCCAGCGTCTTTGACGAGGAATGGCGGTTCACCTACCTGAACCCCGCCGCAACCCGACTGCTGGCATCGATGGGCGCCGATGCGAATGTGATCGGCTGTGAGTTGTGGGCGGTGGTGCCGGCGCTCAAGGGAACTCGCTTCGAGAGCGAGGCGTTGTCAGCGGTGGCCAGGTCGGCGGTCGTAGAGTTCGAGGAATACCTGCCGTCAGCCGACCTCTGGCTGGAGAACAACGTCGTTCCACTCAAGGGTGCGGTGTTGATCTTCAGTCGGGACGTCACGCGCCACAAGCGCGCAGAAGAGGGCGCAAAACTTCTCAGCGACGCCAGTCGCGCGCTGGCGTCCACGCTCGACTACGAGAAGACCCTCGAGGCGGTGGCACGGCTCGCGGTCGGCGAGCTGGCAGACTGGTGTGCGGTCGATCTCGTCGGCCCGGACGGCGAGATTCGTCAGGTTGTGGTGTCGCACCGCGACGAGGCGAAAATCAAATGGGCCCGTGATCTGAATAAGCTGTATCCGCCGGACTACTCAGCGCAGGGCGGCGTAGGCTCGGTCATCAGGAGCGGCAAGCCCGAGCTATACCCCGAGATCACCGACGAGATGCTCGTCTCCGCCGCACGCGACGCCGAGCACCTCGCGATCACCCGTGAGCTGCAGATCCGCTCGGCGTTGATCGTCCCAATGATAGCTCGCGGCCGTACCCTCGGCGCTCTCACACTCATAAGCAGCGAGCTCGGCAGGCGCTACGGCGAGGTCGATAAGACGCTCGCCATGGAGCTGGCGACCAGGGCAGCGATCGCGATCGACAACGCGCAGCTCTATCGCGGTGCGCTGGCGGCGAGCGATGCGAAATCGGCCTTCCTCGCAACCATAAGTCACGAGCTACGCACTCCGCTCAACGCGATCATTGGATACGCGTCGCTCCTCGAGGAAGGCATCGAGGGCGAGCTCAATCAAGCACAGCGTGGGCAGCTCGGGCGGATTCGCGCCAGCGCGGCACATCTTCTCGGGCTGATTGACGAAGTTCTCACCTTCAGTCGCGTCGACGCCGGCAAGGAAGTCGTCCGGCGCGAGGAAATCGAGCTCAAGCCTCTCATCCGGGATGCAGTCGCAATGGTCACGCCGTTCGCCGAGAGCAAGCGCATCGCACTCCGTGATGAGAGTACGAACGCGCACCTGCTCTCCGACAGCGGCAAGCTCCGTCAGATCATGCTCAACCTTCTGTCCAACGCGATAAAGTTCTCTGACGGCGGTGACGTCGTGATAACCTCCCGGAGGAACGGCGATACCGTTGCGATCGCGGTGACCGACGCCGGCATCGGAATAGCGCCGGAAAACCTCGAGCGCATCTTCGATCCGTTCTGGCAGGTGGAACAGCGCTCGACGCGCCGGGTCGGAGGAACCGGGTTGGGGCTCAGCGTCAGTCGCAGCCTGGCGCGGCTGCTCGGTGGAGATGTCTCCGTCAGCAGCAGTCCGGAGAATGGCAGCACGTTTACGGTGACGCTGCCGACAACCCCCGGACCAAGAACTCCGCTCGTCGCCTAGCGCTGGGTGCCCGCGGGGAGGTGCGCGTCCCGCTGCTCGGAAAGCAGTCGCGTGGTGTAGCGCTGGCCCTCGGAGATTCGCTCGACCTCGAGCGCGATGGCGTCTACCGCCTGATTCAGCTGGGTGAGCTGGCTCGTGATCTCGGGAGGAATCTGATTCGGCGCCGAGCGTCGATCCATCCGTCGAGCGAATGCGCGCGCCAGTGGCAGGCCGATGATGATCGCCGCGACCGTGATGAAAAACGCGACCGAGATGTCGACGACCTGTGGAGGAATTGCATCGTTGTTGCGAAATGGCGCGGGGACCCCGACGACGGTTTGTTGTCCGTCCGGGGTTTGGATGGTGAAGGTGCGCTGGCCTGACGGAGCTGCTTGTCCAACTGCCTCCTGCGCTGCCTGCGCTGCTTCCCGGGCGCGGGCCGCCACCACCTCGGCGGTGATGTTGTTTTTGAAGGCAGCCCGGAGCTCCCGTGCAGCATTCTGCAGCTCCTGGTCGGTTGGCCGCGTTGAATTGGTGGGCGGCGCTTGTGTCGTGGCGTTGCCGCCCTGAGCCGCCGTGCCCGCCTGAGAAATCAGTTTCATCATCGGTAGTTCACCTGATCAAGACGTTCGTTCGATGCGACAGAATCTAAGCACAGTCTTCGTTCTCGGCGCGGTTGCGCCAACACCGACGTCAGCCATTCCGTATTAGCTTAGTTCCGAATCCGTCCCGATCCGCGCCAAGGATCGAATTCCAACCAAAGCCAAACCATGCGAGCCCACCCCGTTCTACCCGCTCTCGCCGGTGCGTTGCTTTGCGCCGGAGGCCTGTCCGCACAACTCACCACCCCTCTCGACTCCACCACCCTCGCCGGTTTCCGATGGCGCGCGATCGGCCCCGCCAACATGAGCGGTCGCGTCACCGACGTCGAAGGTGTTCCTGGAAACCCGAAGGTCTTCTACGTCGCCACCGCGACCGGCGGAATCTGGAAGACCATCAACGCCGGAACGATGTTCTTCCCGCTGTTCGAGAATGAGAAGGTCATCTCGATGGGCGACATCGCCCTGGCTCCTTCCAATCCTGACATCATCTACGCAGGAACGGGTGAAGAGGATTCGCGCAATTCCATCTCGCCGGGTGGCGGGGTCTACAAGTCGACCGACGGTGGCCGCACCTGGAAGCTCATGGGACTCGAGGCTACCCAGCAGATCGGGCGAATCGTAGTCGATCCGACCGACCCGAACGTCGTCTATGTCGCGGCACTCGGTCATGCCTGGAACTCGAATCCCGAGCGTGGACTTTACAAATCGACCGACGGCGGCGCGACTTGGAAGCTGGTGAAATTCGTCAGCGACAAGGCGGGGTTCGTCGACCTCGCCATGGATCCAAAGGATCACAACACCCTTTACGCCTCGAGCTGGGAAAGAGTTCGGGGTCCCTACTTTTTGAAGAGCGGCGGACCCGGCAGTGGTCTCTGGAAATCGACCGACGCTGGCGCAACCTGGCGCGAGATCAAAGGCGGTGGATTTCCCGAGACCACCAAAGGGCGAATTGGAATTGCCGTATCGCCATCCAACCCGCAGATCGTTTACACCTGGGTGGAGGCGGACACGCTTCCGCACGCCCTCGGGCGCGGCGAGAAGGCCGACCCCGCCAAGCGGCAAAAGACGTTGAGTGGCATCTATCGGTCGACCGACGGCGGCGCGACCTGGACGCTGACCTATCGCAACGAGCCACCCGCGGGCGGTGCCGGCGGTCTTGGCGACGCGCGCCCCTTTTACTATTCGCAGATCCGCGTCGACCCGCGCAATCCCGATCGCATCTATTGGATGTCCTCCGTGTTTCGCTCTTCGGAGGATGGCGGCAAGACCTATCGTCGTGGCGCGCTCGGCGTTCACACCGACTGGCACGCGATGTGGATCGATCCCAGCGACCCCGACCACTACATCCTCGGTGATGACGGCGGGATCGCGGTGAGCTACGATCGCGGCGGCACCTACGATTTCATCAACACGTTTCCGATCGGCCAGTTCTACGCCGTCAGCTACGGGATGGAAAAGCCGTACAAGGTTTGCGGCGGCCTCCAGGACAACGGCTCGTGGTGCGGACCGTCGCGGGCGAAGAATCGCGTCGGTATCACCAACGATGACTGGTACAACGTCGGCGGCGGCGACGGATTCTATACGGCGATCGACCCCGACGATCCGAATACCGTGTACAGCGAGTCACAGGGCGGAAACGCTTCTCGTCTGAACATCGGCCAGAACACCCGCACGGTGATCATGCGCGGCGGCGGGCGCGACAGGACGAGCATCTTCGAGGATTCGCTGATCATCGCCCGCGGCGATACCACGCGGCCGGAGACGCCGGACATAACTCGCGCTTTGGCAGCAATTCGTGCGCGGGCTGCCGCTGACTCGGCGCGCGGCTACCGCTTCAACTGGTCGACTCCGTTCTTCATCTCGCCGCACTCGTCGTCCATCATCTACATGGGCGGCAACCGGCTGCTCAAATCGACGGACCGGGGCGATAACTTCTATCCCATCTCGCCCGACCTGTCGACCCGGGACTCGGCGCGCATCATCATGAGCACCAAGCTGACCGGCGGCATAACCAGGGACAACTCGGGCGCCGAGACCTACGGCACCATCACCACCACGGCGGAGTCTCCAATCCGCCCGGGCATCCTCTGGGTTGGAACCGACGATGGCAACGTCTGGGTCTCGACCAACGATGGCGGGCAGTGGACCGATGTCACGACGCATTTTCCCGGAGTTCCGAAAAAGTCGTGGGTGAGCCGCGTCGAGCCTTCGCATTTCGACACCGCGACGGTGTACGTGACGTTCGACAATCACCGGGAAAATGACTTCAGGCCGTACGTCTACGTCTCGAACGATTTCGGAAAGACCTTCCGGTCGATCGCGTCCGACCTCCCGAGCAGCGGCGTCAGCTTCGTGCACGTGATCCGCGAAGATCCGTTCAATCGGGATCTCCTCTACCTCGGGAGCGATGTCGGAGCGTACGTCTCCACCAATCGGGGCGCGAGCTGGCAGCGGTTCATGACCGGGTTGCCGACGGTGCCGGTACACGATCTGAAGATCCATCCCCGTGACCGCGAGCTGATCGCGGCAACCCACGGCCGCTCGATCTGGATCGTCGACGTGGCGCCGCTCGAGGAGATGACCAACAGCGTGATGGCGCGGGGGACGAACTTCTTCACGCCGAAGCCCGCGTATGAGTACTCGCAAGCGTCAACCCAGAGCTTCACCGGCAACAAGTGGTTTGTTGCGCCCAATCCGCCGTACGGTGCGGAGCTGGTCTATCGACTGACATCGGGCAATTCCCGCGACACCACCAGGATCCTCGTCACCGACATTCGCGGTGACACCGTTCGCACGCTGACCGGTCCCGGTGGACCCGGCCTGCATCGCGCGTATTGGGATCTCAGAAAGCGCCCGCGGCCACTTGGCCCTGCGGCCCGACGCGACAGCATCAATGCGGCGCGCGAGCGTCAGGAGCGCGAGGATTCAGTGCGCGCGGCGCGCGGCGACACTACGCGTGGTGCGCAGGTGGACACCACCGGCATGGGCGCGATGCGGGACAGCATGGCGGCGATGCGCGCGCGGGGTGATACGGCGGGGATGCGTGCGCTGCGCCAGCGGATGCAAGCGCGCGGAGGATTCGCGGGTGGGGGTGGAAGACGCGGCCAGGGCGGTCGCGGCGGTGCGCCCGGTGAAATCAATTTGCGGCCCGCGGAATCTCCTACGCTGGGTAGTGGTGGGGGCGGCGGCGGAGGAGGCTTCTTCGGCCGCGGTCGCGGCGGCGACACCGTCGATCCGGGTGACTACATGGTGACCATCACCGCCGGCGGTCAGACAATGCGTCAGGTGGTCCACGTCGAACGTGTGGGGGACATCGTCAACTTCGATTTTGGTCAGGACGAGCGCGACGAAGAGGGCGGCGGAGATCCGCACGATCCGTAGCTGCACGAAAAACTCCGGTCAGAAGACCGGAGTTTTTTTTTCGCGTCGCATGATGGGAACAATTTTGCGATGGCAGTCGTAAGAGGCTGTCATCTGCGAACACAAAGCAACTCGCTATTGCTAAAACAGATTTGTGCCTTAGTGTGGATGTGGCGTAAACTCATCTGTTTCCCGTGACGTGGGAATGCACAAACAACACACGCACACCGACTTGTGACTGGTCCGCTTCCTGGCAATCAGAACATCGACGCATTCGCTGATGCCATCGAGACCGGCCGGCCTCGAGACGCCGCCCAATACGGGCGTGAACGGATCGCAGGGCGCGAACGCCGAGACCAGTTGTTGGCTGCCTTCGAGGATCTGTCGGTTGCCGAGGAAGAGCTGCGCGCCCAACAGGAGTCGCTGCTCGAGACGCACAACCTGCTGGAGATCCAGCGCAATCGCTACCAGACGCTTTTCGATCACGCCCCCGATCCGTATCTCGTCACCGATGGGACCGGTGTCGTAGAGGAGGCAAATGCCGCCGCCGCGGAGTTGTTCGGGCTGCCGGGCAAGCTGCTCGTAGGGAAGTCGCTGTCGACATTCGTCGACGCCCGCTCCCGTACCGAATTTCGCACCCACCTCGCCTCGCTCGGCGAGGGAGCGCCGATGGACAAGTGGACGGTCGATGCCCGCGGCCGCGATGGCCGCCTCGTCACCGTGGAGGCAACGGTTTCTGCGCTCGAGACCCGCGCCGACGGCAATCGCTCGTTGTGCTGGCTGCTGCGTGACATGAGCGCGAGACGCGACACCGAGGAAAGCATGCAGGCGCTGAACCGCTCGCTGAATGCGCGAGTGGCCCAGCGCACCCGCGAGCTGGAGCTCGCGCTTCAGGGTGAGCAGGCGGCGCGCAAGGAAGCGGAAGCCGCAAACCGCATCAAGTCGGAGCTCTTCGCGCGCCTCAGTCACGAGTTCCGCACGCCGCTTCACGCGGTGTCCGGGTATCTCGAGATCCTGCAGCAGAACATTCACGGCAACCTCAACGAAGAGCAGCGCCGCGATGTCGAGCGCATTCATCAGGCGCAGGAGCACCTGCTCACGCTGGTTAACATGATTCTCGATTTCGCGAAGCTCGAGGGCGGTCCGATCGAGCTTGCGATGGCGGAGATTCCGATCGAGGAGACGCTGCGCGGCGCCGAGGGTCTCGTCGCGCCACAGTTCGCGAAAAAGGGCGTGCGCTACATCCATCGCAAAGGCGACCCCACGCTCACAGTGTTCGCTGACAGGGAAAAAGTTCAGCAGATCCTCGTCAACCTTCTCGCGAACGCCGTCAAGTTCACCGCGCCCGGGGGAACCGTGGAGCTCGAGTGGCGCGTCGAGGACGACAAGCTGCTGGTCCGGGTGCGGGATACCGGCGCGGGCGTGCCCGCCGACAAGATCGACCAGATCTTCGAGCCGTTCGTGCAGCTGCGCGCGCCCGGCTCCGTCCCGAGCGGGGGGACGGGGCTTGGTCTCGCCATCAGTCGCGACCTCGCGCGCGCGATGGGCGGAGATGTCACCGCCACCAGCAGCTTCGGCGTCGGATCGGTGTTCACGATCATGTTGCCGCTGCGCAAGCGCGCCAGCAACAAGCTTTCAGGGGCCAATACCGGCAGTTAGCTTTCCGGATGCGTATCGATCTCGCATCAAGGAGCTGAAATTTGCCGTCGTCCACCGCCGCTCTCCGCGATCTCGTCGAAGACCCGTCGGTCTTCATCAAGCAGGACTGGAACGCCTACACCCCTGAAGACCACGAAGTCTGGGGACTGCTGTACGAGCGACGGATGAAGCAGCTGCGCAACAACGGCAGCCGGATTTTCCTCAAGGGCGCGGACACCATCGGTCTCAAGAAAGAGACGGTGCCCGATCTCGCGGAGGTGAATCGCAGACTTGCCCCGCCGACGGGGTGGGAAGCGGTACCCGTCAATGGATACATCCCCGCCAAGGCGTTCTTTCAGTGCCTGTCGCTGCGAAAATTTCCGACGACTGTCACCATCCGGAAGCGCGAGCAGCTCGATTACCTGCCGGAGCCCGACATCTTCCACGATGTCTTTGGGCACGTCCCGCTCCACGCCGATCCCGTGTTCGCCGACTTCCTGCAGCACTACGGTCAGGTTGCGGCGGCTGCCGACAACGAGGAAGACACCACGCGGATGGCGCGACTGTTCTGGTTTACGGTCGAATTCGGATTGATCCGCGAAGAAGGCGAGATCAAGGTCTACGGCAGCGGGCTCATCTCATCCCATGGCGACGCCGCAAACGCCCTCGGTCCCAAATGCGATCGCCGTCCATTCTCGCTCGATGCCGTATTCAACCAGCCGTTCGAGATCGATCACTTCCAGGACGTGCTGTTCGTGACCGAGTCGTTCGAACAGCTATTCCAGGCTGTCGAAGAAGCCGGAAGACGGATCGGGGTACTCCGCTAGTCTTTAACTGCCACTGAAGACTACCGGCTGGCGGCCGCGGGCGG